>JAJZDA010000056.1 GCA_021851525.1 Actinomycetes bacterium | reverse complement strand
CGCCGCCGCGCGCGCCGCCCGCCGCGCCCGCCTGCGGCTCGGTGCTCAGCGGCTGCTCCGCGCGCCTGAAGCCGGAGGCCTCGAGTCGCGTGCGCGCGGCCAGCCCGGCGTCGATCCCGAGCTCACCCACCATCCGCGAGATCTCCTTGCGCTGGTCGGGGGAGACCAGCGTGATCCCCACCCCGGTGGCGCCGGCGCGACCGGTGCGCCCGACGCGGTGCACGTAGGTCTCGCTGTCGTGCGGCGGGTCGAAGTTGATCACGTGCGAGATGCCCTCGACGTCGATCCCGCGGGCTGCCACATCGGTGGCGACAAGCGTGTCTACGTGGAACGCTTCGAACTTGGACAGGGCCTGCTCACGCTGGCGCTGGCTCTTGTTGCCGTGCATCGCGAGCGCCGGGATGCCGTGCGCGTCGAGCTTCTTGACGAGCTTGTCAGCGCCGTGCTTGGTCCTGACGAAGACCAGCGCCAGCTCACGCGGGGCGCGCAGGTGCGCCACCAGCGCGTCGATGCGTGACTCGTGCGTGACCTCCTCAAAGCGGTGATCGACGTCCGCCGATGCGCGCTTCTCGCTGGGGCCGTGCTCATGGAAGGACGCCTCGGTGGTGTAGCGGCGGGCGGCCTTGCCGGCCTCGCCGTCCAGCGTGGCGGAGAAGAACATCGTGTGACGTGACTGCGGGCACAGCGCCACGATCCTGTCGATCGCGGGACGGAAGCCCATGTCGAGCATCCTGTCGGCCTCATCGATCACCAGCGTGCGGACGTTGTCGAGCGTGAAGGCGCCACGCGCAAGCTGATCCTCGAGCCGTCCCGGGGTCGCCACCACGATGTGGGCCTGGGCCGCGGCCTGGGCCTGCTTGAGCAGCCCGACGCCGCCGTAGACGGCGGTGATCCGCAGCGCGCGGGAGTGGGCGATCGGACGCAGCTCCTCGACTATCTGCGTGGCCAGCTCACGCGTGGGGGCGAGCACCAGCGCCGACGGGCGCCGGGCCTCGGCGCTGGTGCGGTCCACCAGCGGGATGCCGAAGGCGAGCGTCTTGCCCGATCCGGTGGGCGAGCGGGCGAGTACGTCGCGCCCGGAGAGCGCGTCGCGCAGCACGGCGCGCTGGATCGCGAACGGCTCGGTGATGCCCTGCTTGGACAGGGCGCTGACGACAGCGTTGGACACGCCGAGGTCGGCAAACGACTTTGAAGACATGGGTTCTCCTGGCGGTGCTATGGGACCGCTGCTGGTTCGGGAGGCAATTGCTGACCCGAACCGCCGGTTGCGGCACTGAGAGCACGGCCTCACGGGCGACGGCGTCGCCCGTGCAATTGAACGTAGCAGGCGATAGCCCTGGCAAGATTCGAACTTGCGTCTCGCCGGTTATGAGCCGGGTGCTCTGACCGCTGAGCTACAGGGCCGCGGCCCGCACGGTAGCGGTTTTGCAGGGTCATCTGTCGCCGCGGCCTGTATGATCGCGGCCATGCACTTCGTCTTGGCTTCAGGTTTCTCTCCCTCACTGCTCGACCTCGGTCAGGCTCCCAGCGCGCTGGGCGTGACGGTCGCGCTGCTGCTCACCTTCGTCGTCGCAATCGGCGGGTTGGCGAACTTTCTGATCGCCTACACGGTCGGTCAGGTGCTCGGTGAGCGCGAGCAGAACCTCGAGCGCCAGCGTGCATACGACGCGGCTCACGGCAAGTAGCTGACGCTTCGCGGAGCGCCGAATTTGGCGCACCGGAAAATAGCCGTGCAGGAACGGCAGCTTGCAGCGTCGAATCAGACGCTGCCTATGAAGCAAGCATCCGCAACCACAGTCGCCCCCGAGGCGCCCCACGGCCATCAGGCCCTGTCCGCGTACATCACGGCCCGTTTTGACGAGTTCTCCCGCTCGCAGAAGGACGTCGCTCAGTACATCGTCGACCACCTCGATGAAGCCGCGTTCCAGACGGCGGAGGAGCTGGCTCGGCGTGCCAACACATCCTCCAGCACGGTTGTGCGTTTCTCCCAGGCGCTCGGCTTCGAGGGCTTCCCGGAGTTGCAGCAGGCCGCGCGTGACGAGTACCGCCGCCGTCCGCCCTCTGGTGAGGCGCTGGTCTCCGGCGGACCGCTGTTCTCGCTTGACCACACGGAGTTTGAGTCCGCGCTGGCGGCTGACCACGTCAACGTCGAGGACACGGCGCACAAGCTCTCACGTTCGGATGTGGAGGCGGCGATCGACGCGATCGTCTCCTCTGAGAAGGTGCTGATCGCCGGCACCGACCAGATGGCGTTCTTCGCCAGCTACCTGCGGCATCTGCTGATGCTGCTGGATGTGCGCGCGGAGATTGTCGCCAGCCCCTCTCAGGAGGCGCTCGGACGGCTCTCCAGGATCGATGAGCAGACGCTCGTCATCGGGCTCTCCGCGGGCCGTGCGCACCCACTCATCACCCGCACGATGAAGCTCGCGCGCCACCGTGGCGCAAAGACGCTGGCGATCACCGACGCGACCCTCTCAGACGTGGCCCGGATGGCGCGCATCCGTCTCTACTACTCCTCCAACACACCGGCCTTCGTACGTTCGCACACGGCGCTGCTGTCGATCATCCAGGCGCTGGCGTTTGGCGTCTACAGCCGCGACGCGCAGCAGTACGACGTGCGTATCAAGGCCTTCAGGCTCAAGTAGCCGGGCGGTGCCGGTGCTCAACCGGCCGCGGGAGCGGGCTCGCCTGCGGCGCGAGCCCGCTCAGCGGCGCGCGACGTAGAGCGACTGCACCGATCGTCCGACGCGGCCGTGCTGATCGTGCAGCACGGCCTCAGCGATCCCGACCCCGTCGCGCACGATGCGCGTGCGCGCTTCGAGGCCGATCCACTCGCCCCGCGGCTCACGCTCGACGTGGACCGTGAGGTCGGGGTTGATGAACAGGTACTCACCCCAATCGACCTCCGCGGAGATGCCGTTGGGAAAGTCGGCCGCGGCCACCAGCCGCTGCAGCGCGGTGGGCTGCTCGCCCTGCACCAGCGGCCGGCGCAGGCGAAACCAGGCGGATGCGGGGCCGCGCTCAAAGAAGTGGCCGCTGGCCATGCGCACCTCGATCGCACCGCCGACGTACATCTGCGCGCCCGCGGCGAAGCGCGCATCGGCCTCCAGCCCGTGTGGCCCCGGCGGGGGCGGCGCCGGCTGCGCGCCGGCGTCCAGCGGAGCGCGCGCGATGCGCAGCGCGCGCGCCTTCACCACCTCGGTGCCGTCCGGCGTGCGCAGCTCGGCCTCGAGCAGCTGAATCCGCCGCCCCGGACGGGCGATCCGCGCCTGCACCAGGAGCTCACCGAGCGGCGCCGGACGGATCAGTTCGTAGGTGACTCGCGCGAGCGCCAGCGAGCCGTCGAGGTCATCGAGCTGCTCGAGCGCGCGCATCAGGATCGCGGCTGTGGGGCCGCCGTGCTGCGCCTCTGGATCCCAGGGTCCACGGGCCCAGCCGCTGGCCAGCACGGAGCGCTCCAGCTGCCTGTAGATGGCCTGCTCATCGTCCACCTCGATCATTGAACACGCAGAGCGGGCGGGGTGAGTGGCCGCCGTGCGGCGTGACGCCCCGGACAAGTGCCCGGAGCGCCGTTGGCCGAGGCGCAGGCGGGCGGCGCGGATACACTCAGCGCATGTCTTCAAACGGCCACACACCCCGCGACGAGGCGACCTTCACAGTCAAGGCGGGCCTCGCTGAAATGCTCAAGGGCGGTGTGATCATGGACGTGGTCACACCCGAGGAGGCGAAGATCGCCGAGGACGCCGGGGCCGCCGCCGTGATGGCGCTCGAGCGCGTGCCAGCCGACATCCGCCGTGACGGCGGCGTCGCGCGCATGTCCGATCCCGAGATGATCCGGGGCATCCAGGAGGCGGTCACGATCCCGGTGATGGCCAAGGCCCGGATCGGCCACTTCGCGGAGGCCCAGGTGCTGGAGGCGCTGGAGGTCGACTACATCGATGAGTCCGAGGTGCTGACCCCCGCGGACGAGATCAACCACATCGACAAGTGGGCCTTCAAGGTGCCGTTCGTCTGCGGTGCGACCAACCTCGGTGAGGCGCTGCGGCGTATCGGCGAGGGCGCCGCGATGATCCGCTCCAAGGGCGAGGCTGGCACCGGTGACATCGTCAACGCCGTCACGCACCTGCGCAAGCTGCGCACGGAGATCCGCTGGCTGACGACGCTCGGTGAGGAGGAGCTGCCCGCCGCCGCCAAGCAGCTGCAGTCGCCGCTGCCGCTCGTGCGTCAGGTCGCCGCCGCCGGCAAGCTGCCGGTGGTGCTGTTCTGCGCCGGCGGGATCGCGACTCCGGCCGACGCCTCACTAGTGATGCAGCTGGGTGCTGAGGGCGTGTTCGTGGGCTCGGGAATCTTCAAGTCAGAGGATCCGGCGCGGCGTGCCCGCGCGATCGTCGAGGCGACCACGCACTATGCGGATCCGGCCCGCGTGGCGGCCGCGTCGACCGGGCTCGGTCGCGCGATGGAGAGCATCGAGACCTCGAAGCTCGACGCCGAGCATCAGCTCGCCACGCGAGGCTGGTGAGTTCGGCGCCGCTGGTCGGGGTGCTCGCCCTGCAGGGCGGGTTTGAAGCTCACGAGAAGGTCCTGCGCAGGTTGGGAGCGGACACCCGCCAGGTGCGGGTGCCCGCCGACCTGGAGGGCCTCCAGGCGCTGGTGATTCCGGGCGGGGAGTCGACCGTGATGACGCTTGGGATCGAGCGCGAGGGGCTGGGTGAGCCGCTGCGCGCGTTCGCGGCCGGCGGCAGGCCGGTGCTCGGCACCTGCGCCGGGATGATCATGCTCGACCGGTTGCACCTCGGCGTGCTGGACGTGCTGGCGCAGCGCAACGCGTTCGGGCGCCAGGTGCGTTCCTTTGAGGCTGATTTCGAGGTTGAGGGCGTCGCCGGCGGTCCGGTGCACGCGATCTTCATCCGCGCCCCCTGGATCGCCGAGCACGGCCCCGGGGTGCAGGTGCTGGCGGAGGTGGACGGCCATCCTGTGGCCGTGCGCCAGCGCAACCTGCTGGCGCTCTCATTCCATCCGGAGCTGACCGGCGAGGACCGCCTGCACCGCTTCTTCCTGCGGATGCTTGACTGAGGTGCGGGGCGGCGCCGGCGCGCCGCCCAGGCAGGAACGCGCCATCCGAGAGCGAAGGAGCAGGCGATGCGTTTGACCCGATTTCTGCTCGCCGGGCTGGCCGTGACCGGCGGGCTGCTGATCAGCGGCTGTGGCAGCTCGAGCAACAGCGCCGACCAGACCTCGACCAGGCCCCCGGTGACGGTCACCGTCACGCAGCCGAGCACCTCCACGACGCCGGCCACGACCGGCACGGGCTCCACGCCGCAGACGACAACCACGCCCACTACCACCACCGGCAGCTCCACGACCACGACGGGAACCACGAGCTCCACCACGGCGACGCTGCCGGCCTGTGTGGCAGCCGACCTCAAGCCGCGCTTCCTGGGCACAAACGGCGCCGCGGGGACGATCGCGATCGGCTTCGCCGTGACCAACATCAGCAATGCCGCCTGTCAGACCTACGGCTGGCCCGGCGTGCAGTTCCTCTCCAGCAACGGCACGCAGCTGCCAACCAACGCCTTCCGCACCAGCTCTGACCTGCTGGGTTCCACGGCAGCGGCGCTGATCACGCTGCAGCCCGGCCAGCAGGCGTCGTTCCGGATGATCGCCTCGCAGTTTGCCGAGAGCAGCAACACCACCTGCCAGACGGCCTCGGCGCTGCAGATCATCGCGCCCAACGACAGTGCCACGCTCGAGGTGTCGCTCAACGGCGGCGTCCCGGCGTGCGGCAAGGCGACGCTCTCGCCGATGATGGCCGGCACCGGCGCGTGGCCCACCCAGTGACCTGGCCGCTGCCGCGCCGGATGTGCTCCGCTACCGTGCGCGCATGGAGGATCTGCAGCACGACCTGGACGCCCCGCGGCTCAGCTACGTCGTCGGGCGTCTGGATCGCGCGCTGCGCCGCGAGCTCGACCGGCGCCTCGAGCCGTTCGGTCTGAGCTGGCCGCAGTACACGGCGCTCTCCGTGCTGAGGCGCACCGCCGGGCTGTCCAACGCGCAGCTTGCGCGTCGCAGCTACGTGGCGCCGCAGTCGATGCATGAGGTGATTGCCTCGCTGGAGCGAGCCGGGCTGGTTGCGCGCGCGCCCTCAGCGGCTCACGGGCGCGTACTGGAGGCGAGCCTCACCGCGCGCGGCGAGCAGCAGCTCGACGCCTGTGAGGCCGCCGTCGCCGAGATGGAGCGGGAGATGCTCGCCGAGATCCCGGATTCTCGCCAGGCGCAACTGGTGGCTGACCTGATCAGCTGCGTGCGGGCGCTGCACGCGGGCTTCAGCGCCGCGTAGCGGGCCCGCTGAGCGGGCGCTTGCGTTCGGTTGAGCTTGAGCGTAGGGTGCGCTGTATCAGGTCACCTGAGACAACTCTGTCCGCGCGTCACAGCGTCGCCGGGAATGCCGGCGTCGGGCGCAGGCGGGGGAGAGAGGAGAGTCATGGGCAGGATCAACGGTGCGCGCCGACTCAGGCGCGCTGTCAGCGGGCGAGCCGGCGCGCCCCCGCGGCTGCGAATGCTCGCCGGCGTAGTGGGAGTGGTGCTGGCGGTCTGTGCGGTGGCCAGCGCCTCCGCGGGGGCCGCGCCGACAGCGCCCACCCCCGGTGCCTACCAGGGGCATCTGGCCGACGGTGCGCAGTGGATCGCCGATGTGCCGGCCAACTGGAACGGTGTGCTGCTGCTCTACAGCCACGGCTACGGCCCGCTGGTTGCAGCCGACGCGCCCGATCCGACCACCAAGCAGGCGCTGTTGAACATGGGCTATGCGCTGGCCGGGTCGCAGTACGACCCGACCGGCTCCTGGTGGGGGCTGGGGAGTGCCGTCAACGACCAGTTCCAGACGCTCGCGACGGTCGAGCAGACCGTGCTGGGCAGGCAGCCGAATCGGGTCTACGCGTTCGGCACCTCGATGGGCGGCCTGATCAGCGCGCTGGAGGATCAGAACTCGAACGGCCGCCTGGACGGTGCGCTGACCACCTGCGGGATCGTCGCCGGGGCCAACAACCTCAACCAGTACCAGCTCGACGGCGAGTACGCGATGACGCAGCTGCTGGGAGCCGGGCAGAACATTCAGCTGACCGGCTTCAAGGTCGGCCCGCCGACCTTCTCAGACAGTGCCGGGAGCGCGTTTGCGCTGCAGGCGCTGGCGCAGTCCGCCCAGCAGACGCCCCAGGGGCGGGCACGGCTGGCGCTGGCGATGGCGTTCCTCAACGTCTCGCCCTGGGGCGGCGCGAGCATCCCCAGCATCTATGACTACGCCGGGCAGGAGCAGGGGCAGTATCAGGACTACTTCGTCGGGGGCTTCCCGGCGATCGCCTTCATCGTCACCGCGCGCGATCAGATCGAGGCGGCGGCCGGTGGTGAGAGCTCCGGCACGGTGGGCGTGGACTTCGCCCGGCTGCTGCACGAGTCTTCCTACTACCCGGAGGTGCGCGCGCTCTACAACGAGGCCGGCCTGAGCCTCGGCGCTGACCTGCAGAGCCTCGAGCAGAACGCCAACCTGCGGCCCGACTGGTCGGCATTCCGCTGGCTCAGCCAGACCTCGGTGCCGACCGGCCACCTGCAGGTGCCGGAGCTGGACCTGCACACGATCTCCGATCAGCTCGTGCCGGTTCAGCAGGAGGCGTACTACCGCTCACTGGTCAACCAGGCAGGTTCCGGGCAGCTGCTGCGCCAGGCGTTCGTGCAGGCCCAGGGGCACTGCAACTTCACGCCGGCCGATCTGATCGCCGGCCTGCAGGCCCTGCAGACGCGCGTGAGCACCGGCAGCTGGGGCACCGTCTACACCGCGGGCTCGCTGAACGCGGCGGCCGCCGCGCTGCCGTCGAACCTCGGCGGGGGGAACTTCATCCCCTTCTGGCCGGAGCGGCTCACGGGCTCCCTGCCGCTGCCCGGGGAGCAGTTCGGCGGTGGCTTCGGGCGGCGCTGGCACAGGCGCGTCCACCGGCCGGACCACGCTCACGTGAAGCGACGCTGAGCAGGTGCGCTCGCCGGCGGTGTTGCGCACCGCCGGCGAGCGTCGCTCAGAGCGCCACGAAGCTCGTCACCCCGCCGTCGCTGAGCGTGGCGATGCGGCCCTCACTGAGCAGCATGTCGGTGTGTCCGAGGACCTCGGAGAGCGTGAGATAGGCCTGTGTGACGGCGGTGTTGCCCCACATCCTCAGGGCGATCTGATGGGCGGTCAGCGGCCCCTGCGCGAGCAGCGCGAGGATCTTCGCGGCGCGGCGCCGCTGCAGGCGCAGCCGCTCGTCAATCAGGGTGACGTGGTCACTGATGCGTTCGCCGTGACCGGGCAGCAGCTCTGTGACCGCCAGCTCTCGCGTGGCGCGCAGCGAGCGCGCGTAATCCAGCAGCGGGGTGCCGCGCGGCGTGTGCGCGGGTGCGCCCAGCGGGCGGCTGACAAGCGCGTTTGAGGAGATGTGCGCAAGCAGGTGATCGCCGCCGATCAGCAGCCCGGAGACCTCGTCGTGGAAGATCAGGTCCGACGGGCTGTGGCCGGGCCGGTGGTGCACGGTGAACTCGCGCGCGCCCATCGTCAGCCGGTCGCCGTCGTGCAGCGGGAGCGTGACGTCACCGCGCGAGCCGTTGGAGCGGTAGGCGGCGGCCACCACTCCCAGCAGCGTGACGATCTCCTCGGGCACGCCGTGCTCACGCATCACCGCCTGCGCAAACAGGTCATCCTCGGCCGAGCTCTCGGGGAACTCCGCCAGCCACTGGGCCAGCCCGGCGAAGGCCGCCAGCCGGGCGCCGGAGCGCCGCAGCAGGATCTCCAGCAGGCCCTCATGATCCATGTGCTGGTGGGTCAGCACGATCAGCTCCAGCTGCTCCACGCCGACTCCGTGGGCGGCCAGCGCCAGCTCGAGTGTGTCGAGCGCCGTACCGGAGTTGGGGCCGGTGTCCACCAGCGTCAGCGGCTCCCCGCTCAGCAGATAGCAGTTGACCCGCCCCACCGCGAACGGCGTGGGGATGCTCAGCTGATGGATCTCGGAGCCGGCGCCGCTCATCTCGCTGCGGCGGCCGCTCAGGAGCGGATCAGCGCCAGCACCTCATCCCGCCTGGCCTCCATGTCCGCCTCTGAGAGCAGCGACTCCAGGCAGAGGCGCAGCAGCGGCTCGGTGTTGGAGGAGCGCACGTTGAAGTGCCAGTCGGGGTAGTCGACCGAGATCCCGTCGAGGCGGTGCTGTTGCGCGTCGGCAAAGTGCGCTGCGAGCTGCTCGAGCTTCGCCGGCGCGTCAGCGACCGTCGAGTTGATCTCGCCGGAGATGAAGTACCTGCTGCGGATCGGCGCGAGCAGCTCCGAGAGCTTGACCCCGCGGCGCGAGAGCTCCTCCAGGACCAGCAGCGCGGGGATCGTGCCGGAGTCCGCGCAGTAGAAGTCGCGGAAGTAATAGTGGCCGGAGACCTCACCGCCGAAGATGCCCCCCTCGCGGTGCATGCGCGTCTTGAAGAAGGCGTGCCCCACCCGGTTCATCAGCGGCACGCCGCCCGCCGCGCTGACCGCGTCGGCCACCGCTCGGCTGGCGCGCACGTCGTAGAGCACGGTCTCGCCGGGGTGGGTGCGCAGCAGCGCCGTGGCGAGGATCACCGTCAGGAAGTCACCGTCGACGAAGCGGCCGGTGTCATCGATGAAGAAGCAGCGGTCCGCGTCGCCGTCCCAGGCGATGCCGAGGTCCGCGCCCTGGCGCAGCACCTCCGCCATGA
Organism: Actinomycetes bacterium; assembly: GCA_021851525.1. Classification (GTDB taxonomy): domain Bacteria; phylum Actinomycetota; class Thermoleophilia; order Solirubrobacterales; family Solirubrobacteraceae; genus Palsa-465. Next base: position 9,912 of record JAJZDA010000056.1, on the reverse strand, counting down.
TGAACTCGCGGTTCTCAGGCAGCAGCGGGTTGGGCTCGTGGTCGGGAAACTCACCGTTGGGCGTCCAGTAGCAGGGCACCAGGTCCAACCCCAGGCGCTCAAGCAGCGGCCCGACCATCGGCCCGGCCATGCCGTTGCCGCCGTCGACCACGACCTTCAGCGGGCGCACCGCTGCCGGGTCGATGAACTTCGCCACCGCCTCCTGGAACTCGGTCTGGATCGAGACCGGCTGCACCTGGCCGCCGGGCGCCGTCGAGGCGTCGAGTCCCTGGACCACGAGCTCCTTCAGCTCGCCGATCCCCTCGTCACCGGAGAGCGCGATCGCCCCCCGGCGGACCAGCTTCGCGCCGGTGTAGGCCTTCGGGTTGTGTGAGGCGGTGCACATCAGGCCGCCGTCGAGCTCGCGCGAGCCGACCAGGTAGTAGAGCATCTCCGTCCCCACCATCCCGGCGTCGAGCACCTGCGCGCCCTCCTGGGCCATGCCGGCGCCGTACGCGGCGGCCATCTCCGGTGCGGTGAGGCGCATGTCGCGGCCCAGGCCGAGGCGCAGCTGTGTGACCGGCCTGCCGCTCAGGCTGGCGATCACGCGCGCGAACGCGCGGCCGATCTGGTGGGCGCCGGCGGCGTCGATGTCGCGGCCGTGGATGCCGCGGATGTCGTAGGCCTTGAAGACCTCAGGGTTGATCAGACTCATGGCGCGGCTGATGCTAGCCGGGCCTGCGGAGGGGGTGATCCGCACAGCGCTCCGTTTAGACTCCGCTTCATGTCTGGTCATTCGAAATGGGCTTCGATCAAGCACAAGAAGGCGGTTGTGGACGCGCGGCGCGGCCAGCACTTCACCAAGCTCGCGCGAGCGATCACGGTGGCCGCCAAGGAGGGTGGCGGCGATCCCACCGGCAACGCCGCGCTGGGGCTGGCGATCCAGAAGGCGCGCGACGCCTCGATGCCGAAGGACAACATCGAGCGGGCTATCCAGAAGGGCACGGGCGCCGGTGCCGACGCGGAGAGCTACGACGCCGTCACCTACGAGGGGTACGGCCCCGGCGGCGTGGCGATGCTGATCGAGGCGCTGACCGACAACCGCAACCGCACCGCGGCCGATGTGCGCCACATCGTCGGCAAGAACGGCGGCAGCCTCGGGGAGCCGGGATCCGTCGCCTACCTGTTCGAGAAGCAGGGAGTGATCGTGGTCGACGCTGCGCGCTACGGCGAGGACGACCTGATCGTGGCGATCGACGCCGGCGCGCAGGACATCGTGCTCGATGACGACGTCTATGAGGTGATCACCGAGCCGGCCGATTTCAGCGCCGTTCGCGACGCGCTGACGCGGGCCGGGGTGGAGATCGAGAGCGCTGACGTGACGCAGCGCCCGCGCTCTCGGGTGCCGCTGCAGGAGGATGACGCAGCGAAACTTATGAAACTCATCGACGCGCTGGAGGACTCAGATGACGTCGGCGCCGTGCATGCCAATTACGACATCGACGTCGACGTTCTGGAGCGGATCGCGGGGTGACGGCGCGGCGCCTCTTGGCGCCGCTCGCTACCCTCGCCAGCGATGAATCTCAAAGCAGCCACCACGGCCCTCGCGGCCGCTTCGATCGGTTTGGGTCTGGCCGGCTGCGGCGGTAGCAGCAGCAAGGCCCCGGGTGTAACCCTGGCCCCTTCCGAGGGGCTCACACAGGCGCCGCTGACGGCGACCACCACGACTCCGCTGGCCTCCACCAGCACCACCGTCACCACGCCCAAGAGCGGGCCGCTCGCCAAGGAGCCGGTGTTCAAGGTTCCGTCCGGCAAACCGCCCAAGCAGCTGGTGATCAAGAACCTGATTGTCGGGACCGGCGCGACAGCCAAGGCCGGTGACCAGGTGAGCGTCAACTACGTCGGCAAGCTCTACAGCAACGGCAAGCTGTTCGACGCCTCCTGGCGCGACACTCCGGGGCAGGCCTTCGGGCCCTTCAGGCTCGGCGCGGGCGCCGTCATCAAGGGCTGGGACAAGGGTCTGGTGGGCATGCGGGTCGGTGGCCGGCGCGAGCTGATCATCCCGCCGAGCCTCGCCTACGGCAAGAAGGGCTCACCGCCGACGATCCCCGCCAACGCCACGTTGGTGTTCGTCGTGGACCTGCTGAAGGTCACCAAGTAAGAGTTGCGCGGGTGGCGGCGCAGCGGCGCCGCCACCCGCCTTTACACCGGCTTTACGTCACATTCGTACTCTGCGGCGCGCTCGCGGGCGATCTGACTGCGCGGGTATCCGTGTGCAATCGCTGTGTGGGAGTCGCAATTGAAGCTGTCTGTGCTGATGCCGGTGTACAACGAGCGCGAACGCGTGCAGCGTGCGATCGCCGCGGTGCTCGAGACCGAGCTGCCGACCGAGCTCGAGCTGATCGTGGTGGACGACGGCTCGACCGACGGGACCCGTGAGATCCTCCGTGCCGGAGGCTGGGACGCGCGCGTGCGCTACCTGGAACATGACCGCAACCGCGGCAAGGGCGCCGCGGTGCGCACCGCCCTGGAGCAGGCCACCGGGGAGTTTGCCGCGATCTTCGATGCCGACCTCGAGTACGACCCTGCTGACCTGGCGCTGCTGCTGCCGCCGCTGATCGAGGGGCAGACCAACGCGGCGTTCGGGGTGCGAGCGTTCGACGGGTACAGCGCGCACTCATTCTGGTTCGTGATCGGCAACCGTGGCGTGACGCTCGTCTGCAACCTGCTGTTCAACGTCTACCTGCACGACATCATGACCTGCCACAAGGTGATCCGCACCGAGCTCTTCCGCAGCCTCGAGCTGACCGCCAGCGGCTTCACGATCGAGCCGGAGATCACCGCGCGGCTGCTGTCGCGCGGGGAGCGGATCTTCGAGCTGCCGGTGCACTACCGGGCGCGCTCACACGAGGAGGGCAAGAAGCTCACCGCCTACGACGGCGTGCGCACCGTCGCGACCCTCTTGCGCTGCCGGTTGCGATGAGCGGCCCCGCGCGTGTCTCGGCGTGGGCTGGGGCGATCCGCGCGTGGGGGCGGTTGCATCCATTGCGGCTGCAGCTCGGCGGGCTGGTGGTGGTGGCGCTCGCCGCGCGCGTGGGCTACGTGCTGGGCACCGGCTCGTTCGCCCCGATCCACGACGCGCTCGACTACTACGCGCGCGGCGTCTACATCTTTGAGCACCATCGCCTGATCAACGAGCCGGGGACCGGCGTCCCCGGTCGTCCGGCGCTGCCGGACGCCTACTGGCCACCGTTCTACATGATCTTCCTGGCGTTCTGCGACGGGTTGACACGGGTCTTCCTGTTCCTTGGCATCTCGACCGTCGAGATGCCAAGGCTCGTGCAGGCGCTGCTGGGCTCCGCCGGCGTGGGGCTGCTCGGGCTGATTGCGCTGCGGCTGTTCGGCCGGCGCGCGGCGCTCGCGACCGCGGCGATCGCCGCCGTCTTCCCGGCGATGATCGAGGTGGGGGCGTCGTTGGACTCGGAGTCGCTGCTGGTGCCGCTGATGATCGGCGCGGTGGCGGCCGTGGTGGAGTACCGCCATCGGCCGCGACGCTGGCTGCCGGTGGCGGCCGGGGCGCTGACCGGCCTGGCCTGGCTGACCCATTCCGACGGCGCGATCCTGGTGGTGCCGCTGGCGGTCGGGCTGTGGCCGCGCGGGGGGCTGCGCCTGCGCGCGCCGCGGCGCGTCGCGTGGCGCGCCTTCGCCCCGCTTGTGAGCCTGCTGGCGGTCTGCGCGCTGGTGATCTCGCCGTGGACGGTCCGCAACGCGGTGAAGTTCCATGCGTTCGTCCCGATCTCGCTCTCGCTGGGCAACACGCTGGCCGGCACCTACAACAGCGCCACGCAGCACCGCAAGGTCAACCGGGGTGTCTGGATCATCCCCTGGAACCTGCCGTACTACTACGCGGTCTTCCACACGCCGGGGGAGAGCGAGGTCACGCAGAACTCGCGCGCAACCGCCCTGGCGATCAGGTTCATCGAGCACAACCCGGGTTACGTGGCGCAGGTCTGGCTGTGGAACACCGAGCGCCTGCTGGATGTGGCCGGCTTCCGCCGCAGCGACCAGACGGCGTACTGGCAGGGCATCTCGGCCGGCGCCAACCACGTGGCGGTGTACGCCTTCTGGGTGATCGGGCTGCTGGCCCTGGCCGGTGCCTTCACGACCCCGGTGAGGCGCGGGCAGCGGTGGATCTGGCTGGCGCCGCTGCTGCTCTATCTCGGGGTGGTCTTCCTGCAGAGCGACACGCCGCGCTTCCGTGCCCCGGTCGACCCGTACCTGACGATCCTCGCCGGGGTCGCGGCGTCGCAGGGCTGGCCGCGGCTCGCCGCGCTTGCGCGACGCAGGCGTCCGGGCGGGCACGCAGAATATGCGAACACATGATCGTGCTCGGAGTGGATCCCGGAATTGCCAACACCGGATATGGCGTTGTGCGCAGCGAGGGCGCAAAGCTCGACGCGATCCAGTTCGGCGTGATCGAGACGGCCGCCGCTGCTCCGCTCGAGCAGCGGCTGAGCGAGGTCTTCAGCGACGTCGGTGACCTGATCGAGCACTTCGCGGTCGACGCCGTGGCGGTGGAGGACCTGTACTTCGGCGCCAACGTCGTCAGCGCGATGGCTGTCGGCCAGGCACGGGGGGTGGTGCTGCTCGCCGCCGGGCGCCGCAACGTGCCGGTGCGCTCCTACACCCCGCAGCAGGTCAAGGGCGCGGTCTGCGGCTCCGGGCGTGCGGACAAGGCGCAGGTGGGAAGGATGGTCGCGCGGCTGCTGGGACTCGCCGCGGCGCCCAAGCCCGACCATGCGGCCGACGCGCTGGCGGTGGCGGTCTGCGACACCAGCCGCGCTCCGCTGGCGCAAGCCGTCGCCTACGCCACGGCGGGCGAGGCGTGATCGCGCTGGTCTGCGGCACGGTCGCGGTGCGGCGTGCTGATCACGTGATAGTCGACTGCGCCGGGGTCGGATACCGGCTCTCGGTGTCCGCCGAGACGCTGCGGCAGGTGCCCGCCGTCGGCCAGCCGGTGACGCTGCACGCGCACCTGATCGCGCGTGAGGACGCGCTGCTGCTCTACGGGTTCGCCACCGAGGAGGAGCGCGACCTCTTCCTGATGCTGCTGGGCGTGCAGTCGGTCGGCCCGAAGGTCGCGCTCGACGTGCTCTCCGGCGGCCCTGTGCGCGAGCTGGTGCTGGCGCTGGCGGGCGGCGACACGGCGCGGCTGCAGGCCGTCAAGGGGGTGGGCAAGCGCACCGCCGAGCGGATCGTGGTCGAGCTGCGCGACAAGGTCGGGGTCAGCGCACCGGACGATGCCTTCAGCGTGATGCGCGCCGATGACCCGCGACTGGTGGCGCGCGATGCGCTGCTGGGGCTCGGCTACAGCACCCAGGAGGTAGATGAGCTGCTGGAGGGCCTCCAGGCGCAGACCGCGGAGGAGCTGATCGCGCAGGCGCTGCGAGGGGTGCGCGGGTGACGATCCTCTCCGCCCAGGAGCTGCCCGAGGACGATCTCGACCGTTCGCTGCGCCCGCGCCGGCTGGATGACTTCGTGGGGCAGGACGCGCTCAAGGAGCAGCTCGCCGTGTCGATCGCGGCCGCGGTCAATCGCGGCGAGGCGCTTGATCACGTGCTGCTGGCGGGGCCGCCAGGGCTCGGCAAGACCTCGCTGGCGCAGATCGTCGCCGCTGAGCTGGGGGTGGCGTTCGTGCAGACCGCCGGCCCGACGCTCGAACGCAAGGGCGACGTGGCCGCCTTCCTGACGGCGCTCGAGCCGCGCTCGGTGTTCTTCGTCGATGAGATCCACCGGCTGCCGCGCTCGCTGGAGGAGACCTTCTACCCGGCGATGGAGGACCACACGCTGCCGATCACCGTCGGTCAGGGCGCGGGCGCGCGGGTGGTCACGATCGACCTGCCGCCGTTCACGCTGATCGGCGCCACCACGCGCACCGGCCTGCTCTCCACGCCGCTGCGCGACCGCTTCGGGATCCAGCACCGCCTCGACCACTACGACGCGCGTGACCTCGGACGCATCGTGCGCCGCTCCGCACGGCTGCTGGGCGTTGAGATCGAGGATGGCGGCGCGGTGGCTGTGGCGCAGCGCAGCCGCGGCACCCCACGCGTGGCCAACCGGCTGCTCAAGCGCGTGCGTGACTTCGCGCAGGTGCGCGGCGAGGGGGTGGTCACCGAGCAGATCGCCGCTGCGGCGCTTGACCTGCTGGAGGTGGACCACCTCGGCCTGGATCGCCTCGACCGTGAGATCCTGCGCACCATCTGTGAGAAGTTCAGCGGCGGTCCGGTGGGGCTCTCGACGCTGGCGGCCGCCGTCGGTGAGGAGCAGGACACGATTGAGGACGTGTATGAGCCCTACCTGCTGCAGCGGGCGCTGATCGAGCGCACGCCGCGTGGGCGCGCGGCGACCGCACGGGCCTTCGCGCACCTCGGTCTGGAGCCGCTCGAGCCTCTGAAGCTGATCTGAGATTTCGCGTCTATCCTGAGCGCGGATGTCTCATGAGCACTACTTCATCTGCCCGCACTGCGGCAACCGGTCGATGGGCACCGATCGCAACGCCGGTTTCAGGCGTGAGGCGCGCGGCTGCGAGAAGTGCGGCTTCGCCTACCTCTTTGAGCTGCTCGACGACTACTACCCGGCACCCGGCGCGGCGTTCTTCGCGTGCGACGCGGAGGGCAGGATCGTGGACTGCGGCCGCGGCTCATTTGAGCTGACCGGCCTGAGGACGGAGGCCGCCATCGGCCAGCCGCTCACCCAGGCGCTGGCGCTGAGCTTCGCTGACGGCGTCGACCACATCGCCACCGCGCTGGAGTGGGAGGTGCGCGTCGGCGGCAAGCCGGTGTCGCTCAACGCCGGCTCCGAGCGCGCCACCGCCACCGCCGACATCTTCCCCGCATACGACGACCAGGAGGGTGGCGTGCTGGTTGTCCTGACCCCCTCCAACGGTCACTGAGCGCCGCTGCGCGGCGTTCACGGCCCAGGTCTTCTAGCATCACGCTCCAGCAATGACTGACCGCCAACGCCACGGCCTCGTCCTGCTCCTCGTGGCGGGCCTGATCGCCGCCTCCGTCGCCGTGATCGCGACGAGCAAGACAGTCCTGGGTCTCGACCTCAAGGGCGGGGTGGAGCTCGTGTATCGCGCCGAGCCCACACCGCAGCTGCCGGTGATCACCTCGGCCGCGATGCAGCGCACCGTCACGGTGATGAACAACCGCGTCAACCAGCTCGGTGTCACCCAGCCCCAGATCCAGACCGAGGGCAAGACGCTGATCGACGTTCAGCTGCCCAACGTCCACAACGTCGTGGAGGCCGAGCGACAGGTGGGCACCACAGCGCAGCTGTTCTTCTACGACTGGGAGGCGAACGTCCTCACGCCGACCGGGCAGACGGCCGCCCAGGGGCTGCCGCTCGGCGACTCCAGCGCGCTGGCGCTCAGCCAGGCCACGACCGGTGCGGGCACGGCGAGCAGCGCCTCCGGAGCGATGCCGCTCTACCCCGCGGTGCAGCTGGCCGCCAAGCAGCCCTACCACGCGGCGCGTGACCAGGCATCCGACGGTGAGTACTTCCTGTTCGGAGCGCCCGGCAGCTCCGCCTGCAAGGCGTACTACGCTGCCAACAAGCTCAAGCCGCAGGCGGGCGTGCACTGCCTGATCGCGCCGCCGCTGCCGGCCGTGCCCGGCAAGTCCAACGCCGCTGAGATAGCGCTGCTGGAGCAGGGGCTCAGCAGGGCCGAGATCACCGGGGCTCAGGTGCTGCACGTCAAGCGCGGCACGGTCGTGCTCGAGGCCGCGCCCAGCAGCTTCACCAAGTGGCCCAACTTCGGCGACCCCACCGCCGGTTACTACGTGCTGCGGGACAACGTCGCGCTCAACGGCAGCGAGATCACAAACCCGCAGCCTTCGACCGATTCGAGCGGGCAGCCCGCAGTGTCGTTCGGTTTCAACGGCGCGGGGCAGACGAAGTTCTCCAACGTCACCAACACGATCGCGCAGCGCGGCCAGCTTGTCAGCCCCGGATCCGCGCACTATTTCCAGCACTTCGCGATCGCGCTTGACAACCGGCTGGTGAGCGTCCCGCAGATCCTGTACACCGTCTACCCGAACGGCATCACGGGCGGTGGTAGCGAGATCAGCGGCGGCTTCACCACCACCACCGCCACACAGCTGGCCAATGAGCTGCGGCTGGGCGCGCTGCCGGTCAAGCTCGTGCAGATCTCCGAGAGCCAGGTCTCGGCGACGCTCGGCTCCCAGGCGCTGCACCAGGGCCTGATCGCCGGGCTGGTCGGACTCGCGATCGTCGTCGTCTTCCTGATCGCTTACTACCGTCTGCTCGGCGTGATCGCTGTGGGCGGCCTGGTCGTCTACGGGATCTACTTCTTCGCGCTGATCAAGCTGATCCCGATCACGCTGACCCTGGCCGGGATAGCCGGTCTGATCCTGACGATCGGTGTCGCTGCCGACGCCAACATCGTGATCTTCGAGCGCGTCAAGGAGGAGATCCGCGCGGGCCGGTCGGTGCGCCAGGGGATCATCACCGGCTACCGCAAGGGCCTGACCGCGATCATCGACGCCAACGTGGTCACGATCATGACCGCGTTCATCCTGTTCGTGCTGGCCACCTCCGACGTCAAGGGCTTCGCCTTCACGCTCGGCGTCGGCACCTTCGTCTCGCTGTTCACGGCCGTGCTCGCCACCCAGGCGATCCTGATGACGCTCGGCGACACCAAGTCGATCCAGAGCCCCTCGGCGCTGGGCGCCGGAACCCGCAAGCGGTACTGGCGCTACGACTTCATGGGCGCCAGCCGCTACTTCTTCTCGATGTCCGGCCTGATCCTGCTGGTCGGCGCGCTGGCGATCGGCGGCCGCGGCCTGAACCTCGGCATCGACTTCACCGGCGGCACCCAGCTGACTGTGAAGCTGCAGCATCGGGCGAACGTCACCGACCTGAAGAACGCGGTCACCGCGGCCGGCGGCTCCGACGTCACCGTGCAGGCGATCAAGGGCAAGCGGGCCGGCGAGTATGACTTCCAGATCTCGTCCAAGTATCTGAGCAGCAAGCGCTACGACAACCTCCGCAACACGCTACAGCGCAGGTACGGGATCGTTGGCGGCGCGGCCGGCGTGAACAGCACCTCGGTCGGTCCGTTCTTCGGCTCCACCGTCACCAACAGCGCCATCACCGCGATCATCGTCTCACTGATAGTGATCTCCCTGTACGTGGCGCTGCGCTTCGACTGGAAGTTCGCGCTGCCGGTGATGATCGCGCTGATGCACGACATCCTGATCAGCGTCGGCGTCTACGCGCTCACCGGCAGGGTGGTGACCGCGGACACGGTGGCCGCGATCCTGACGATCCTCGGCTACTCGATGTACGACACGATCATCGTGTTCGACCGTATCCGTGAGAACGTCCCGCGGATGCCGCGCGCGGCCTTCTCCCAGATCGTCAACCGCTCCATGTCTGAGGTGCTGACCAGATCTCTGGCCACCACCGCCTCGACGCTGCTGCCGGTGGTCGCGCTGCTGATCTTCGGCGGCACCACGCTCAAGGACTTCGCCTTCGCGCTGCTGATCGGTGTCGCCTCAGGTGCGTACTCCTCGATCTTCATCGCCTCGCCGGTGCTGACGCACTGGAAGGAGCGTGAGCCCGGCTTCCGCGCCCGTCGCGCCCGCCTGATCGCGGAGCACGGCCACGTGCCGGCCTACGCGGACGGCGGTGACGTGGAGCCGGTGGCAGGCCGCGGACGGCGCCTGGGCCGGATCACCGAGGTTGAGCCCGAGAGTGTCTCGGCGGCGGAGTTTGAGCAGATGAAGCGTGACCTCGGTCTCGAGGAGGAGCAGCCGCGCGGCGGACGCACCTCGGCGATGACCAAGCGCCTGGCCCACACCGAGGAGGACGCTCTGGCGCAGGGCGACGCCCGGCCGGCGCGCGGCC
>JAJZDA010000055.1 GCA_021851525.1 Actinomycetes bacterium | reverse complement strand
CGCCAGCGCGGAGGGCGCCACCGCGGCGACGGGCACCCAGGGCGCGGCGCTGCCGCTGAGCACCTGGCAGGGCAGCTCACGGGCCGGCGAGGCGCGCAAGGCCAGTGAGGAGGAGCGGCGCACGCGGATCGCCGCGGAGGACCCCGCCGCGCTGGTCGGCCCGGCGCTGCGGGACCTGGCAGAGCAGACGCTTTCACTGGCGCCGCGGGCCCGCTCGACGGTGCTCCACGGGCTGGTGCGGACCGCGGTATACCAGGACCTCGGCTACGCGCAGCTCTATCTGGAGCGGGTGCGGCGGATCGCCGCGCTGGAGCCTGACGCCGCCGGCGAGGCGCAGCTCACACGCGAGGCGGCGCGCCACATCGCGCTGTGGATGTGCTACCAGGACACGATCCAGGTGGCGCACCAGAAGACCCGCCGGGCGCGGCTGGCGCGCGTGCGTGAGGAGGCCCGCGCCAAGCCCGACCAGCTGCTGGATGTGCGTGAGTTCCTGCACCCGCGGATCGACGAGATCACCGACACGCTGCCGGCCGGGCTGGGTGCGGCGCTGCGTGACTCGGCTGCCTTCCGCCGGCTGGTGGAGCGCGCGACGCAGCGCGGGATGGTGCTCAACACGACCTCCGTCTGGGGTTACGCGCTGCTCAGCACGCTGGCGCGGGCGCGGCCGCTGCGCCCCCGCTCACTGCGCTTCGCACATGAGCAGGAGCAGATCGAGCGTTGGCTGGCACGGGCGCTGGAGGTGGCGCCCAGCGACCCCGGGATGGCCTGCGAGATGATCCGCTGCCAGGGCGTGCTGAAGGGCTACGGCGAGACCTGGGCACGGGGCAGCGAGAGCTTCGCCAAGCTGATGCGTGCCGCGGGGCTGATGGCCGGGTCAGAGGACGCCGCGCAGCGCCTGGGCAAGCTGCGCGCCGCGGCGCTGGCCGACGAGAGCGGCGCCGCACTCGACGCGGAGCTCGCACGCCTGACACGGCGCACGGCGCCGGGCTCACACGCCTGAGAGGGCGCGCGAGCCCAGGAGCCCGCGCGCGGCTCAGCGGGGAGTGAAGGCCAGCACCCGCGAGGGGCTGCCGGTGCCGCCCACGAGCCTCAGCGGCGCGACCACGACGAGCGCGCCGCTCAGCGGCAGCGCCTCGAGGTTGGCCAGCTGGGTGAGGCCGTAGCGGCCGCGCCCCAGCAGGAAGTTGTGGACCGGGAACGGCGGGTCAAAGCCACCCGCCGCGCCCGCGTCGATGCCGACCGTCTCAACGCCGAAACCGACGACGTTGGGATGGTCGGCCAGCCACCTGGCGCCGCTGACGTCGGGCCCCGGGGTCACCGGTCCCGCCGGGCCGGCGTTCAGGAACGCCGCCTCGTCGTTGGCGCGGGCCCCCCAGCCCGTGCGGAAGAAGATCCAGGTCCCGGGCTCGATCGGCCCGTGCTCACGCTCCTCGGCCTCGAACTCCGCGGCGCTCAGCAGGTAGCCGTTGTCAGCCGCCACCTGCGCGCTGCGGTCGATCACGCGCGCGGGCCCGACCAGCCGCGCCGGCGGGATCGAGGCCACGTCCTCACGCTCGCGCCCGGTGATCCAGTGGATCGGCGCGTCCAGGTGCGTGCCGGTGTGCTCGCCGAGCTCGAGCACGTCCCAGGCCCACGCCGGGCCGGCGTCGTCAAAGCGGCTGAGCGTGCGGCGTGAGAGGTGCGGCGTGTTGGCGAACGGCTCCGGCAGCACCAGCACGGGGGTCGACTCCGACAGCGGCTGGGTGAGGTCGATGACCTGCACGGATCCGTCCGCGAGCGCGGCACTCAGATCGGTCACGCTGGAACTTGGCATGCTTCAGGCCTCCTGTCGGCGGGTCTCAGAGCTCGTGCCCGGGCATCCTACACACATCACCGAGGCGCCATGCAGAATGTCATTGGGACCGCTCCCCCGCGGCTGCCACGGCCGGCCGCCAGCGGCGCACCGGGGCCGCGCGCGGCGCCTCGAAGGAGCGCAGCGTCCTGGGCGCGGCGTCACGGCCGTCATTCGGGCGCCTGGACCCGGAGCGGTAGTTGACGATCCACGGCGCGCCCTCGTAGCCCTGCTCGGCGGCGGCGTGCAACGTCCAGTAGGGGTCATAGAGGTGCGGGCGCGCCAGCGCGCAGAGGTCGGCGCGCCCGGAGAGGATGATCGTGTTGACGTCCTCATGGCTCGAGATGGCGCCGACCGCGACCGTCGGGATCCCGACCTCATTGCGGATGCGGTCGGCGAACGGGGTCTGGTAGCTGCGCCCGTACTCAGGGCGCTGCTGGGGCCAGACCTGGCCGCTGGAGACGTCGAGCAGATCAGCGCCGCGCGCCGCCAGCATGCGCGCGAAGGCGACTGCGTCATCTGCGGTGAAGCCGCCATCAGCCCAGTCGGTCGCGGAGATCCGCACGCTCAGCGGCTTGCTCTGCGGCCAGACCGCACGGCAGGCGTCGAAGACCTCCAGCGGGAAGCGCGCGCGGGCCGCGAGCTCGCCGCCGTGGCTGTCTGCGCGCCGGTTGGTCAGCGGCGAGAGGAACGAGGAGAGCAGGTAGCCGTGCGCCATGTGCAGCTCCAGCAGGTCAAACCCGGCCACCTCCGCACGGTTGGCGGCGGCTACGAACTGCTCCACCACCATGTCCATGTCGGCGCGGTCCATCTCACGCGGCACGGGGCTGTGCGGGAAGTACGGCAGCGGTGAGGGTGCCAGCAGCTCCCAGGGCCGCTCGATCGGCTCGTGATCGCCCTCCCACAGCACGCGGGTGGCGCCCTTGCGACCGCTGTGCCCGATCTGCGCGCCGATCCGGGCGCTCCCGGCGCGGTGCACGAAGTCAACGATCCGCCGCCAGCCGTCGATCTGCTCGTCGCGGTAGAGGCCGCCGCACGCCGGCGTGATCCGGCCCTGCGCGGAGACGCAGATCATCTCCGTCATCACCAGGCCGGCGCCGCCGACCCCGCGGCTGCCCAGGTGAACCAGATGGAAGTCCCCGACCAGCCCGTCCTGCGCCGCGTACATGTCCATCGGCGAGACCACCACGCGGTTTGCCAGCTCGAGCTCACGCAGGCGCAGCGGGTGAAACATCGGCGGGGTGCGCGGCTGTGGAGCGCCCGTGGCGTGCGCGGACCGCCCCGGTGCCGCCTGGCCCCCGTCCTGACCGGGGGGCCGGGCCCCGGCAAAGGCGGCGTCGACCCGGTCAACGAAGCCGGCATCACGCAGGCGCAGGTTCTCATAGGTGATCCGGCGGCTGCGCGTCAGCAGGTTGAAGGCAAACTGGTCAGCGTCCTGGCCGACATAGCGGGAGATCTCCTCAAACCACTCGAGGCTCGCCTGGGCCGCGCGCTGCGTCGAGGCGACCACCGGACGCCGCTCATCCTCGTAGCGCCCCAGCAGCTCACCGATGCTGTCCCGCGGCGCGGCGTCGCGCAGCGCCCAGGCGAGCGCGATGGCGTCCTCCATCGCGAGCTTGGTGCCCGAGCCGATCGAGAAGTGCGCGGTGTGCGCGGCGTCGCCCAGGAGCACCACGTTGCCGTCGTGCCAGCGCGCGTTGCGCACGGTGTGGAAGTTCTGCCAGCGGGAGTTGTTGGCGAGCAGGCGGTGGCCGGCCAGCTGCTGGGCAAAGAGCTCCCGGCAGAGCTCGATCGAGGCCTCGTCGCTGGCGCCGGGGGCCAGCTGCAGCTGCTCACTGGCATCGAACCCGGCCCGCCGCCAGGTCGCCTCGTCGGTCTCCACGATGAACGTCGACATGCGCTCGTTGAACGGGTAGCAGTGCAGCTGGAAGATGCCCCAGCGCGTCTCCACGATGTGGAAGGTGAAGGCCTCGAACACCAGGTCCGTGCCCAGCCACATGAACTTCGCGCGGCGGCGCTCCAGCGACGGACCGAAGGCGTCGGCGCGCTGCGCCCGTGACTGGCTGTTGACGCCGTCGGCGCAGATCACCAGCTCGTGGGTCTCGGCCAGCGGGCCGAGACCGGGGGCATCGCAGCTGAAGTGCAGCGTCGCGCCGAGCTCCGCGGCGCGCTCCTGCAGGATCCCCAGCAGGTGGCGGCGGCCCAGCGCGGAGAAGCCGTGCCCGCCGGAGGTGCGCCGCTGCCCGCGGTAGAAGATGTCGATCTCCCCCCAGCGCGCGAAGCTCGCCGTGATCTGCGCGTAGGTCGGCGGGTCGGCGGCCTCAAAGGCGCTCAGCGTCTCATCGGAGAAGACCACGCCGAACCCGAACGTGTCCTGCGCGGCGTTGCGCTCCCAGACCGTGACCTCGTGACCGAGGCGCCGCAGCAGGATCGCGGCGTAGAGGCCGCCGGGACCGCCGCCCCTGATCGCGACCCTCATCGCCGGTCCTCCGCCAGCGCCGCGTAGAGCCCGCGGGCGATGATCTCGCGCTGGACCTCGGAGGCGCCCTCATAGATGCGCGGCGCGCGGACCTCGCGGTAGAGGTGCTCCAGCAGGTGCCCGCGCTCGAGCGCGCTCGCCCCGTGGAACTGCACCGCGGTGTCGACCGCCCGCTGGGCCACCTCGGTGGCCATCAGCTTCGCCATCGCCGCCAGCTGCGTGTTGGGCCGCAGGCCCGCGTCATACGCGCTCGCGGCGCCGTGCACCAGCAGGCGCGCGGCCTGCACCTGGGTGGCGAGCTCTGCAAGCCGGTGGGCGACCGCCTGCCGGGCGCTCAGCGGAGCGCCGAAGGCCTGGCGCTGCGCGGTGTGCTGGACGGTCGCGCGCAGCGCGGCGTGCGCCATGCCCAGCGCAAACGCGCCGACGCTCGGGCGGAAGAGGTCGAGCGTCCGCATCGCCACGGCAAAGCCGCCGCCGACCTCACCGAGCAGGTGCTCCGCGCTGACGTGGACGTCCTGGAAGCTCAGCCGGCCGATCGGGTGTGGTGAGAGCAGCGCCAGCGGTTCGCCGCTCAGACCGGGGCTGTCGCCGGGCACCAGGAAGGCGCTCAGGCCACGGGCCCCAGCCCCCTCGCCGGTGCGCGCAAAGACCGTGTAGAGGTCGGCCTGCGGGGCATTTGAGATCCAGGTCTTCTCGCCCTGCAGGCGCCAGCCGCCGCCGTCGCGCGTGGCGCTCAGGCGCAGCGCCGCCACATCGCTGCCGGCCTGCGGCTCGGAGAGCGCAAAGCCCGCCACCGCGGTGCCCGCGGCGACCCGCGGGATCCACCGCTCGATCAGCTCAGGCGAGCCGCACTGAAGCAGCGCGAAGCTGCCGAGCCCCTGCATCGCAAACGCGGTCTCGGCCGCGGTGGAGCCGCGTGCCAGGCCCTCCCTGATGAGGCACAGCTCGACCGCCGAGACGTCCGTGCCCCAGCCCGCTGCGGTGCGCGTGAAGAGCCGCCCGAGCAGGCCCTGGGCCGCCAGCGCGGCCAGCAGGGCGCGGTTCACGCGGCCCTCCTCGGCGCCCTGTGCCAGCGGCGCGAAGACGCTCTGCGCCAGCCGCTCGCTGTCCGCCAGCAGCGCCCGCTGGGATGCGCTCAGATGCGCGTCGAGCGGGTCCGGGGGCGACGCCGGGGGCGAGGCGCCGTGGGCCTGCGTGGGTTCGCCGCTCACCGCGTGCTCTCCGGGATCACGGCCACTGCCATCAGCTCGATCAGCGCCTGCTCATCGAACAGGCGCGTGACCCCGAACAGACCGATCGCCGGGTAGTGGCGCCCAAAGTGCTCACGCCAGCACCGCCCGAGCTCCGCCAGCTGGCGCCGGTAGTCCGCCGGATCGGTCACGAAGATCTGCATCGAGCAGATGTGCTCGGGCTCACCGCCGGCCTCACGCAGGGCGCTGAGCAGGTTGGCGGCGGCGAGCGTGAACTGCTCTGGCAGGGTGCTGCCGTGGATCCGCCCGTCGGCGCGCAGCGCCGTCTGGCCGCCGAGGTAGACGGTGCGCCCGGACTGGGCGATGACCGCGTGCGCGTAGCCCGACGGCTCCCCGAGCTCTGCCGCGTTGACGATCTGATGCTCCATGCTCAGCGCCCCCGCCACTGCGGCTGGCGCTGCTCAGACCATGCGGCGTAGAACTCGCGGTGGTCCTCACAGAGCATCAGCAGCGCCTGGGTCGAGGCCTCCAGCTCAATCGCGCTGGCCAGATCCATGTCGAGCTCGCGCGAGATCAGCGTCTTGGTGGTGGCGTGGGCCAGCGCCGGGCCGTCCGCCAGGCGCCGGGCCAGGGCCTGCGCGCGCTCACTGAGCTGCTCATCCGCCACCACCTCGGTGGCCAGGCCGATCTGCAGCGCGCGCTCCGCGCTGACACGGTCACCGAGCATCAGCAGCTCGGTGGCGCGGCCCATGCCGACGATCCGTGGCAGCAGGTAGGCGGCGCCCATGTCGGCGCCGGAGAGCCCGACGCGGGTGAAGAGGAAGGCGAACGAGGCGCTCTGCGACAGCAGCCGGAAGTCCGCGGCCAGCGCCAGCACCGAGCCGGCGCCGGCGGCCACCCCGTTGACGGCGGCGATCACCGGCAGCGGGCAGTCGCGCACGGCCTTGATCATCAGTCCGGTCATGCGCGTGAACTCGAGCAGCTGCGCCGGCGCCATCCGCTGCAGCTCGCCGATGATCTCCTCCACATCGCCTCCGGAGCAGAAGCCACGGCCCTCACCGGTGATGATCACGGCGCGCACGTCCCCGTGCAGCGGCAGCTCGGTGAACAGGTCACGCAGGTCCGCGTAGGAGTCGAAGGTCAACGGGTTGAGCCGCTGCGGGCGGTTCAGCGTGACGCGCGCCACGCCGTCGGCGACGCTGTAGTTGAAGTGCTGCCACTCACGCGTGAGCGGCGCGGACGCGCGAAACGGCGTCATGTCTGGATCCCCCCTCCGTCGAGCACAATTGCCTGGCCGTTGACAGCCGCGGCCGCCTCCGAGGCCAGCCAGATGACGGCCTCCGCGACCTCCGCCGGCGCCACCAGCCGTCCCAGCGGCGCGAGCCGCGCAAGCGCCTGCAGGCTCTGTTGCGGCGTGCGCCCGGTGTGAGCGGCGATGCGCTGCGCGGAGCGCGCGGTCATCTCCGTGTCGACAAACGCGGGGCAGACCGCGTTGGCGGTCACGCCGCTGCCGGCCAGCTCCGCCGCCGCCGAGCGCATCAGCCCGATAGCGGCGTGCTTTGAGGCGCAGTAGGCGGCGGCGTAGGCGGCCCCCGCACGGCCGGCGGTCGAGGCGACGGTGACGATGCGCCCCCGGTCACGCTCGCGCATCCCGTCGATCACCGCGCGCGTGCAGAGGAACGCGGCGGTGGCGTTGACCGCCAGCTGCGAGTGCCAGGAGTCGAGCGTCGTGCGCCCCAGCGGCGAGCTGTCGGAGACGCCGGCGTTGTTGACCAGCACGTCAACCCGCCCGGCGCGCGCGAAGAGCGCGGCGACCTGCTGCTCGTCGGTCAGCTCGCAGACCGCCGTGGTGACGTGCGCGCCGCCGGCCTGTGCGAGCGCATCCAGCGCCGCCCGGTCACGCCCCACCGCCACCACCTGGTCACCCAGCGCGGCGAAGCGCTGCGCGATCACGCGGCCGATGCCGCGGCTGGCGCCCGTGACCAGAACGCGCCGGGGCGAGGCTGCGGGGCGCTGCTCGCGGTCAGCTGCGGAGGCGCTCATCGGCGCCCACTCTACATGCCAGCAGGGTCAGGTGTCTACTGATTGCCCGCGCCGGCCGTGTCCGGGCCCACGGTCGCCCAGAAGTGCTCGGTCGCCGGCTGGCGCAGCGCCGCGAAGAGCTCGTCGAAACAGGCGACAGCCTGCGCGCGCAACTCCCCCAGCGGGTCGATCGAGGCGGGCAGCTCCGGGTCGATCGAGGGGAACGCGCGGAAGCGGTGCAGCAGCAGCGTGCGCGCGCTGAAGGCGGCCGCCGCGGAGAGCCGCTCGCGCGCGCCGGGGTCCCGCAGCGCGGCGAAGTCCGCGAGGAAGCGCGCGTAGCGATCGCCCACATCCTCGAGCCGCCAGGCCTGGCCGATCAACGCCTGCGGCGGCGAGTCAAGCGACATGCGCCCGACGATCACCGAGACGTGCGCCCCCAGCGCCAGCTGGCTGACCAGGCGCTGGACCTCGAGCTCATGGTTGCGCGCCGCCACCCAGGTGCCGTCCTGCAGCGCGCCGAAGCCGAGGAAGCGCAGCCGCGAGGCGAACCGCGCACGGTTGACCCGCTGGTCCTCAGGGATCGAGTGCCAGATCACCGTCCACAGCTCATCGTCATCGGCCCGCACCGCTGGTTCGCGCGCGCCGCGCCCGAACCCGAAGATCCGGCGGTCCCCCTCGGCCAGCAGCTCCTCGGCGCGCGGTGTGAGCGAGTAGAAGACCTGCCTGCCCTCACGCACGCGCGTCAGCAGCTCACGGTTGGCGAGCCTGCCCAGTGCGGCGCGTGCCGCACCGGTGGTGAAGTCGAGGTCCTCGAGGATCCGCACCATGCCGCCGGCCCAGGCCCGCTGGCCCGCCTCACGCAGGTGCGTGCCGACGATCGTCAGCACCAGATCCTGGGGCTGCAGCGGTTCGCGATCCGCGCTGCCGAGCATGCCCCGCAGACCGCTCAGCGGTCGCCTCGGGCGCGCCAGGCGCCGCGCAGCTGAGCGCCGGCCAGTGCCCCGCCGATCGCCAGGGGCGCCACCGCCGGCAGCAGGTAGCGCAGCGAGAAGCCGCCGGTGGCGGCGGTGCCGAGCAGCAACAGGAGCGCCGCGCCGGAGAACAGCAGCACCTCCCGCCGCGCCGGCGCGCGCAGCGCCAGCGCGCCGACCGAGGCGAGCGCCAGCAGCGCGAGCACCGGTCGGGGCAGGTGGATCCTGCTGCGGTAGGCGCGCAGCAGCGCGGCCGGGGGGTTGATCCGGGGACGCATGCCGGGCAGATACCTGCGGATCAGCCCGCGGCGGATCGTCTCACGGCGCAGGCGCACCGGCAGCGACGTGGCGCTCACGGGGTTGGCGTAGGGCATCACCCCGGGCGTCAGGTAGCGCAGGAAGTCAGCGATCGTCACCGAGGCCATCCGCAACGGCTGGCTGAGGATCGCCTGGCGCGCGAAGCTGTCGAGCAGCGCGTTGGTGGCGGCGCTCTGCGCGACCGACTCACTGGCCGGCTTGAACAGGCGCACCGCCGGCGATGGACCCCAGATGTACCAGTCAGGCGCGCTGGGGTGAGCGGCGCGCTGAGCCGCGGTCTCGCACAGCGGCCGGGCGGCGGCGCTGACCGTGAAGTCGCGGCAGTCGGCGAAGCTCGCGACCCGCCCGTAGAGCGTCCAGCCGGAGGCCGCGCCGAGCCCGAAGACGTCGTACTTCTGGTCCACCAGCGACGCGTAGCCAAGCAGCGGGATCGCGGCGCACGCCAGGAACACGGCGAGCCGCGTCCAGCGCGCGCGCACCCACACCAGGTAGGCGAGCATCACCGGAAAGATGAAGAGCGCGGCCTCACGCTGGAGCACGGCGGCGGCGAACAGCAGCCCGGAGACCGCCGCCGCGCGGCCGCTCAGCGGGGTTCGCGCGCCGACCCTCCCCCAGGCCAGCGCGAGCAGCGCGCCGAGCATCGTCGCCGAGGCGAAGGTGTCGGACATGACGTACTGCTCGAGCGTGATCGCGTAGCCGTCCAGCAGCACCAGCGATGCGGCGGCCGCCGCCGCCCAGCGTGAGAGGCCGCCACGCAGCAGCACCGCGTAGATCGCCACCCCACAGCCGAGCCCCACCAGATGCTGCGCCGCGATCAGCTCGATGATGCTGCGGCCCGGGAGCGTCAGCAGCCGGATCAGCAGCGCGTAACCGACGGGCCAGCGCAGCGAGAGCCCGAGGAAGCCGTGCGCGAAGGCCGAGGTGATGTAGCCCCAGGAGTCGGGGAAGAACAGCGCCGGGGAGAAGGCCACCATGAACAGCGCGCGCACCAGCGCGCCGATCAGCAGCAGCGTCAGCAGCTGCCAGTGCCCGGCCAGCTCGCGCCAGCGCCCGGCACGGCGCAGCACGCGCCCGGCCGCCGGCCGCAGCCTCACAGCCAGTGACCGCTCCAGCACAAGTGCTCCACCAGCGCGTGCCCGCATCGGGGCGAGTCTCGCAAACTGAGAGGCGGGGCGAGCGGCGGGGTCGCGGGCGTGCGGGGCGCGCGGGAGCGCCGCCAGCCCGCCGGGCGATCGTCATTCCGTCCAGCCCGCGCGGAGAATCAGTGAGACGCCCCTAAGGTGCCGGACCTCAGGGAGCGGTCGCCGCGCACCCCGGCCACAGACAACCCAACCGCGTTCACCGACAGAGATCCAACGCATGACCGAAAGCCCACTGGGACCCTCGCCGACAGCCGTCTACACGGGCCGCTTCGGGGAGCAGCAGGCAACCCGCCTGCTCTGGCGCGCGGGCTTCGGCCCGCGCCCGGGTGATGTGGAGGCGACCGCCAGGCTGGGGATGGACGCGGCGGTCGCGTCGCTCACCCGCCCGGCCGGCCGCGCCAGGCTGATCGGCAGGCCGCCGCACGACGAGAAGGGGCGGCCGCTTGACCCGCTCAACGTCTGGGGTGATGACCACTGCTGGTGGCTCGATCGGATGGTGCGCTCCGATCAGCCGCTGATCGAACGCATGACGCTGATCTGGCACAGCTGGTTCGCTACCTCCGAGGAGGCGTCCAGCGCGAAGCTGATGATCAGGCAGAACTGGATGATGCGCCGCCACGCGCTGGGCAACTTCCACCGGCTGCTGCTGGACGTGACGGTCGACCCGGCGATGCTGCTGTGGCTCAACGGCAACACCAACGAGCGAGGCTACCCGAACGAGAACTACGGGCGTGAGATGCTCGAGCTGTTCACGCTCGGCGCGGACCGGGGCTACAACCAGCAGGACGTCCACCAGAACGCGCGGGCGCTGACCGGCTGGACCAACGACTGGAGCGAGGCCCGTGGCCCGGTCAACTTCCGCTTCGACCCGCAGCTGCACGACAACGGGGTCAAGCGGATCTTCGGCAAGCGGGGGCGCTTTGACTGGCGCGACAGCTGCCGGCTGGCGGTGACCCACCCCACCCACGCGTCGTTCTTCATCGCCAAGCTGTGGGGCTACTTCGTCGGCGCGGAGCTGCCCCAGCAGACCGCCCGCGAACTGGAGCGAGCCTACGTGGCCGGCGGCTTCGAGGTCAGGCCGATTGTCGAAGCGATCCTCAGGCACCCACTGTTCTACGAGGGCCCGCGACTGGTCACCCCACCGGTCGTGTGGACCGCGGGGCTGCTGCGCGCCAGCCGCCAGACGGTGACCACCACCTCCTGGGCGTGGATCGCCTCGCTCACCGGCCAGGTGCTGTTCCAGCCCCCCAACGTCTCCGGCTGGAACTACGCGCAGTGGCTTGACACCTCGCGCTGGGCCGGCCGGCTCTGGGCGGTCAACACCGCGCTGCAGAACCACGTGCTTCAGGGCAAGCACTACCACTACGGAATCCACGAGACCAACACCGAGGCATACCGGCACGCGATCGAGTTCTGGGGAGGGCTGCCGCTCTCAGCCACGGCGCAGCGGATGCTGCTGGAACTCGGTCACCGCATCGGGCGTGGGCAGACCCAGGACTGGCAGCAGGTCGGCTTCCGCCAGCAGCGCCAGAACGCGCTGCGCAACCTGATCCCGATGACCCCCGATTGGATGACGGCATGAGCGAACAGCCACCGCTGCAGGGCTCAGCGGCGCAGGACGCCGAGCCGGTGCTGCCGCGCGGCACCACGCAGCAGCCTTACTGCGACGGCTTTGCACGGTCGCAGGCGGTGCGCCGGGTGCTGGCCAGCGGCCGCCTGCCGGTGGCGCGCGAGTGGGATCCGCGGATGCCCGTGCCGGCGGGAGCCGGCATCGACCGCCGCCGCTTCCTGGCGGCCATGGTCGGTGGCTTTGCGACGGTCTACGGCGCCCAGCGCGCGGGGCTGACCGACGGGATGCTCGGTGACGGCATAGCGCGGGCCGCGGCGATCAGGCCGACCGACAGCCCGATCCTGGTCTCGCTGTTCCTGCAGGGCGGGATCGACGCGCTCTCCCTGCTGGCGCCCGCAGGCGACCCGCTCTACCAGCGGCTGCGCCCGACGCTCGCCGTGGCACCCGGCTCAGGGGTGCAGTTCCGGGAGGACCCGAGCCTCACCTGGCACCCGGCGGCGACCTCCCTGGCGAACCTGCACAACGCCGGCAAGGTCACCGTCTTTCCCGGCATCGGCTACACCGACCCGGACATGTCGCATTTCACCTCACGCCACTACTGGGAGGTCGGCGCCACCAGCGCCGAGCTCAACACCGGCTGGCTGGGGCGCTACCTCGACGTTGCCGGGAGCGCCAGCAACCCGTTCCAGGGGCTCTCACTCGACGGGCAGATGAACCCGACGCTGGCCACCGCACGCAATCCGACGGCGGCGATCGACCAGCCCAACAACTTCGCGGTCTACCTCAACGGCGTCTGGGGGGATGCCTCGGAATGGACGCTCGAGACCGCCTCGCGGCTCGGGGACAACCAGCGTCACTCCCGCGACCCCGCGATCAAGCAGGTGGCGAGCGCCGCCTCCGAGGTGGGCGTCGTGCGGCGCACGCTGAAGCCCTGGTCAAACGTCCACGACGTCTCCGGGTCGGGGCCGGCGACCAACCCGGGCGCGCTCTACGGCAGCTCAGTCAGCTACCCGGCGGCCGCAACCGGCGACCTGCCGGCGCGCCTGGCGGGACTCGCGGCGATGATCGCCCACGGGGTTCCGCTGCACTGCGTGGCGCTCACCACCGACACGCAGTTCGACACCCACTCGAGCCAGCAGCAGACGTTCGTGAGCGGCGTGCAGCTGGTCTGCGACTCACTCGCCGCCTTCCAGGCCGACCTCGAGGCCCGGGGCCTGGACCACCGCGTGATCATCCACGTGTGGTCTGAGTTCGGCCGCCGGGCCCAGGAGAACGGCTCCGACGGCACCGACCACGGGGCGGCCGGCACCTCGCTGCTGATCGGCAGCCGCGTGAACGGCGGCATGGTCGGTGAGTTCGCGCCGCTCGACCGGCTCGACGTCAACGGCAACCAGCGTGAGAACGTCGACTTCCGCGCCGTCCAGTGCTCGCTGATCGAGCAGTGGTTCGGTCACGACGCGGCCGCGGTGATCCCCGACGCGCGGCGTCTGAAGCGCTACCGGCTGATCACGTGAGCGCGCCGCGGCGCAGCGGCGCGCGCCGGTGGGCCGGCGGCTCGGCGTTGGTCCCCGCACCGATGCCGGTGGCGGTCGCGGTGCTGGTGCTGACGCTGTTGATCACCGCGCCTGTGGCGCTCGGCGCCGTGCCCGCCGCCCGGCACCACCGGCCGGTCTCAAACCTGCTGATCGACGCGCAGGAGTTCTCGCTCTGGCCATCCCGGGCAAGCGTCCCCGCGGGCACCGTGCTGGTGGAGCTCTGGAACCGCGGCCAGGACATGCACGACGCCTGGATCCGGCGCCTGGGACGCGGGGGCAAGATGGTCGGACCGGTGCTGGGGCGCACGCCGATCACGCTGCCGGGCCACATCAGCCATGCGACCTGGCACCTGCGGGCGGGCGCCTATGAGCTCTACTGCTCGATGCCCGGGCACCTGGCGCTGGGGATGCACGCGAAGCTGCGCGTCACGCGCGCCTGAGCCACGGCGCGGATCGCGCGGCCGCGCGATCCGCGCGCGCGCCGCCGCGGGCCGGTGGGAGCAGGCGATCCGGTTAGGATCCCGCAATGCATCGCGTCGTCGCACTCGCACTGCCGGAGGTGGTCGCCTTTGACCTGGCGATCGCGGCGGAGATCTTCGGCCACCCAGATGAGCGCGACCGCTACTCCTTCCTGGTGGCCGCCGGCCACCCCGGGATGGTGCCGAGCACCTCCGGGTTCGGGATCCAGGCGACCGCCGACCTCAACGCGCTGCGGATGGCCGACACCGTGATTGTGCCCGGGTTCATGCCCTACGAGGATCCCGGGCCCGAGGTGACCGCGGCGCTGCGCGCCGCCGCAGCGCGTGAGGCGCGGATCGCCTCGATCAGCCTGGGAGCGTTCGCGCTGGGCGCCGCGGGGCTGCTCGACGGGCGTGGCGCCACAACCCACTGGCAGCACTTCGACGAGTTCTCGAGGCGCTTCCCCAAGGTCGCGGTGAATCCCGGGGCGCTGCTGGTGGACGAGGGCGCGGTGCTCACCAGCGGCGGCGCCGCAGCTGGCATCGACCTCTGCCTGCACCTGGTCACCGGTGACCACGGGGCGCCGGTCGCCACGCAGATCTCGCGACGGATGGTGGCACCCCTGCAGCGCAGCGGCGGCCAGGCGCGGTTCATGCGCCGCCCGCTGCCAGGCGGCCTGCGCAACCTCGGATCGACCTGCGACTGGGCGATCGGAGAGCTGCACCGGCCGATCACCGTCGCCGAGCTGGCGGCCCAGGCCCAGGTCAACACGCGGGTGCTGACCAAGCGCTTCCAGGAGGAGACGGGGATGACGCCGATGGAGTGGCTGACCACCCAGCGGGTGCTCGAGGCCAAGCGCCTGCTGGAGGCCACGGAGCTGCCGGTGGAGGAGATCGCGCAGCGCTGCGGGCTGGGGAGCGCCGGCAACCTCAGGTTGCACCTCGGGCGCGAGACGGCGATGACCCCCGCCCAGTACCGGCGCGCGTTCCGCTCCGCCGCAGGGATGAGCTGAGCTTCCGCCTCGCGCCCGATGTGACCGGTCGCGCGGCTGATTACGCTGGGGGCGTGCAGCGCCCACTGACCACCGCGCTCGGATGGCGGTTGCCGGCCTGGCTGTTCGACTACGGGCCGGTGGCGTTCGTGGCGCTCGAGGGGCTGGCCGCGATCGCCGTCGGGACCCACCACCACCTGCCACAGGCCCACCCGTGGGAGCTGGGACTGGCGCTGATCCTGATCCTCACGGCGCTGAGCATCCGCCACCGCCA
Source organism: Actinomycetes bacterium (assembly GCA_021851525.1). GTDB lineage: Bacteria > Actinomycetota > Thermoleophilia > Solirubrobacterales > Solirubrobacteraceae > Palsa-465. The sequence goes on along the minus strand of JAJZDA010000055.1, from coordinate 4,910 downwards.
TCCGCTGGGGACGCTCGCGCTGACCCTGGCGGTCGCGGTGATCAGCGGCTACGGCCCGCTGGTGATGCTGCCGGTGCTGATCTCGCTGTTCACGCTTGCCGAGTACCGCGCCCGCAAGCTGGCGCTCACCGGCGGTGGGGCGACGGTGCTGGCGCTGATCGCGATGCACGCGCTGCACGGCGACCAGCTTGGCCTGGCGCCGCTGCTGTCGCTGAGCGTGGCGGTGGCGCTGCCGGTCGCTGCCGGGCTCTACGTGCACACCCGCGCGGAGTACGTTGAGGGGCTCACCGAGCGGGCCGCCCGTCTGGAGCGCGAGCGTGAGCTGCTGGCCGACCAGGCGGTTGCGGAGGAGCGCGTGCGGATCGCGCGTGAGCTGCACGACGTGGTGGCCCACAACGTCTCGCTGATGGTCGTCCAGGCGCAGGCGCTGGCCGCCACCGGCGAGGATCCCGGCGGTCACGCGGCCCTCGGGATCGTGGCCGACCTGGGCCGTGAGGCGCTCTCCGAGATGCACCGCATGCTCGGCCTGCTGCGGCTCGGCGACCACGCCGAGGGCGAGGCGGAGCGCGCCCCGGCACCCGGCGTGCGGGACCTTGCGAAGCTCGTGGCCCGGGCCTGCGAGGCCGGGCTGCAGACGGAGCTGGTGGTGGATGGCGAGGTGCGCGAGCTGCCGGCCGGGGTGGACCTCTCCGCCTACAGGATCGTGCAGGAGGCGCTGACCAACGTGATCCGCCACGCGCACGCGAGCCACGCCGAGGTGCGCCTCACCTACCGCCCGGAGGCGATCGAGGTGGACGTGCACGACGACGGCAGCGGGAATGGGAATGGAAGTGGCAGTCCCGGCGGCGAGGGCCCCGGCGCCGGGGGCGTGGAGGGGCACGGGCTGGTCGGTATGCGGGAGCGCGTGGCACTCTTCGGCGGGCGCTTCAGCGCCGGGCCGGTTGCCGGCGGGCCGGGATTTCGCGTCAGCGCCTCACTGCCGCTCGGATAGGACACGATGGACAAGCTGCGACTGCTGATAGCCGATGACCAGCCGCTGATGCGGGCGGGCTTCCGGGCGGTGCTGGAGGCCACCGGCGAGATGGAGGTGGTGGCCGAGGCCGCGGACGGCAACCAGGCGATCCTCGCGGCGCGGGAGTTCCGCCCCGACGTGATCCTGATGGACATCCGCATGCCTGAGCTGGACGGCATCGAGGCTATCCGGCGGCTGCCAGGTCAGCGGGTCCTGGTGCTGACGACCTTCGGTCTGGACGAGTACATAGTCGAGGCGCTGCGCGCGGGCGCCAGCGGCTTCATCACCAAGGACGTGCCAGCTGAGGAGCTGGTGCGCGCGGTGCGGATCGTCGCCGCCGGCGAGGCTCTGCTCACCCCGGCGATCACGCGCCAGCTGCTGGACCGTGTAGCGCGCCGGCTGCCGGCGCCGCTCAGCCAGGTGCCGACGGCGCTCAGCGAGCTGACCGACCGTGAGCGGGAGGTGCTGGAGCTGCTGGCGCGCGGGATGTCCAACGCCGAGGTCGCGGAGGCGCTCGTGGTGGGCGAGGCGACCGTCAAGACCCACGTCTCAAACGTGCTTGCGAAGCTCGGGCTGCGGGACCGCGTGCAGGCGGTGGTGATGGCCTATGAGATCGGCCTGGTGCAGCCCAGCGGTGGCGAGCCGCGCGGCGACGCGCAGGGCTGAGCGAACCGCGGCTCAGGACCCCGCCGCCGGCGCCAGCGCGGAGCCCAGGCGCGGAGCGCTGGCAGCTCGACGGTGGGCGGCTCCCAGCGCCACGCCAGCGATCGTGACCAGGCGCACGCCCTGCTCCGCGGGTCCGATGCGCGCGTCATACCAGGAGAGCATCGAACGGCCGTGGTGCACAACCTCGATGTGGATCGCAGCGTTGGCGTAGGACATCAGCCCCAGCAGCGAGAGCACCACCAGCGCCCACACCTCCCAACCGGCCAGCAGCGCGAAGGCCACCAGCCACAGCGTGTACTGGGGCGAGTAGATCTTCTGCATCTCCATGAACGCGAAGAACACCAGCGCGGCGACGTGCTGGGTGGCCGCGCCGCGCCAGACGGCGAGCGCCCCGGCACCGATCGCACCGAGCACGATCGCGCTCAGCACGAGGTTGGTGTTTCCGGGCCCGACGCCATGCAGCAGCCCCAGCCAGGCCAGCAGGTCCGCGTGCTCATTGCGCGAGGCGTTGAAGCTCCAGAAGTAGAGCCAGTTGCGGAGGTTCAGCGCGGCGAACGGGCCGTTGAGAAGCAGCGTCACCGCCGCGGCGCTGAGCAGCGGTCGCAGCAGCTGGGCGCGCCTGAGCTCGCCGGCCCGGGCGCGACGCGCGAGCTCCACCAGGCAGAGGGCCAGCAGGAACGCCGGATAGAGCTTGGCGAAGGTGCCGAGCGTCAGCCACACGACGCTCAGTGAGTAGCGCTCACGCTGCCACGCGCGCCAGCCCAGCAGCATCAGGAAGATCGCCAGCAGATCCCAGTTCAAAAGCGAGTAGACGAGCAGCAGCGGGCACAGCGCAAAGGCCCAGGCGGCGCGTCGTGAGCTGCTCCAAAGCACCGTCAGGCAGCCGATCGCCAGCGCCCAGAGCCCCAGCGAGGAGAGCACCATGTAGGCGTGCAGGCCGTGGGTCAGCGCCGCGGCGGCTGTCATGTACACGCCGGTCAGCACGGGGTACTCGATCCGCACCTGCGCGTAGGGGAACGGGTGCGTGTAGAGGTGGTGCACGAAGTAGAGCTTCGAGAGGTCGGAGATCAGCCCCTGGCGGTAATCGATCCAGAGCTGCACGCTGACCAGCGCGACCATCACCGCGAACTGCACGGGCGCCGGGATCCGCGGCCGGCGGCGCGGGCGCCGTTCGAGCGCGCGCAGCTGCTGATCCAGCGTGGCCACGGCGGCGGCGTGCGGCCGCACCCGGGGTTCGGAGAGAGAGCTCACAAGCGTTAAGTGGTTCGAACTGACGCTGATGTGACATTCAGCTTCGCTTTGTTTGAGCTTGAGGAAGCCGCTTCATGCTTCTTGCGTGCTCCACGACACCGAGCAACCGAGCCAGGGCTTCGTCGAGCTGTACGACCGGCTGAACCGCCGGCTGATGAGCTATCTCAGCCGGCGGGTTCCCGACTGCGACGTCGCCGCCGAGCTGTGGGCGGAGTGCTGGGCTGTGGCCTTTGAGAACTGGCAGTCCCGGCGCGGCGTGAGCAGCGCCGAGAGCGAGGCGTGGGTCTTCGGGATCGCGCGCAACATGCTCGCCGGTTACTACCGGTCGGGCTCGGTGGAGCGGCGCGCGCTGGACCGCCTGCGCCGTGCGGGCACCGAGCGTGTGAGCGCTCCCGACGAGGAGCTGGAGCGCGTGATCGACCGCGAGTCGCTGCGCTCGGTGTTCAGCCGGGCGCTGAGCACGCTGCCGCCCAAGCGCCACCGCGCCCTGCGGCTGCGGATCGTCGATGAGCTCGAGTACGACGAGGTCGCGTACGCGCTGGGCTGCTCTGAGCAGGCCGCACGCGCCCACGTCTCCCGCGGCCTGCGTGGCCTGGCCGAGGCGCTGGCGACCGACGAGCCGCCGACCGCGGAGCTCGCCACCCTCTGATCCGGAGCCTCCGGGCGGGCGCGTGGCGCTGTCACCCTGCGCAAACCATTCATGCATAGATGCGCATGCAATAATGCGCGCATGCTTCATCGATCCACGACACCGGGCGACCGTTGAGCCGCGGCGACCACAGCGACCTCTCGGAGCTGAGCGCGGAGCTTGCGCGCTCTGTGGCGGAGACGATGCAATCGCTGGCGACGCCCAGCCGGGTCCGCATCCTCGCGCTGCTGGGCGCCGGGCCCTGCGCCGTCAGCGAGCTCTCCGAGGGACTCGGCATGGCTCAGCCGGCGGTCTCCCAGCAGCTGCGGATCCTGCGCCACCTGGGCCTCGTGGTGGGGCGGCGCGAGGGCCGTCAGGTGATCTACTCACTGCACGACGAGCACGTGCGCTCGCTGCTGGTCGAGGCGATCTCTCACACTGAGCACCTGCGCCGGGCGATGCTCGCGGACGCGGAGCCGGCGCCGCACGCCGGAGCGCGCGCTTGAGCGCCGCGGGGCCGGTCCTGCTGGTGGCGGCGGCCGGGGTGGGGTTCGGCCATGCCGTGCTCCCGGATCACTGGGTGCCGCTGGCCGTGGTCGGGCGCACGCGCCGCTACCCGATGGGCAGGATCGCGCGGCTGGCCTCGCTGGCCGGGGTGGCACACGTGCTGGTCTCAGTGATCCTCGGCGCGCTGATCATCGCCGTCGGCCTGCAGTTCAGATCGACCATCCAGAGCGTGCAGGACACGCTCATCGGGGGCATCCTGATCGCGACCGGGCTCGGCTTCGCCGTCCTGGAACTGACGGGCCACGGCCACGGCCACTCCCACGACCACGGGCACGACCACGACCACCCGCACGCGCATGACCATGACCATGACCACGACCACCCGCACGACCACCCGCACCCGCACGATCACCCGCACCCGCACGATCACGACCACCCGCACGATCACGCCCACGCCCATGACCACGGCGCGCACGCGCACAGCCAGGCGCACGGGCCCTCTCAGCCACGGTCGCGGCTGGGCGGGCTGGCGGCGGTGATGGTGCCGTTCGGGGCCGCCGCCTCCCCGGACCTGACGATCCTGCCGGTGTTCCTGGCGGCCACGGCGTCCGGGACGCTGACGGCCGTCGGCTGCCTGCTGCTGTTCTCCGCGGTGACCATCGGGACGATCGTCGGGCTGACCCTGCTGGCGGCCCGCGGCGGCTATCAGCTGCGCGGCGCGTGGCTCGAGCGCTGGGGCAACCTGTTCACCGCGGCGGTGCTCACCGTGATCGGGCTGCTGGTGGTGCTGGGCGTGCTCTGAGCGCGACGCCCGGGCCGGCACCGCGCCCGCAGCGCGCCGGCACC
>JAJZDA010000054.1 GCA_021851525.1 Actinomycetes bacterium | reverse complement strand
ACCCCGCGCCCGCCCGGGTGCCGGCCCCGCGCCCGCCCGGGTGCCGGCCCCGCGCGCGCCCAGGTGCCCCGGCGACTCGGAGCGCTGTTGCGCTAGGCGATGTAGATGGGCGAGTGGAAGTCCAGCGCCACGCCGCGGGCCACGACCAGCACGGGGGCGGCCGTCCCCACCAGCGCGTTCTCAGCCTGTGCTGAGATCAGCGTCCGCCCGACCTGCGCCTCCGGGCGCGAGCCGACGATCAGCAGGTCGATGTTGTAGCTGCGGTCGGTCACGGTCGCCTGGAAGTGCTGTGTGAGCGCGTGGGCGGTGTCGATCGAGGCGTGGTCATCGAGTCCCGCCAGCAGCCCGATCGTCTCGATCTCACGCGCCCGGTAACCGGCCGGCGCGATCGCGATGGCCGTGGAGCCGCCATCGAGCAGCGCCTGGGTCGAGCGTTGCGGCGCGATCCGTCCGCACGCCGTCCGGTAGTCCGAGCCGAAGATGACCAGCTGCGCCTGCTCGCTTGCGGCCAGTTCCCTGAGCCCTTGGCTGGTTGAGGGGTTGACCACCACGCGCGTCTGGGCGGCGGTGTCGCCGAGCGCGGCGACACCGCGCATCAGCAGCTCCTGTGCCCAGGCGGCGTCGGGTGCTGCAGGGTCATGGCGAACGTATGCGAGCGTCAGCTCGGCGCCCGCCCCGGCCAGCACGCGCGCCAGCGCGAGGGCATCGTCGTCGTTGGGTGTGCCGTCATAGGAAACTATTGCGCTGACCGACATGCTGCCTCCGCCACTGCTCGATTGCCGCTCTTGGAAGTTGTGGACGGATGCTTCCAGGGGCCGGAAATCACTGCCAGTGAAGGTCGTCATCGATAGCATTAGCAACGCTTATGCTGAATCTGTCGCGGCTGCAGGTCCTCTCCGAGGTCATCGCGCGCGGCTCGTTCTCCGCCGCGGCGCAGGCGCTCGACTACACGCAGTCCGCGGTCTCCCAGGCCGTCGCGCGGCTCGAGGCGGAAACCGGCGCCCAGCTGGTCGTGCGTGACCGGCGTGGTGTGCGCCCGACGGCCGCCGGGGCGACGCTGCTGCGCCACACGCAGCTGATCCTGGCGCATGTGCGGGCCGCGGAGGATGAGCTGGCGGCCGTGCTCGGCCTGCGTGGCGGCCGGCTGCGGGTGGCCTCCTTCCCCTCCGCGGGCGCGACCCTGATGCCGCAGGCGGTGGCCGCGTTCCGGCGCCTGCACCCGAACGTGGAGCTCTCGCTGGCCGAGGGCGAGCCGGAGGAGATCATCCCGCGCCTGCATGGTGGCGAGTTTGACCTCGCGCTGCTGTTCGGCTTCGGTGCTGAGACCTCGCGCCTGGAGGGGCTCGCGGTGACGCCGCTCTTCAGCGACCCGCTCTACGCCGTGCTGCCGGTGGATCACGTGCTGTCGCGCAAGCACGCGCTGACGCTGGCGGACCTCAGCTCAGCGGAGTGGGTGCAGACGCGCGACGCGAGCCCCTGCGCGCGCCACGTCGTGCGGTGCTGCCAGGCGGCAGGCTTCACGCCGCGGGTGAGCTTTGAGAGCGACGACTACGAGACGGTCCAGGGGCTGGTGGCGGCAGGGGTCGGGGTGGCGCTGATCCCGCGGCTCGCGCTCACGCGCGTGCATCCCGGGATCGTGGTGCGTGCGCTTGAGCCGGCGAGCCCGGTGCGGGCGGTGATGGCCGCAACCGCTGAGCCGCCGGCTGCCGTGCCGGCCGCTCAGGCGATGCTCGAGCTGCTGCGCGCCCGTGCCCCTGAATACGCGGAGGGTCGCATCGGCCTACGCTGAAGTTGACACGATCGCAACTTCTTGACGGTGCGCGCACGCTGCAATCCCCGCGATGGTCGAGAGCAAGACAGAAAAGCCGCTGCTCAGCGAACGCTTCCACCAGGCGCTTGCGCTGGCGATGGAGTTGCACGGGTATGAGCGCCGCGCGGTGACCGAGGTTCCCGGCCTGGCGCACCTGCTGGTGGTCACGGGACTCGTGCTGGAGGACGGCGGTGATGAGGACCAGGCAATCGCCGCGTTGCTGCACGACGCGGTCGAGGACGGCGGCGGCCGGGAGCTGCTCGCGCGCATCGAGCAGCGCTTCGGCTCGCGCGTAGCGCAGATCGTGCTGCTGATGTCCGACACGCTGGAGCCGAGCGACGAGCCGTGGATCGCGCGCAAGCTGCGCTTCCTCGAGGCGCTGGAGGCCGTCGATGATGAGGCCACGCTGCGGGTCGCGCTGGCTGACAAGCTCAGCAACGCCCGCGCGCTGGTCCGCGCCCAGCGCCAGCACGGTGACCGGATCTGGCAGCGCACCACGCAGAAGACGGCTTCCCAGCAGCTGCTCTACTACCGGCGGCTGCTGGAGCTGTTTGAGCGCCGCCGGCCCGGGGCGATGGTCGAGGAGCTGCGCGACGCCGTCCAGGAGCTTGCCGCGCTGCTCGGGTCAGAGGGGGTCCCGGACCCGGCGACTGCGGGCGCCGGCGCGGCGCCCGACCAGCAGCCTGCGCTCGGCGCTGCGGGGCCGCTGGAGGCCGATGCGGTGCCTCCGCCTGGGCCTCCCGCAGGCTGAGCGGCCAGCGGCACGACCATTACGCTCAGCGCAGCACCGCGGGGCTGCGCGATCACCGGCTCGCGGCTACTTCTGACGGACTAGGGCGTGGGCAGCAAAGTGCCTTCTCCAGGCCGATGTGCAGGTGTGGCGTGACCCATACCGTTGCCCTCATGCAAGATCAAAAGCGAAACGTTGACGGCAACAGCAGGCTGACCGCGCTGCTCGGCGCGACAGTCCTGCCCGCGTTCTTCGCGGCCTGGCTGGTGGGCAAGGTCGGAGGGCCCCCGCTGGCCACCGCTCACATTGTGATCGCCCTGATCCTGGCGGCGCCGCTCGCCGCCAAGCTGACGACCGTCACCTACCGGATGGTCTCCTACTACCGCGGTGTCGGGGCCTACCGGCGCCGGGGGCGCCCGGCCAACCGCCTGCGTCTGCTCGGAGCCACGCTCGGCAGCTCGATGCTCGTCGTGTTCGCCAGCGGTCTGGTGCTCATGTTCGGGCCGGCATCGGCATATGTGACCGCCAAGTCCGTCCACTCCGTGGCGGCCTGGTTGGCGCTGGTCGCGATCGGCCTGCACCTCGCGGCGCACGGGGCGCAGACGCGGCGCTTGGTCGCCGCCGAGATGCGGCCGGCCGCGGGGCGACCGCGGGGGTTCGGCCACCGCCTGGCGACCGTCGGGACCACCGTGCTCTGCGGTGCGATCCTGGCCGTGGCGCTGTTCCAGCAGGCGTCGCACGTGCACATCCCGCGCCGCGGGACGAGCAGGGCGGCGGTCGTGGCCGCCCACGCCGGGCACCATCACCACCGGGCGTGAGCACAGGCTCGCGGCCTCAGTGCGGCAGCAGGCTGTGCAGCTTGCGGGCCAGCGAGCCGAACCTGCCGTGGGTGCGCCCCAGCAGGCCGGTCACCCCCAGCGCGATCACGAAGCCGCCGACCGTCAGTGCGACCACTGCCAGCACCAGCGGCCAGTGGCGCTGCAGGTAGTTGCGCACCTTCCCGATGTAGACCTGCGCACGCGGGCCGGCGAACGTCAGCGTCAGCAGGATCGCAACCAGCGGGGCCACGAAGCAGACGTTGAACAGCGCCAGCAGCACGATCTGCTTGTAGAGCGGCTTGCCCGACCCGACGATCGCCGCCAGCGCCCCGAAGTACGGGAACGCGGTGGGCAGCTCAAACAGCGTGATGGTCGCGCCCAGCAGCCAGCTCGAGTGCGCCGAGGGGGTCGGCGTGGGGATCTGCTTCTGGCGCAGCCGCACGCGATGGCGCCACAGCAGCGTCCCGGCGATCAGCAGCATCGCCCCGGCCACCACCTCAAGCGTGTAGGAGACGGTGCGCCCGGGGTGGGGGGCGAGGCGGCGGATCGCCTCCCCGGGGCCCACTGTGATCAGCAGCCCGCCGATGAAGTACACGCCGAACACGCCGAGCGTGAAGCGCGCGACGTGCTCCCGGGCGCGCTCGCCCGAGGAGAGCACCAGCGCCGTGGCCAGCGTTGAGGGGTTGATCGAGTCCGCGAGGCCGATCGAGATCACGATGCCGATTAGACGAAGCAACTCAGCGTTGAATTGTCCACCGCCGCGACCCGCGATACTTCCTGGTCATGCGCATAGCCGTACTCGATGACTACCACCGCGTCGCTCACACGCTCGCCGACTGGGCTTCGCTTGACTGTGAGGTCGCCTTCTTCGACCGCCCGATGTCCGCCGTGGAGCTGCCCGGCGCGCTGCGTGACTTCGACGTGCTGGTGCTCATGCGTGAGCGCACCGCCTTCCCTCGGGAGCTGCTCGAGCAGCTCCCGCAGCTGCGCCTGCTGGTCACCACCGGCATGCGCAACGCCGCAGTGGATATCGACCACCTCAACCAGCGGGGTGTGACCGTCTGCGGGACCGACGTGTCCGGCTACGGCGGCGATGGCTGGCGCGGCCTGCCGACCACCGTGGAGGTGGCCTGGGCGCTGATCTTCGCGGTGCTCAAGCGCGTGACCGTCGAGGATCGTGAGCTGCGCCGCGGGGTCTGGCAGAGCTCGATGCCTGAGAATCTGGGCGGCAAGACCCTCGGCCTGCTGGGGCTGGGGCGGCTCGGCCGCGCGATGGTGGCGCCCGCCAGGGTGTTCGGCATGGATGTGATCGCCTGGAGCCAGAACCTGAGCGCGCAGGCAGCCGAGGCCGCGGGCGTGGAGTACGTCTCCAAGCAGCAGTTGCTCGAGCGCGCCGATGTGCTCTCCGTGCACCTTGTGCTGAGCGCCCGCACACGCGGCCTGATCGGTGCGCCGGAGCTGGCCGCGATGAAGCCCAGCGCGACCCTGATCAACACCTCGCGCGGCCCGATCGTCGACGAACGCGCGCTGGTCGACGCGCTCACCCACGGCCAGATCGCGGCCGCCGGCCTGGACGTCTATGACCGTGAGCCGCTGCCCGCCGACAGCGAGCTGCTGAAGCTCGGCAACGCGGTGCTCCTGCCGCACCTCGGCTACGTCAGCGAGGACACGCTGCGCCAGATGTATGAGCAGTGCGTCGCCGACATCGCCGCCTACCAGGCGGGGCAGCCGATCCGCGTGATCGGCTGAGTCCCGTGCCCTGGGCCCGCTGGCCCAGGGCCGGCAGAGCGCCCGCGTGCCCCCGCGTCAGCGGTGGCGAGCGGTGGCCGCGACCAACCCCTGCAGGAGGACGGCGCGACCGAGCTCCAGGCGCGGCGGCCCGCTGGCCACCCTTCGCGCTGGCAGGAGTGTCGCTACACTGCGCCGAGCGCCGGTTGGCGTGCGCCAGCACGCCCGCAGCCGGCTTTCATCCCTTCCAACACCTTACGGGGACAAGAAGACATGGCCCGTGGAGACGTTCGGATCGCTGCGACCCTCGCGTGCGAGGAGTGCAAGCGCCGCAACTATCAGACCAACAAGAGCAAGCGCAACAACCCTGAGCGGCTGCAGCTGCGCAAGTACTGCAAGTGGTGCAAGACCCACACGCCACACCGCGAGACGCGGTAGCGATCGGTCAGAGGCGCAGTGGTGTCAGTGGATCCGCATGACGACGGGGCCGAGGAACTCGGCTCCGAGGCAGTGGGACAGGCCGCCGGCCTGGTCCCCGAGCAGCGACGCCAGTCGCCGGTCGTGCGGCTCATCGGCTTTGCCCGCGGCAGCTGGCGCGAGCTTCAGCGGGTACATTGGCCCGATCGTCGGCAGGTGATGCAGATGACCGGCGTGGTGCTCGGCTTCGTGATCGTCGCCGGCGCCTTCCTGGGGGTCGCCGACCTCATTTCCCAACATCTAGTCAAGCTCATCCTCAAGTAGGCATCTCACGAATGTTCCGCTGGTACGTCGTCAACACATATTCCGGGCACGAGAACAAGGTCAAGCACAACCTGGAGCACCGGGTGGTATCGCTCGGCCAGCAGCGCAACGTCCGGCAGATCGTCGTCCCGACGGAGACCGTGTCCGAGATGAAGGACAACCAGAAGGTCACCAGCGAGCGGCGCACGATGCCCGGTTACGTGCTCGTGAACATGGAGCTCAACGAGGACTCGTGGGCGCTGGTCAAGGGCACCCCCGGGGTCACCGGTTTCGTCGGCGCCTCCAACGAGCCCGTGCCGCTGACCCAGGGCGAGGTCGACAGGCTGCTGCGCCAGGAGACCGCTGAGCGCCCCCGCAGCCGCGCGCAGTTCTCGATCGGGGAGTCCGTCAAGGTCGTCTCCGGCCCGCTCTCGGACTTCTCCGGTGAGATCGCCGAGGTCAACGAGGACGGCCAGAAGCTCAGGGTGTTGGTTTCGATCTTCGGGCGCGAGACGCCCGTGGAAGTAGGCTTCGACCAGGTGAAGAAGCTCTAGGCGAGCGCTTCCCTCTAGGAGATAGGTACGGGTGCGCCGCCTGGCGCGGCCCGGAACATCGTTTGAACTAGGAAAGACACAGCATGGCGAAGAAGGTCCTTACTCAAATCAAGCTGCAGGCGGTTGGCGGACAGGCCACCCCCGCGCCGCCGGTCGGTCCCGCACTCGGCCAGCACGGCGTGAACATCATGGAGTTCGTCAAGGCGTTCAACGCCCAGACCCAGAACGACACAGGCACCGTCATCCCGGTGGTGATCACGGTCTATGAGGACCGCTCGTTCACGTTCATCACCAAGCAGCCCCCGGCCGCGATCCTGATCAAGCAGGCGCTCGGGCTCGACAAGGGCTCTCCGGAGCCGCACAAGAACAAGGTCGCGAAGATCACCGAGGCGCAGCTGCAGGCGATCGCTGAGAAGAAGATGAACGACCTCAACGCGAACGACATCGACGCCGCGAAGAAGATCATCGCCGGCACCGCGCGTTCGATGGGTGTGGAGGTCATCTAGTCATGGCACATCACGGCAAGTCATACAAGGAAGCTCGCAACCGCTTTGACCGCGAGCGCGAGTACACGCCCGCCGAGGCGATCACGCTCGTCAAGGAGCTCTCCACCGCGAAGTTCAATGAGTCCGTAGAGGTGCATGTGCGCACCGGCCTCAACGTCCGCCACGCGGATGAGCAGCTGCGCGGCACGGTGGCGCTGCCCAACGGCCTGGGCAAGGACGTCAAGGTCGCCGTCTTCGCTCAGGGCGACAAGGCGCGTGAGGCGCAGGAGGCCGGCGCGGACCACGTCGGCGCAGAGGACCTCGCCGAGCGCATCCTCGAGGGCTTCGACGACTTCGACGTCGCAATCGCGACCCCGGACCTGATGCCGGTGGTCGGGCGCCTGGGCCGCGTCCTGGGCCCGTCGGGCAAGATGCCAAACCCGAAGGTCGGCACCGTGACGATGGATGTCGCCAAGGCGGTGCAGGAGTCAAAGGCCGGCAAGGTCGAGTACCGCACCGACCGCAGCGCGATCGTGCACCTGGTGATCGGCAAGCGTGACTTCGAGCAGCGCAGCCTGCTCGAGAACTACCAGGCGGTGATCGAGGAGCTGATCCGCGCCAAGCCGTCGGCCGCCAAGGGCCGCTACATCCGGTCGGTGACGTTCGCTTCGACCATGGGCCCGGGCGTCCGCGTCGACCCGTCACGCACCCGCGACATCATCGAGGAGCCGGCCGCGGCCTGAAGCCGCCTACACTTACCGACGCAACCAGAGACGACGCCCGAGACCTCCGGCCGCGCAAGCGTGTAAGCCCGGAGCAGGTGAAGCCTCGAAGCGCGGTGGCCGCTCGGCTGCACGCTCTCGACGCCCGCCTGTACGAAGGCGGGCGTTCCTCGTAGAGAGCGAGCAATATGAACCGAGAAGAGAAAGCAGCAGTCATCGATCGCATCGCCGCCGAACTGGGCGAGAGCGACGCGATCTTCGCGCTGGACTACCGTGGCATCACGGTCGCCCAGATCGGTGAGCTGCGCGACAAGCTGCGGGCTTCTGACACGAAGCTGCGGGTCGCCAAGAACTCGCTGTCGGAGCGCGCGGCCGACCAGGCCGGCGTCGCCGACATCAAGTCGCTCTTGGTCGGACCCACCGCCCTGGCGCTGGTCAGGGGGGACGCCGCAGCGGCGGCGAAGGTGCTGAACGACACCTCGCGGGCCCTGCGCGGCCCGCTGACCTTCAAGGGCGGTTTCATGAGCGGCACGCTGCTCAGCCCGGGACAGGTCGAGGCGATCGCCAAGCTGCCCTCGCGCGACGTGCTCAACGCGCAGCTGGTCGGCACCATCGCGGCGCCGCTCAGCGGGCTGGCACGGACCCTCAACGCGCTCATCGCGGGAGTGGCCGTCCAGCTCGGGCAGATCCGCGACCAGGGTCTGGTCGGCGGCGGCGCAGCCGCCGCGTCTGCACAGGCGCCTGCGGAGGAGGCCGCCGTCGAGCCCGCCGCGGCTGACGCCGCTGCCGAGGCCGACGCTGAGGCGCCGGTCGAGAACCCGCCCAGCGCCGAGGCCGACGCTGAAACCCAGTCAACTGAAGGTTCGTCGGATGACGAGCCGTCCGACGAATAACCAGGAGAACAACACATGCCTACTACTGAAGAGTGGATCGAAGAGCTGAAGGGCATCTCCGTGCTCGAGCTGTCCGAGCGCATCAAGGCCCTCGAGGAGGCGTTTGGCGTCTCCGCCGCCGCGGTTGCCGCTGCGGCTCCCGCCGCAGCTCCCGCCGGCGGTGGTGACGGCGGCGCCGCTGAGGAGGAGTCCAGCACCGTGGACGTCATCCTCTCGGCCGCGGGCGACAAGAAGATCCAGGTGATCAAGGTCGTGCGTGCCGCCACCGGCCTCGGCCTCAAGGAGGCCAAGGAGCTGGTCGACAACGCGCCGAAGGCCGTCAAGGAGGGCATCGACAAGGAGGAAGCCGGCAAGCTCAAGGCTGAGCTCGAGGAGGCCGGCGCCAGCGTCGAGCTCAAGTAGCTCCTTCGCAGCGTTCTGAGCAGTTGGTGGTGGGCGGCCCCGGACGGGGCCGCCCACCACCGTTAAGGGCCGGCCGGGTCGGTACAGGGTCCGCCGCCCGGGCCGGGCACTCCGGTGCTCGGTTGGTGGGTCCCGTGCCCGGGTGCAGGCGCCCACGACCGGGTGCAGGCGCCCACGACCGGGTGCAGGCGCCCACGACCGGGTGCAGGCGCCCACGACCGGGCGAGCCCCGCGCACCCGATCTGCGCTCGCGAGCGAGCCGTCCCCCGCTTGTCCACTCTGGACAAGCGACCGGCAGCCGATCTGCCGCTTGCCACGTCAAGCAATGCGCGGCCCGCGACGAGAAGTTCCATGTGAGCTCTCAACCGACGTTCAGGCGCCTTGCGCGCAACGAGTACAGCTGGGTTGGGGTGGCGTTCGTCGCCGCGATCGCGATCGCCTACCTGATCCTCCGCTCGACAACGACCGGCACCTTTGACCGGCTGGAGCAGCAGAACATCTCCGGGCAGGCGAACCGGATCAGCACGAGCCTCAACTACGAGCGCTCGGCAATCAGCAACTTCGTGATCACCAACTCGGAGTGGAACGCCGCTTACAACGCGATCGCGCAGGACCAGCGCGGCGTCATGCCGAGCCTCTTCACGGCCTCGCAGATGCGCGGCAGCTTCCACCTCGGCGCGCTGGTGCTGCTCAACAACCACGGACGCGTGGTCACCGGCGGGACGATTCCGTCGACCGGCTCCCGCTACGTGGCGCCCGGCGCGGCGCTCGCGCAGGCGCTGGCGGCACCGGCCGTGGCGCCGGCCGGCGCCAGGCCCGGTGACACCACCTGCGGCGTGCTGGACGCGGGGGTCTACTACCTGTTCTGCTCCGCGCCGGTCGTTCACACCGACGGCAGCGGCCCGGCCGACGGCACGTTCGTTGCGATGGAGGCCTTCAGTCCAGCTGGGATCGTCGGCTTCGGCCACCGCGCCGGGATCGACGCGCAGCTGGCCCGCACGCCCATCACGGGCTCGAGCTCGAAGCTCGCCTCCGCGCTGGGCGCGCTCGCCGTGCAGACCTCCAACCTCAGCAGCTCGCGGACTGAGCTGCTGGTCTCGATTCCGGCCGTTGAGGGCGCCGCCCCGCTGGTGCTGCGGGCCAGCTTCCCACGGCCGATCCACGCGGCGGCGGCGAGCACCGCCACCGACAGCGCGCTGATCATCGGCGTGCTGGGGATCGCGCTGCTGGTGATCAGCATCGTGGCGCAGCGTGCCGCGGTGACGCGTCGCAACCACCTCTTCCAGGAGGCGGTGCGCACCGCCGCGCAGGAGGGCGGCCAGGTCACCGCGCCGGACCGCAGCCTGGAGGTGATCGCCCACAGCGTCAACGCCCTGCTGGAGGAGATCGCGGAGCGCCAGCAGCAGGCCGAGGGTGAGCGCGAGGCCTCCGCTGAGCGTCGCCACCAGTTGGAGCTCGAGCAGCAGCAGCAGCGCGAGGCGGCTGCCCAGGAGGCACAGCAGCAGCGTGAGCAGCTGGCCGAGGAACGTGAGCGCGCGGCGGCCGAGCGCGAGGCCGACGCCGCCCTCGCCGTGCTGGAGCGTGACCGTGCCGAGGCCGAGGCGCGGGAGCACAGCGCCGCGGCCGCACGTGAGGCGCTGGCCACGATCGATCGCACGCTCGGCGTCTTCTCGGCGGCAAGCGACACGATCGAGGCCGGTGCTCGGGACACGGTCAACGCCGCGGCGCAGGCGCGCCGGCAGATCGAGGCGGCGGTCGGCTCGAGCGCGGAGCTGGGTCGCACCACCGCGGCCGCGGCCGATGTTACGCGTGAGATCACCGACGTCGCGGCGCAGACCAGGCTGCTCGCGCTCAACGCGGCGATCGAGGCTGCGCGCGCGGGTGAGCAGGGGCGTGGCTTCGCAGTCGTGGCGCACGAGGTCGGCAAGCTGGCGGAGGCCGCCGGCGGCGCCGCGGAGCGCGTGCTCGACCACATCGGCAACGTCACCGCCCAGAGCCGCGCGGTTGCGCAGACGATCGAGCAGACCAGCGTGACGCTCGCGGACGTCGACGGCGCGACGCGGCGGATCGACGCGACGATCGCGCAGCAGCGCCAGGCGACGGTCGACGCCCAGGCCACGCTCGCCACCGCGAGCGAGCGGCTGGTGGCGATCGTCGAGCAGCGCGAGGAGGTCGATGGTGAGGCCTGGCAGGGCTCCAGCGGCCTGCCGGCCGGCGCCCCACGCGCCTTGAGACTGGCTTGAGGAGCCGGAATATGCTTGATGCATGAGTTCCAAGGCGAGGCAGCCGCGCAAGCGCCGCTACGTCTCCAGGACGACGGTGCGTCTGCTGCGGCCGCTGCTGCGATACAGCGAGGGCCGTGAGGCGTACGTGCTGCGGCTTGTCGGCCGCCGGTTCGGGCCGGTGCTCCGGCAGGACCGCCGTCGCGCGGGGCGCCGCGGTTACAGCGGACCGGAGCGCCGGCGGGTCGGCTCGGTCCGCATCGCCGTCAACTGAGACCGCTCCGGCGCTGGGCTCGGCGCCCCGGCGCTGACGTCCGGCGCTGACGTTCGACGTTCCGGCGCTGACGTCCGGCGCCTGTTGTCATCCGTTGACCGGCCACCTATACTGGCGCCCGTCAGCCGATAGCCGTAGCCGCCCACCAGTCGGTCCCGCGCCACATACGCGGAGGCCCGGGCGGGGTCCGTGAGAGCTTGACAGCCCTGCGCACAGGGCACCGCTCCGCTGTGCTATCTTTGCTGGTCCGCGCTTTGTGCGCCCAGCGCGGCCGCACGAGTGCCCTCTCTATCTCCCCATCAGCCCGAGGAGTAGCCGTCTTGGCAACCGCTGAAGCCCCCCGGACGCGCCGCAGCTTTGCGCGTCTGAACCAGGTCCTGGAAGTCCCCAACCTCATCGATATCCAGCGCCAGTCGTTCACCTGGCTCACAGACCCCGAGAAGGGGGGTCTGCGCGAGACGATTGACGACGTCTCACCGATCGAGGACTACACCGGCAACCTCGCAGTCCAGTTCGGCGAGCTGCAGTTCGACGAGCCGGTCGCCAGCATCGAGCAGTGCCGCGAGAAGGATCTCACCTACGCGCGTCCGCTGACGGTTACCGTCGCGTTCATCAACCGCGAGACCGGCGAGATCCGTGAGCAGTCGGTGTTCATGGGCGACTTCCCGTGGATGACGGAGCGGGGCACCTTCATCATCAACGGCACCGAGCGTGTCGTCGTCACGCAGCTGGTGCGCTCGCCTGGCGCGTACGTGATGGAGCCCAAGGACCGGGAGAAGCAGGTCTTCGTCGCCAACCTGATGCCGGCGCGCGGCTCGTGGCTGGAGCTGGAGATTGACAAGAAGGGTCGCGTCTACGTGCGCATCGACCGCAAGCGCAAGCTGCCGGTCACGGTGCTGCTGCGGGCGATGGGCTACGCCAGCGACGAGGAGATCCTCAACCTCTTTGACAACTCGCTGTACATCCGGCTGACGCTCGATGCCGACACCGAGGTGACGCGCACCGAGGAGGGCTCGCTGATCGAGCTCTTCAAGAAGCAGCGCCCGGGCGAGCCGCCGTCGATCGACGCGGCGCGCTCACTGCTCAACCAGCTGTTCTTCGACCCCAAGCGCTACGACC
The DNA here is from genome assembly GCA_021851525.1 of Actinomycetes bacterium. Lineage (GTDB taxonomy): Bacteria > Actinomycetota > Thermoleophilia > Solirubrobacterales > Solirubrobacteraceae > Palsa-465. The sequence goes on along the minus strand of JAJZDA010000054.1, from coordinate 7,410 downwards.
TCACCCGCGTGGGCCGTTACAAGCTCAACTCGCGGCTCGGCCTCGACATCGACCTCGACACCCGCACCCTGACCCACGACGACATCATCGCGCTGGTCAAGGAGCTCGTCGAGCTGCCCAAGCTGCTGGGCATGTCCGAGTCGCCTGAGAACGAGACCAAGGATTACGCGGCGGAGGCCGCCGACTTCCCGCGCGATCCGATCCAGGACCGCCTCGATGAGTACGAGCACTTCGGCAACCGCCGGCTGCGCAACGTCGGCGAGCTGATCCAGGAGGCCTTCAGGATCGGTCTGTACCGCATGGAGCGGGTCGTGCGCGAGCGCCTCACCACCGAGGACGCCGACACGATCACGCCGCAGACGATCGTCAACATCCGCCCGGTTGTCGCCGCGCTCAAGGAGTTCTACGGGTCCAGCCAGCTGTCGCAGTTCATGGACCAGACCAACTCACTCTCCGGGCTGACGCATCGCCGCCGCCTCTCGGCGCTCGGCGCCGGCGGCCTGACGCGCGAGCGCGCCCCGATCGAGGTCCGCGACGTGCACCCCACGCACTACGGGCGCATGTGCCCGATCGAGACGCCTGAGGGACCGAACATCGGCCTGATCGGCTCGCTCTCGGCGTACGCGGAGATCTCCGAGCACGGCTTCGTGACAGCGCCCTATCGGGTCGTCCGCGACGGTGTGCTGACCGATGAGATCGTGCGCATCGACGCCACCGAGGAGGAGGACAAGAAGATCGCCCAGGCCAACGCCGAGGTCGATGCCAACGGCCGCCTCGTGGGTGACGCGATCCTCTGCCGCACGCAGGCCGGGCAGTACGTGACGGTCACGCCGGAGGAGGTCGACCTGATCGACGTCTCCCCGCAGCAGGTCTGGTCTGTGGCCACGGCGATGATCCCGTTCCTCGAGCATGACGACGCCAACCGCGCGCTGATGGGCTCCAACATGCAGCGCCAGGCGGTGCCGCTGCTGGTGACCGACGCGCCACTGGTGGGGACCGGGATGGAGCGCCGCGCGGCGATCGACACCGGTGACGTGGTGCTGGCGCGCAACGCCGGCGTGATCTCCTACCTGGACGCGGAGAAGATCGTGATCGACCGCAAGGACGGCGGTCAGGACGAGTACGTGCTCAACAAGTTCATGCGTTCCAACCAGGCGACGCTGATCCACCAGAAGCCGATCGTCAACACCGGTGACGAGGTGCTCGAGGGCGCGGTCCTGGCCGACGGCTCCTCCAGCGATCAGGGCGAGATGGCGCTGGGCAAGAACCTGCTGGTCGCGTTCATGTCCTGGGAGGGCTACAACTTCGAGGACGCGATCATCCTCTCCAAGCGGCTGGTGCAGGACGACGAGCTCACCTCGATCCACATCGAGGAGTACGAGATCGACGCCCGCACGACCAAGCTCGGCGATGAGGAGATCACCCGCGACATCCCCAACCGCTCCGAGGAGTCGTTGCGCAACCTGGACGACCGCGGCATCGTCCGCATCGGCGCTGAGGTGCAGTCCGGTGACCTGCTGGTTGGCAAGGTCACGCCCAAGGGCGAGACCGAGCTGACCGCCGAGGAGAAGCTGATCCGCGCGATCTTCAAGGAGAAGGCGCGTGAGGTCCGTGACACCTCGCTGAAGGTCCCCCACGGTGAGGGCGGCGTCGTGATCGACGTGATGACCTTCAGCCGGGACGACGGCGATGACCTGCCGCCCGGCGTCAATGAGCTGGTGCGCGTGTTCGTCGCCAAGAAGCGCAAGATCTCCGAGGGCGACAAGCTCGCCGGCCGCCACGGCAACAAGGGCGTGATCTCGAAGATCGTCGACATCCAGGACATGCCGTTCCTCGAGGACGGCACGCCCGTCGACGTGATCCTCAACCCGCTGGGCGTGCCGAGCCGCATGAACCTCGGTCAGATCCTCGAGACCCACCTCGGCTGGGTCGCGGCCAACGGCTGGTATGAGGACGGCTCGCAGGCCAAGAAGGAGGCCAAGATCGTGGCGCGCAACGCCACCGACGGCGCCGCCCCCAAGGTCTACGTGGCCACGCCCGTGTTCGACGGCGCGACCGTCACCGACGTGGATGAGGCCCTGGTCCGCTGGCAGGACGAGCACAAGGGACGCATCCGCATGGATGTCGACAAGAAGCGACGTCCCGGTGAGCAGGCATCCGGCAAGGTGCAGCTCTTCAACGGGCGCAGCGGCCAGCCGTTCGCCCAGCCGGTGACCGTCGGCTACATGTACATGCTCAAGCTCAACCACCTGGTCGACGACAAGATCCACGCCCGCTCCACCGGCCCCTACTCACTGGTCACCCAGCAGCCGCTGGGCGGCAAGGCGCAGTTCGGCGGCCAGCGCTTCGGGGAGATGGAGGTCTGGGCGCTGGAGGCTTACGGCGCCGCCTACACCCTGCAGGAGATGCTGACGATCAAGTCCGACGACACGGTCGGCCGGGTCAAGGCCTACGAGGCGATAGTCAAGGGCGAGAACATCGCCGAGCCGTCCATCCCGGAGTCCTTCAAGGTGCTGCTCAAGGAGATGCAGTCGCTGGCGCTCGACGTCAACGTCGTCTCCGAGGAGGGCGAGCGCGCGGAGATGCGCGAGGAGGACGACGACCTGCTGCGTGCCGCGGAGGAGCTGGGAATCGACCTCAGCGGCGTGCGCTCGGGCGACGGTGCCGCTGACGAGGCGACCGAGCATGAGGGCGAGACGGTCGAGGCATCGGCCGGTGAGCTCGACGCTGAGGACCTGGACCTCGAGTCCGGTGAGGACCTCGAGGCGGAGGACTTCGCCAGCGAGGTTGACCCGATGCTCGAAGCTGACATCGGTCCCGGCGAGGCCGAGGGCGTTCTGGAAGAAGACGAGGCGTAAGGAACCGCATGATCGACATCAACAATTTCGACGCAATTGAGATCGGCCTCGCTTCCTCGAAGCAGATTCGCTCCTGGAGCTCAGGCGAGGTAACCAAGCCGGAGACGATCAACTACCGCACGCTCAAGCCGGAGAAGGACGGTCTCTTCTGCGAGCGCATCTTCGGGCCCACCAAGGACTGGGAGTGCTACTGCGGCAAGTACAAGCGCGTCCGCTACAAGGGCATCGTCTGCGAGCGCTGCGGCGTCGAGGTGACCCGCTCCAAGGTTCGCCGCGAGCGCATGGGCCACATCGACCTCGCCGCTCCGGTCTCGCACATCTGGTTCTTCAAGGGCGTGCCGAGCCGCATCGGTTACCTGCTGGACATGGCTCCCAAGGAACTGGAGAAGGTCCTCTACTTCGCCGCGTCGATCGTCACCTGGGTTGACGACGAGGCGCGCGCGCGTGACCTCGACATGCTCGAGGGCGAGGTCTCAAAGACGCTCGACAGCTACGCCGCGGAGAAGGAGGAGCGGATCCTCGAGCTCAAGGAGTCGCTGGAGCGCCGCGTCGGCTTCATCGAGACCGCCAAGATCAGCCGTGAGTTCTCCGACGATGATCACCTCTGGGCGGACTCGCTGGACGTCAACGTCGCGAAGCTCAGTGAGGAGGAGCGCGAGAAGCTGCTCAAGGACATCCGCAAGAGCTTCCAGGCGGACATCGACGACACCGAGGCATACATGGAGGACGCCGCCGAGCGCATCCGCCAGGTGTGGGACCTCTTCAAGTCGATCAAGCCCAAGGACGTCGTCAACGATGAGACGCTGTTCCGCGAGCTCAAGGATCGCTTCGGCTCGCCCTTCGGCTTCGGTGAGTACTTCCGTGGCGGCATGGGCGCCGAGGCGGTGCGTGACCTGCTGGCGCAGGTCGACCTGGAGGCGGAGTCCGAGGATCTGCAGGATCAGGTCAAGACCGCCAAGGGGCAGAAGCAGGCCCGCGCGGTCAAGCGCCTGAAGGTGGTCACCGCCTTCCTGAACTCCGGCAACAAGCCGGAGATGATGATCCTCGAGGCGGTGCCGGTGATCCCGCCGGAGCTGCGCCCGATGGTGCAGCTCGACGGTGGCCGCTTCGCTACCTCCGACCTCAACGACCTCTACCGCCGCGTGATCAACCGCAACAACCGCCTCAAGCGGCTGCTGGACCTGGGCGCGCCGGAGATCATCGTCAACAACGAGAAGCGCATGCTGCAGGAGGCTGTGGACGCGCTCTTTGACAACGGTCGCCGCGGCCGTCCGGTCACCGGACCGGGCAACCGCCCGCTGAAGTCGCTCTCGGACATGCTCAAGGGCAAGCAGGGGCGCTTCCGCCAGAACCTGCTGGGCAAGCGCGTGGACTACTCCGGACGTTCGGTGATCGTCTCGGGCCCGTCGCTGAAGCTGCACCAGTGCGGCCTGCCGAAGCTGATGGCGCTGGAGCTGTTCAAGCCGTTCATCATGGCCCGCCTGGTGGAGCGCAAGTCTGCGCAGAACATCAAGGCCGCCAAGAAGATGGTCGACTCGATGATCCCCGAGGTCTGGGACGTGCTCGAGGAGGTAATCCACGAGCATCCGGTGCTGCTCAACCGCGCCCCCACACTGCACCGTCTCGGGATCCAGTCCTTCGAGCCGGTGCTGGTCGAGGGCAAGGCGATCCAGGTCCACCCGCTGGTCTGCCACGCCTTCAACGCGGACTTCGACGGCGACCAGATGGCCGTGCACCTGCCGCTCTCCGCGGAGGCGCAGGCGGAGGCCCGCATCCTGATGCTGTCGGCCAACAACATCCTGTCCCCCGCGCACGGCTCGCCGCTCGCGGTGCCGGCGCAGGACATGGTGCTCGGCGCGTACTACCTCACCTACGGGCCTGAGGCGGAGGAGCTCGAGAAGATCGACCCCGCCACCCATCAGCCGCGCCCGCACGTGTTCCGCACCGCCCAGGAGGCGGAGTGGTCCTACGAGCACGGCGTGGTCGGCCTGCATGACATCGCCGAGTACCGCCCGCGCGAGAGTGACCGTGGGCACGTGCTCACGACGGTCGGGCGGATCATCTACAACGACCGCATTGAGCGCGCCGTCGAGGCCGCGATGGGTGAGCAGTTCGACGCGAGCAAGTATGAGTTCGTGAACCGCTCGATGAAGAAGAAGGACACCACGCGACTGGTCGACGACCTCGTCCAGAACTACGGTGCCGCCTCGATCTCGCAGGTGCTCGACGCGTTCAAGGAGATCGGCTTCCACTACGCCACGCAGTCCGGCGTGACGGTCTCCAAGAATGACGTGCAGACCCCGCCCAGCAAGGCGGAGATCCTTGCGCGTTACGACGAGCGTCTGGCGGAGATCGACGAGCAGTACTACAACGGTGAGATGGATCAGGAGGAGCGCCATGAGGCCGTCACGAGCCTCTGGAACGAGGCCACCGACGAGGTCGCCAAGGCGATGGTGGATCACCTCGACGTGCTCAACCCGATCTTCATGATGGCCAACTCCGGCGCGCGTGGCTCGTTCCAGCAGATCCGCCAGCTGGCCGGCATGCGCGGTCTCATGGCCAACCCGAAGGGCGAGATCATCGAGCGTCCGATCAAGGCCAACTTCATGGAGGGCCTGGACGTTCTGGAGTACTTCATCTCAACCCACGGTGCGCGCAAGGGGCTGGCCGACACGGCGCTGCGCACCGCGGACTCCGGTTACCTCACGCGCCGGCTCGTGGACGTCTCACAGGACGTGATCATCCGCCAGGACGATTGCGGCACCGAGGAGTACATCCAGAGCCCGGTGTTCAAGACCGAGATCGACCCTGAGACGCGTGCCCTGCGCCCGACCAACGAGCCCAACGACAACCTGATCGGCCGCATCGCCGCGGCGCAGATCAAGGACAAGAAGGGGCGCGTGATCGTTGAGAAGGGGGTGGAGATCGACCGTGCCGAGTTCGCTGACCTGGTGGAGTCCTTCGCCGCCGAGGCGCAGGCCGGTGAGCTGACCCGCGTGCCGGTGCGCTCGGTGCTCAAGTGCGAGGCCCCGACCGGCGTCTGCCAGGCGTGCTACGGCCGCTCGATGGCGACCGGCAAGACCGCCCAGATCGGTGACGCCGTCGGCATCATCGCGGCGCAGTCGATCGGTGAGCCGGGCACCCAGTTGACGATGCGTACGTTCCACACCGGCGGCGTCGCCGGCGCCGACATCACGCACGGCCTGCCGCGCGTGGTGGAGCTGTTCGAGGCGCGCAAGCCCAAGGGCCTGGCACGCATCGCCGAGGTGTCGGGCAACGTCACGATCGAGGATTCGGACAAGCAGATCACCGTGGTGATCACCGACTCGGCGGGTGAGGAGCATCGCTACTCATTCCCGCGCCGCACGCTGGTCTATGTGCGGGACGGGCAGCACGTGGAGATGGGCGCGCCGCTGAACGAGGGCTCGCTGTATCCGCATGAGATCCTCGCGTTCGGCGGCAAGGACGCGGAGCAGCGGCGCACCGAGACCGAGCTGTACCTGGTCCGTGAGGTCCAGGAGGTTTACAAGTCTCAGGGCGTGGACATCAACGACAAGCACATCGAGCTGATCGTGCGCCAGATGATGAAGAAGGTCCGGGTCGACCAGAAGGGCGACACCGACCTGCTGCCTGGGCAGTACGTCGACCGTCATGAGTTCCGGCGCCTGAACGAGGCGGTGCTCGCGGCGGGTGGTGAGCCGGCGCTTGGTGAGGAGATCATCCTCGGTATCACCAAGGCGTCCTTGAACACCGATTCGTTCCTCTCGGCGGCCTCCTTCCAGGAGACGACCAAGGTGCTGACCGACGCTGCTCTGGAGGGCAAGGTCGACCGGCTCAACGGGCTCAAGGAGAACGTGATCATCGGCAAGCTGATTCCGGCCGCGACCGGTCTCAAGCGCTACCGCCGGATTGAGATCGAGCCGACTGAGCCGCTGCCCCGTGGCATCGATGAGGTCGGGCTGCTCGACCATGATGACCTGGCAGCGGAGCTGGGTCTGGCTGATGGCGAGAGCCTCGCTGACTTCGGCGACATCTCCGCCGACCTCTCCGACCTGGAGCAGATCGGCAACGTCGACTCCTCGTTCGGGTTCGCCGATGAGTTCGCGGACCTCGAGCTGCCCGCCGACGGTGAGGCGGACCTCGGCTGAGTCAGGCCGAGCGACACGTTTGACGGTGAGGGGCCCCGGCCGAACGGCCGGGGCCCCTCACCGCTTAAGGCACCCCCTTCAGGCACCTCCGGACTGCGCAGTCCAGCCGGAAACCGCCGTGAACACGGGCATTTGGGGCCTGTGACCGGACATCCGTCCAGGTTCCTGGACGCTGGTTGCGGCTGCCGGTTGGGCCCTCCGATGCGGGGGTATGCCCACCCCCAGACTGCTCACCTCGCTGCGCGGCGCGCTGCTCGTCGCCGCGCTCTCATTCAGCTTCTCGGCGCTCACCGGAGCGCCAGCCCAGGCCGCCGTCACGGTGCAGGATGCGTGCGCCAGCGCGCCGGCCGGATACGCCCGCTGCGACGCCCAGGTGCTGGTCCACGGACCGCACCACCGGCTGG
>JAJZDA010000053.1 GCA_021851525.1 Actinomycetes bacterium | reverse complement strand
GGTGCCGCCCCGGTCTCGGCGCCGCGCCGGTCGCGGCGCCGCGCCGGCCCGAGCGGGTCGTCGCGCTGAACGCGCACCGGTCTGGGCAGCCCGCCACCCTGAGCGCCCAGCCATCCTGAGAGCCCAGCCAGGCTGAGCGACCCCCGGGCTCAGACGGCTGAGTCCGGCCGCTGCTCGGACAGCGGTGTTCCTGCCGCGTCCGCGCCCCATCGCGGCGGCCACTGGCCCAGCCAGTTGTCGCGGGCGCCGTCCACCGTGATCACCGAGCCGCTCGTGAAGTCACCGGCCGGCGAGGCCAGGTGGGCGACCATCCAGGCGATCTCCTCCGGGGTCCCCAGTCGTCCCGCCGGGATCGTCGAGGCGACCATCTCCGTGATCTGCGACGGGTACTTGCTGAGCATCGCCTCGGTCGCGATCTGCCCGGCGGCAATCGCGTTGCAGCGGATCCCGAAGCGCGCCCACTCGACCGCCAGCGAGCGCATCAGGTTCTCAACCGCGGCGCGCGCCGCCCCCGAGTGCGCCATCCCCGGCATGCCGTTGTGCGGGGAGAGGGTCACGCTCACGATCTTGCCGCCGCCCGCCGGGATCATCGCGCGGGTGGCCACGGCGTGGGTCATCAGCCAGGTGCCCTCGACGTTGAGGCGCATCACCGCACGGAAACCCCTGGCGCTGATCTGCTCCGCCGGCGCGAGGAACTGGCCGCCGGCGTTGTTGACCAGCAGATCGATGCGGCCGTGGCGCTCGAGCACCGCGCTCACCAGCGCGTCAACCTGCTCCTCCTCACGGATGTCGCAGACCAGCGGTGTGACGCGACCGCCCACTTCGCCCGTGTCGCCCGGTCCGCCAGTATCGCCCGGTCCGCCCGTTTCGCCCGGTCCGCCCGTTTCGCCCGTTTCGCCTGGGCCACGTGTCCCACTCGTGCCCGCCGCGCCCTCCGCGCGCCCCGCATCCGCTGCGCGCCCCGCATCCGCCGCAGTCCGCGCCAGCGGACCCTCGCGCCGGCCGCAGATCACCACCTGCGCGCCCAGCGCAGCCAGCTCGAGCGCCGTGGTGCGGCCGATCCCGCTGCCTCCACCGGAGACGATCGCCACCTGGCCGCTGAGCAGGCCACCACGGAACACCAATGAACTCATCACCTGATTCTTATGGTTTCGGCTGCTGGTTGCGTCACTATTGCGGCGTGCAAAGGCGGGCGCGACGCGTGGCATTGACGCTACTGATCGGGGCGGTGTCGGTCCTCGCGCTGCTGTACGTGGCGCCGCCCGATCAGGTGCTCCACCAGCTGGGCACGATGGACCCGGGATGGGCGGCCGCCGCGGTGCTGTTTGAACTCGCCTCCTGCCTGAGCTACGTGGTGCTGTTCAGGCGCATCTTCCCCGAGCCTCCACGCCGCACCAGCTGGCGGGTGGCGTGGATCGCGATGGGCACCGGCGCCGTGCTGCCGGGCGGCAACATCTCCTCGGCCGTCTCCACCGGGCTGCTGCTGCGCAAGCACGGCCTTGGCAGCGCCCGCCTGGCGGAACGCTGCGCGGCGCTGCTGTGCTTCCTCACCGGCCTGGGCTTCCTGATCAACGGCGCCGCCGCCGTACTGATCCTGCTGGGCGTGGACAGCCGTGATTACGACCTGCCTCACAGCCTCGGACCGATCGCCGTGTCAGCAGCCGTGCTCGGTGGCGCGACGTTGCTCGCGCACGTGATCAGGCGCATGGGCACGCGCGTGCCGCGCGCGGTCGCGGCAGTCGCGCTGGCGCTGGACGGCGGCTGGGCGATCGTGCGTGACCTGCACTGGCGACTGCTCGGTGCCGCCGGCTTCACGCTGCTTGACATGGGCGCCCTGTGGGCGGCCTGCCATGCCACCGGGCACCCGCTCGGCTGGCCGGCGTTGGCCGTCGCCTACTGCATCGGCTACCTGGCGACGCTGATCCCGATGCCAGCCGGGATCGGCGTGCTCGACACCGGCCTCTCGGGTTCGCTGGTGCTCTATGGCGTCGCCGGGCCGGCCGCGGTCGGCGCGGTGCTGATCTACCACGCGATCTCAGTCTGGGTGCCGGGCGCCGGGGGGCTGATCGCCTGGCTGCCGACCCGGTACGGCCGTGACCGTGGTCCGCTGACCACGGTCACGGAGCAGGGGCCGGTCCCCCTCGCCTCAACCGCCCTCGCCGCGCAGCCGCTCGCGCAGCTCGCTGCGGCGGATCTTGCCGCTGACCGTCTTGGGTAGCTCCGTCACGAAGCGGATCTCGCGCGGGTACTTGTAGGGCGCGGTCAGTGCCCGGGTGTGCTGCTGCAGCTCGGCCACCAGCGCCTCACTGGGCTCGTGGCCGGGGGTGAGGATCACGAACGCGGTCACGATCTGGGTGCGCTGCGGGTCGTCCTTGCCAACCACCGCGGCCTCCATCACCGCGGGATGCTCAATCAACGCGGACTCCACCTCAAACGGCCCAATCCGGTACGCGGAGGATGTGATCACGTCGTCATCGCGTCCCTCGAACCAGAGGTAGCCGTCGCCGTCGCGCCAGGCCTTGTCGCCGGTGTAGTACCAGCCGTCGCGGAAGGCCCGGGCGTTGGCGTCGGGGTCACCCTCGTACCCGGTGAACAGCCCGACCGGACGGGGCTCCTCGACGCGCACGGCGATCGAGCCGACCACGTCATCGGGGGCCGGGCGGCCGTCGTCCGTGAGCACGTCCACGGTCCAGCCGGGGATCGGCTTGCCCATCGACCCGGGGCGCACCGGGACGGTGCGGTAGTTGGCCACCAGGATCGTGGTCTCGGTCTGCCCGTAGCCGTCATAGATGGTGAGGCCGCCGGTGCCCGCGGCCCAGGCCCGGATCACCTCGGGGTTCAGCGGCTCCCCGGCGCTGGTGCAGTGGCGCAGCGTCGAGAGGTCGTGGGCGTGCAGGTCGGCCTGCACCAGCAGCCGGTAGAGCGTCGGCGGCGCGCAGAAGGAGGTGATCTGCTGCTCACGCAGGATCTTGAGGATCGTGTCCGCGTCGGGCCTGCCAAGCGCCACCTGGACGATCGTGACGCGCTCGTGCATCTGTCCGAAGAGGCCGCCCCAGGCGGCCTTCGCCCAGCCTGTGTCGGTCACCGTCCAGTGCCGGTCGCCGGGTCTGAGGTCGTGCCAGAACCGCGCTGTCGAGACGTGGCCGAGGCCGTATGACTGGTTGTGGCGGACCATCTTCGCGTGGCTGACGGTGCCACTGGTGAAGAACAGGATCATCGGGTCGTCGGCCGCCGTGGGGTCGTCCGGCAACGGCTCATCGCCGGCGCCCGCCAGCTCCTGCTCCCAGCTGTGCCAGCCGGCTGGCGCGCCCTCCCCGCAGGCCAGGCGCAGGCGCAGCGTCGGCAGCGGGGTTGTGATCGCGTCGATCTTGGCTGCGCCCTCCGCACCGGTGATCGCGACGCTCGCCTGCGCCCGCTCGATGCGGTACGCGATGTCCCGCGAGGTCAGCTGGTTGGTGCCGGGGCTGACCACCGCGCCGATGCGGATCGCGCCGAGCATCGCCTCATACCAGGCGACGCTGCGCGGCAGCATGATGAAGACGCGGTCACCGGCTCTCACACCGTGCGCCCACAGCGTCCGCGCGGCCGCCTGTGCGCGTTCCGTCAGCTCCTTTGCTGTGAGCTGCGAGAGCAGCTCGCCGTGCGGGCCGAGTGTGACCAGCGCCAGTTCGTGTGGCGCTTCGGCGGCCCAGCGTTCGAGGATCGCGCTGACCGGGTTGAAGCGCGGCGGCACGGAGATCCGGTAGCTCGCGCGGGCCTGCTCGTGGTCACGCAGGTTCGGGGCCGCGGAGCGGTCGGGCAGCGGGATCGGTGACATCTGCCCACACTATCGCTCACCCGCGGCTGGCCGGCGAGCGTGTGGGTTGCGCCGCCGGTTCAGATCGTGGCGCCGGCCAGCACGCGTGCGAGGAAGCGCTGCGTCTGCGGCTGCGACGGGGCGGTGAAGATCTGCTCCGGGGTTCCCTGCTCGACTATGCAGCCGCCCTCCAGGAAGCAGACCTGATCGGCCACGTCGCGCGCGAAGCTCATCTCGTGCGTGGCTATCACCATCGTCATGCCCTCCTCCTTGAGCTCACGGATCACGCCGAGCACCTCGCCGACCAGCTCCGGGTCCAGGGCCGAGGTGACCTCGTCGAGCAGCAGCGCCCTGGGCTTGGTGAGCAGCGCCCGCGCGATCGCGACACGTTGCTGCTGCCCGCCGGAGAGCCGGTCCGGGTATTCGCGCGCGCGGTCGCCGAGCCCGAAGCGCTCCAGCAGCGCCTGCGCGCCCTCCCGGGCCTGTGCCGCCGGCATCCGCTGGCCGCGCACCGCGCCGAGCGTCACGTTCTCGATCACGCGCATGTGCGGGAAGAGGTTGAACGACTGGAACACCAGCCCAAGCCGGCGCCGGAAGGGGACGGGGTTGATCCCCGGCACGGTCATCGGCTGGCCGTCGAGCAGGATGTCGCCGTCGTCGATCTCCTCCAGCAGGTCGATGCACCGCAGCAGCGTCGACTTGCCCGACCCGGAGGCGCCGATCAGCGCCACCGCCTGATGCTCGCTGACCATCAGGTCGATCCCCTTGAGCACCTGCTGGCCCTCGTAGCTCTTGGTCACGCCGCGCAGCTCCAGGACCGGCGCGTTCGCGCCCGGCGGCGCCTGGTGCGCGCTCATCGCGGTCCCAGCGCCATCGCGCCGCCCCGCTCCCGCCGGGTCCGGGCCTGCATGCGGTCGACCACCCGGGTCAGCGGGATCGTGACGCAGAGATAGAGCGCCGCGGCCGACAGCAGCGGCGTGTAGTTGAAGTACTGGTCGGCGAAGATCTGCGCCACGCGGAAGGCCTCCTGCGGGCCGAGGATCGAGATCAGCGCGACATCCTTCTGCAGCGCGATGAAGTCGTTGAGCAGCGGCGGGATCACGCGGCGCACAGCCTGGGGGACTATCACGTGGCGCAGCGCCTGGGTGGGGGTCAGCCCGAGCGCGAGCGCCGCGCCACCCTGGCTTGGGTGGATCGACTCGAGACCGGCGCGGAACACCTCCGACACGTAAGCCGAGTAGTTCATCGCCAGCGCGATTCCGCCCAGCACCACGGGGCTGGTGGGCACGCCGCTGAGGTAGAGCGCCGGCACCGCAAAGCCGATGATGTAGACCAGCAGGATCGTCGGGATTCCGCGCATCACGTCGACAAAGACGATGCAGACGAGCTTCACGGGGAACAGCGCGGCCACGTCGAAGGTGCGGATCAGGGCGATCAGCAGGCCCAGCGCAAGCACCGCGACCTCAACTATCAGGAACAGCCGCACGTCCAGCCAGAAGCCGCTCAGCACGCTGCCGAACGACTGGGTGAACCAGTGTGAGGAGAAGAAGTCACGCCTCACATTGGGCCAGCCTGAGCTGGTGAAGATCCACGTCGCCAGGCCGCCGAGCACGACCACCGTCGAGGCCGCCGAGATCACCAGGTGACGGAGGTTTCGTGCCCGCCTGGCGCGGGCACGATCCTCGCGTGTGGTCAGCGGCTGAGGTACTGCGCTCATGCTCGCGGAAGGCCGTGCAGGCCGGTTCCGGCGCCTACTTCAGCGTCGGCACGGCGGCCGCCTGCGGGAACCACTTCTTGGCGATCGCCGCGAGCACACCGCGGCTGCGGAGCTTCGCCAGGGCGGTGTCCACGCACGCGGTCAGCGGTGAGCGCCTGGCGAGCAGCAGGCCCCAGTTGTTGCCGCTCGGCGCGCTGAACTTGCCAACCACCTTCGCGCCCTTGAGCTGCGCCTGCACCATGTACTCGGTGGTGGCCAGGTCGGTGACGATCGCGCTGACGCGGTGCAGCTTCAGCGCCGCCAGCACGTCGTTTGAGGAGTTGAAGACGTCGGGCTGGTTTGAGGGCTTGATGCTGGAGTTCACCGCCGCGAGGCTCGTCGTGCCGATCTGCACGCCGATCTTCGCGTTCTTCAGCTGCGAGAGCTTGGTGATGTGGGCGTAGGGGCCGTTGGCCTCGACGATCACGCCCTGCGGATCGTTGTAGTACGGCGTGGAGAAGCTGACCGCCTGCTGGCGGGCAGCGGTGATCGAGATCTCGTTGATGTCAAAGTCAAATGACTTCGGACCGGGCGCGTAGGAGGAGTCGAACGGCTCAACCACCCACTTCACCTCGTTCCGGGTGAAGCCGAGCTGGCCGGCGACCGCGTAGGCCACGGCGCTCTCCAGGCCCTTGCCGTTGGACGGCTTGTTGTTCTCGAAGTACGGCGGGTAGGCCGGGGCGTCGGTGGCGACGGTCAGCTGACCCGGGGTGTGCAGCTTGAGGTGGCTCTTGGTGCATGAGTTGGAGCTCTTGGCGGAGCCCGCGTGGCGAGCGAGCGCCGAGGCGCTGCTGGTGGCGCTCAGGCCGGCGAGCGCGAGCGCGGCGATCGTCGGAGCGGCAACGGTGAAGAGAAGCGGCTTTCGCATAGGGCCGTCGAATCTATCGCGCCGAGGGGGTGCCGTGTCGTGGCGGCGGGCGTCCTGCGGCTAGGATCCGCGCCACGCGCGGCGTCCGCGCGCCCCACAGACCGCTCACCGCCACTCCCGCTCAACATGCCTGAAATGCCTCTCGACCATGCCTGAAATGCCTTCCAACGACGGGACTCCGCCCCTGGCTGGCACCGTCGCTGCGTCCGGTGCGGCTGGCTCCGGTGCGCCTGCGTCCGGTGCGGCTGGCTCCGGTGTGGCTGGCTCCGGTGCGCCTGCGTCCGGTGCGGCTGGCTCCGGTGCGTCTGCGTCCGGTGCGGCTGGCTCCGGTGCGCCTGCCGCGTCACCCTCCGGCGCGCGCACGGACCCGCCGCCTATCCGCCTGGTGGTCTCCTGCGCCGATCAACCCGGGATCGTGGCGGCCGTCTCCCAGTTCCTTTTCGCGGCCGGCGCCAACATCATCCGGTCGGACCAGTACTCGAGCGACCCCTACGCCGCGCAGAACGGGGGTGGGATGTTCTTCCTGCGCATGGAGTTCACGCTCGCCGCCGACCGGCGCGAGGGGTTTGCGGAGAGCTTTGGGCTGCAGGTCGCGGAGCGCTTCGCGATGACCTGGCGGATGTGGGACTCAGCCAAGCCCAAGCGCGTTGCGGTCCTGGTCTCCCGTGAGGACCACTGCCTGCTTGACCTGCTGTGGCGCTGGCGCCGAGATGAGCTGCACGCGGACATCGTCCGGGTGATCTCCAACTGGGAGGATCTGCGCTCTGACGTCGAAGCGTTCGGGCTGCCCTACTTCCATGTGCCGATGCCGCCTGACGCCAAGCGCGAAGGTGAGCAGCGCATGCTGGAGCTGCTGCGCGACAACTGCGACGTGGTGGTGCTGGCCCGTTACATGCAGATCCTCTCTGGCGAGTTCCTCGACGCGCTGGGTCTGCCGGTGATCAACATCCACCACTCGTTCCTACCAGCCTTCGAGGGAGCCGGTCCCTACCAGCGCGCAAAGCAGCGTGGTGTGAAGCTGATCGGCGCGACCGCGCACTACGTGACCGCGGAGCTGGACGGCGGTCCGATCATCGAGCAGGACGTGGTCAGGGTCACGCACGCGGACAGCCTGGAGGAGTTTGTGCGGCGTGGGGCGGAGGTCGAGCGGATGGTGTTCGCGCGCGCCGTGCGCTGGCACTGCGAGGACCGCGTGATCCGGCACGGCAACACCACCGTCGTCTTCTGAACCGCGTGCGCCTTCGGCCAGGCTCTCGGCTCGGCCAGGCTCTCGGGCGATGACTCAGGCTCGACCTGACGCTCAGGCTCGCCGGTGGTGCAGGGCATTCACGGTGTGCGTGTGGAGCCGGGTGGCATCCCGGCACCTGGCCGTCAGACGGATCCGCGTCGGGTAGTCCCTGCTTCTGCGGTCTGTCGCTGATCGCCCGGTGCACGCTTGTGGCGGCTCCCGGAAGCGATGTGTGCCGTGACCGCTCCTGCGGGCTGTGGCCCTTCTGGGGCCTCGTTTTCGCCGCCCTGGTCGGTGCTCGGGTGCGCGGCGATTTTGTGGCCCCCGGCGGCCTCGTTTTCGCCGCCCTGGTCGGTGCTCGGGTGCGCGGCGATTTTGTGGCCCCTATGGGCCTCGTTTTCGCCGCCCTGGTCGGTGCCCGGCCGGGCGGCGATTTTGTGGCCCCGGGAGGCGTTGTGGGAGCCTCCGCCCCGGCACCACCCACCCCCAAGCCCCCGCCCAACCAAGGGCGGGCCCCGGAAGGTCGCGTCCTGGCCTGTCGCTCAGCTCACGTCCAGGGAGGGCGGGGATCCGTCGCGTCCGGCGCGCCGCACCACCGCCAGGCCTCCGTCGCCCGGCGCAAACGCCACTCCGCGGTCACACCACGCCTCGCCGGGCGCCTCGGTGGTATGCAGATCGAAGCGCGTCAGCATCTCCCGCAGCACCACCTCCATCTCCATGTGCGCGAACGCCGCGCCCGGACAACGCCGCTGGCCACCGCCGAACGGCACCCAGGTGTAGGTGTCGGGCTTGACGCCGAGGAAGCGATCCGGCTGGAACTGCATGGGTCTCTCGAAGAAGCGCGGGTCGTTGTGGATCATCCGCGCGGCGATGACGATGTGTTGTCCGCGCGGCACCAGCCATTCGCCCAACTCGAAGTCAACCGCCGTGTGGCGGCCGGTCGCAGGGATCACCGGGCGCGTGCGCTGCACCTCCTGGATGGTCGCACTCAGCAGCGAGTCGGAGCCAGCGCCGCGGCCACCGCCGGCGTCGCGATCGGCCGCGCCGCCGCCGCCACCACCACCGCCGCCGCCACCACCACCACCGCCTCCACCGCCAGCTCCTCCACAGCCGCCACCGCCATCACGCAGCTCAGCCACCAGCCGCCGCAGGATCCAAGGGTTGCGCCGCAGCCGCTCGACCGTCCACGCCAGGGAGGTCGCGGTCGTCTCATGGCCGGCCGCCAGCAGCGTCAGCAGCTCGTCCCTGATCGCCGCGCGGGACATCGAGGAGCCGTCCTCATAGTGCGCGCGCACCAGCAGCGACATCACGTCATCTCGCCGCTCGAGATCCGGATCGGTGATGCGCGCGTCGATCATCCGCTCGACCACCGCGTCATAGCGGGCGCGCAGTCGCGCGAGCCGCCCGCCGGGACTGAACGGTCCCAGGTCGCGTCTCAGCGCCGGCAGCAGCGTCAGGCGCGAGGCGAGCGTGACCAGCGCCGGCAGTACCTCCGCGAGCTCACTCACATCCTCGCCCTGCGCGCCGAACACCGCGCGCAGGATCGCGTTGAGGGTGATCCGCATGAACGACGGCAGCGTCGCGAACTCCGCGTCATGCGGCCAGCTGTTCATCTCCCGCCGTGCCTCCTGCGCGACGATCGCCCCATACCCGCGCATCCGCTCGCCGTGAAACGCCGGCAGGATCAGGCGCCGCTCCGCGAGGTGCCGCTGACCGTCCATCGCAAACAACGAGCCGGGGCCGATCAGGCTTCCGAGTGGGCTGACCTCCCCGAACACGAGCACGTCGGCGGGAGCCTGGAAGACCAGCCTGACGAGGTCCGGGCGCGCGACGATCACCGAGCGCCCGAGCGCCGGCAGCTCGATGGTGAAGACATCACCGTAGCGGCGCCGCAGGCGCGCCATCACGCTGTCACGCCGGAGGATCACCGACGCGGCCTGCACCCAGCCGGGCAGGGCCGGACCGGGAGGCGTCGCGCCGGCCGGCGGGCCGGCGCTCACCGCGTCAGCGCGGGAGCCGCGAGCAGCCGCCGTCAACCGCGGGCACCCACCCTGTCCAGCGTTGAGCGGTGGCCGGAGCCCGCCTGCCCGCACGGCACCAGCCGCACGATCACGGACTTGGACGTCGGCGTGCCGCTGATCTCGGCGACGCTGTCCAGCGGCACCAGTGGGTTTGTCTCGGGGTAGTAGGCCGCGGCGCAGCCGCGGGCTGTCGGGTAGGAGACCACGCGGAAACGCTCGGCGCGTCGCTGCACGCCGTCCTCGGCTATGCCCAGCAGGTCCACCACGTCGCCATCCTGCACCCCCAGGCCAGTCATGTCCAGTGGGTTGACCATCACCACGCGGCGTCCCGCGTGGATCCCGCGGTAGCGGTCGTTGAGGCCGTAGATGGTGGTGTTGTACTGGTCGTGGGAGCGCAGCGTCTGCAGCAGGACCGCTCCCTCCGGGACCTCCAGCACGTCCAGCCGGTTGACGGTCAGGTGGGCGCGGCCGCTGTCGGTCTCGAAGCGCAGCTCGTCACGCGGCGGGTGGGGGAGCGTGAAGCCCTCGGCGATGCGTTCGTTGAAGCGCTCGAACCCGGGGATGGCGCGCTCGATCAGCTCGCGGATGCGCCCGTAGTCGCCTGCCAGCTCGCGCCAGCGCACGGCACCGACATCACCGACCACGCGCTCCGCCAGCTCGCACACGATCCGCACCTCCGAGCGCAGTTGCGCAGAGGCGGGCTCCAGGTGGCCGCGCGAGGCATGCACGTCGCTCATCGAGTCCTCGACCGTCACAAACTGCTCACGGCCCGCCTGCACGTCGCGCTCGCTGCGTCCCAGCGTCGGCAGGATCAGCGCCTCCCGACCGTGCACCAGGTGGGAGCGGTTGGGCTTGGTAGAGACGTGCACGGTCAGCGCGCAGCGGCGCAGCGCGGCGGCCGTGACCTCCGTGTCCGGGGTGGCTGACAGGAAGTTCCCGCCCATTGCGAAGAACACGCGCGCGTCACCGTCGCGCATCGCCCTGATCGCGCGCACCACGTCGACTCCGTGCGCGCGCGGCATCGGGAAGCCGAGCGCCGCCTCGAGGCTGTCGAGCAGCTCCTGCGGGGGCCGTTCGAAGATGCCCATCGTGCGGTCGCCCTGCACGTTGGAGTGCCCGCGCACCGGGCAGACGCCGGCGCCCGGGCGCCCGATGTTCCCGCGCAGCAGCAGGAAGTTGACGACCTCACGGATCGTCGGCACGGAGTTGCGGTGCTGGGTCAGTCCCATCGCCCAGCAGACGATCGTGCGCTGCGAGGAGATTGCGTACTGCGTGAACTGCTCTATCTGCTCATCCTGCAGGCCGGTGGCCCTGCTCACAGCCCGCTCGTCGAGTTGCTCCAGATGCGCGCGCAGAGCCGCATAACCGTCGGTGTGCTGCTCGATGAACCGCCGGTCGACGGCGTCACGCTCGATCAGGCGCCGGTTGACCGCCTGGAACAGCGCCAGGTCGCCGTTGACGCGGATTGGCAGGTGCAGGTCGGCCAGCACCGCGCCCAGGCCGAGCATCCCGCGTGGCGTCTGCGGGTTGTTGAAGCGCGTGAGGCCGGCCTCCGGCAGCGGGTTGATCGACACGATCCGCGCGCCGCGACGCTTGGCAATCTCCAGTGCGCTCAGCATCCGCGGGTGGTTGGTCCCGGGGTTCTGGCCGGCGATCACCAGCAGACCGGCGTTGTGGATGTCCTCGAGCGTGACGCTGCCCTTGCCGATGCCGATCGTCTCGCCCAGCGCGCTGCCGCTGGACTCGTGGCACATGTTGGAGCAGTCCGGCAGGTTGTTGGTGCCCAGCGCCCGCACGAACGCCTGGTAGACGAACGCCGCCTCATTGCTGGTTCGCCCGGAGGTGTAGAAGATCGCCTGCTCCGGCGAGTCGAGCTCACTCAGGTTGCGGGCCACCACCGCGTAGGCGTCGTCCCATGACAGCGGCCGGTAGTGGGTGTCGCCGGGACCGATGTAGAGCGGCTGCGTGAGCCGCCCGAGCTTGCCGATCCAGTGGTCGGAGCGCGCAGCCATGTCGGCGACGCTGTGGCGCTCAAAGACGTGTGCGTCAGCTCGCTCACGTGTGGCCTCCTCGGCCACCGCCTTGGCGCCGTTCTCACAGAACTCGGCGGCGTGCCGGTGGCCATGGGGGTCTGGCCAGGCGCAGCCCGGGCAGTCGAAGCCGGTCTGCTGGTTGAGCTGCGTGAGCGTCGCCAGCGTGCGCCTCGCGCCCATCTGGCCGAGTGCGTGGCGCATCGCGTTTGCCACCGCCGGGAACCCCGCGGCGTGGTGCTGAGGGCCGCGCGCACGGCGCGGCAGGTCGTCACCGTGGTCCTCCGTCATGGCCATGGGTGCCTTCCTGGGTTGACTTTCGCTTGCTCTCTGAAGCGTAGCCAGGGGCGTTGGTGGGGTCGCCGGGGCGGCCGGTGGGCTCGTCGGGAGGCCGGTGGGGTGGGTCGGGGCGTCGTGGCCGACAGTGAGAGGTCCGCGCCTGAGCCTGCCGGCGACCGGCCGGGAGCGCCCGTGGGAGCGCCCGGGCTGCCAAGATGCTCGGTGACGCGAAGATGAGCGCTACGAACCTCGATGCGCTGGTGCGCCCGGCGCTTGACTACGGGCCGCGACCGACGCCGGCCCAGGGCCTCTATGAGACGCTGCTGGTGGAGGATGACCGGGCGGTGCTGCTCGAGGAGCATCTGGAGCGGCTGGCGGCGTCCTTCAAGGAGGTCTACGGTGGCGTGCTCGACCGTGGCGCACTGAGCGCCGCGATCCGGGAGACCGCCGCTGGCTGCGGCGGCCTGCGCTCGCGCCTGCGGATCGAGCTCGATCCCGACGGCAGCTTCGAGCTGGCCGCGGTCGCGGCCGGCGAGCGCTCACTGGAGACCGTGGTGCTCGCGCCGTTCGCGCTGCCAGGGGGGATCGGTGCGCACAAGTGGCGTGACCGCCGCCTGATGGATGCGCTCGGCGCGGCCGCCGAGGGCTGCATGCCGCTGCTGCTGGACGCCGACGGAACGGTGCTCGAGGCGGCTCGCGCGAACGTCTGGGTCCGTGAGGGGGAGGCGCTCTTGACCCCGCCGGCAGACGGTCGCATCCTGCCGGGCGTCTCCCGTGCGGAGCTGCTGGCGGCCGACCCCAACGCCCGTGAGCAGGGCTTCGATCTGGCGCGGCTGGCGCGCGCCGATGAGGTCTTTCTGACAGGCTCGGTGGCCGGTCGCCGCCCGGCGCGGCTGGTCACCGCGGCGCTCGGCCGCTGAAGCTCAGTCGGTGAGCCACTCCACGTTGTGGCGAGGGCCGGCCTCGAGCATCCGCGCGACCAGCTCCGGGGTCACAGGTGGCGGTGGCGCGCTGGTGTCGGTGACCGGCGTGCAGACCTCCAAGAACCAGCCCTCCATGCCCGCAGGGGTGTAGATCGCGAGCATCCGTGCCTGCTGCTGGCCGCCGTTGACGTAGGCGTGGGCCGCGCCCCTGGGGACGAACACGGACTCCCCGACGCCCACCTCCCGGGTCAGTCCGTCCATCGTGAAGCTGACCGAGCCCTCGAGCACGTAGAACAGCTCGTCCTCGGCCAGGTGGCGGTGTGGCGGCGGACCGCCACCGACCCCGATCACGCAGTCCATCGCGAACATCGAGCCCCCTGACTCCGCGCCGGTGACCAGGAACGTGTAGTAGTCCCCAGGGCCCCAGTAGCTGCGCCCGGCGCTGCCGGCCGCGCGCAGCGTCACGTGCTCGTTCATGCTCTCTCCTCGGTAGCTGACGTTGCCAAGGATCTTGCATGCAACGCCGCTGCGCAAGCCCGAGGGCGCGCACGGCGCTCCCCGCGGCACGCGCGGAGGCGGTTGGGTTCAGGCCGGCGTGCGCTCGGCCTGGCGGACGCGCAGCGGCGCCAGCAGGCGCTGCGCGTGGCGCTCCTCCACCAGCAGCCGCTGGCGTGCGCGCAGCAGATCAAACTGCGTGATGAAGCCCTCCAGCCGGGTGCCTGTCGCGCGGTCGACCACCGGCAGCACGCTCAGGCAGGCTCCGGCCATGCGGTCGGCCACCGGGCGCAGGATCTCATCACGGTGCGCGACCGTGAACTCGCTGAGCATCGCCTCGGCGACCGTGACGCCTCGGGCCCTGCGTTCGAGCACCACCGACCATGGCAGCACCCCCACCAGCCGGCCGTCGGCGTCCAGCACCGGGTAGAGGCGCTGACGGCGTTGCGCTGAGCCCTCCGGCAGCGCGTCATAGAGCGATCGCAGGTCCCGCTCGGGCTCGACCGTGTAGACGTCGGTCTCCATCACCTCGCGCACGAACGTCGCCTCCAACGGATCGACGGCGTACTCACGCATCACGTGGAAGCCCCGCCGCGCAACCTTCTCGGTGAGGATCGAACGCTTGAGCACCAGCACGCTGACCAGGTGCGCGACGGTGGCGGCCACCAGCAGCGCCAGCAGGCTGTTCTGGTCGTGGGTCAGTTCGAAGGCGAAGACGATCGCGGTGAACGGTGATCGCGTCACGCCGCCGAGGCCGGCTGACATCCCGATCAGCGCCCACACGCCCGGGGGGACGCCTGGGAGCAGGTGCCCGAGTGCCCCGCCGATCGCGGCGCCCATCATCAGCACCGGTGCGAGGATCCCGCCGCTGGTGCCGCTGCCCAGTCCGGCGGACCAGATCACGAGCTTCACCGCCAGCAAGAGCAGCAGCGCATCGACGCCCAGGCGGCCCAGCAGTTCGGCGTGGATCGTGTCGTAGCCGACCCCCAGGGCACGGCCGTCGAGGAGCCCGCCGAGGCCGATGATCAAGCCGCCGAGCGTCGGCCACCACATCCAGTGCAGGCGGCCGGTGAGCCGCTTGAACAGATCCTCGGCGCCGTAGACGGCCTGGGTCATCACCCAGGCGCTGAGGCCCACGATCAGCCCGACGGCGGCGGCGCCGAGCAGCGCCAGCCCCTCAACCGGTGCGTGGTGGGCGATCGGGAAGAGCGGCTGTGGGCTCAGCAGCCCCGCGTGGGCCATCACGATCCGCAGCGCGTCGGCGGTTGCCGCGGAGAGCGCGATCAACGTCATTGAGCGCGGACGGAACTCAAACGCCAGCAGCTCCACCCCGAACAGGGTCGCGGCCACAGGCGTCCCGAACACGGCGCTCATCCCGCCGGCCGCGCCGGCGACCAGCAGGCTGCGGCGCTGGGCGGCGGTGAGGCGGAAGAGCTGTCCGACGATCGATCCCACCGCGCCGCCCGTGAGGATGATCGGCCCCTCCGCCCCGAACGGCCCGCCGCTGCCGATGCTGATCGCGCTCGAGAGGGGCTTCAGCAGCGCCAGGCGCGGCTGCACCCGGCTGCCTCCGGTCAGGATCCGTTCCATCGCCTCGGGGATGCCGTGGCCGCGGATCTGCTCGGAGCCGAAGCGCGCCATCAGGCCCACCAGCAATCCACCCAGGATCGGGATCAGCACCGCCAGCGGACCGAGCGTATTGCGGTAGGGGGAGCTCAGCTGGAAGCTCAGCCGCCCGAAGTACAGGAGGTTGGTGAAGAGGCCGATCATGTCCAGCAGCGCCAGTGAGATCCCGGCGGACAGCGCGCCGACAGCCATCCCGAGCGGCACGAGGCGCAGCAACTGCGGGGTCGCCGTGAAGTCGCCGAGCTCCAGTGCGCGGTCGTGCTCGCCGGTCTGTCGGTCGCCGGCGCCCGTGAGCCCGTCCGCTCCAGATGGCCCTGCGGCGCCCGTGGGCGGCTCCACGGCGGCCGGGCTCCGGTCTCTCCGAGATAACATCGTGACCCGATGTCATCGTGACACGATATATGTTGCCAGACGAGGTCTACGGCGAGCTGCTGGCGATCCGCACCGGGCTGCGTCGCTTTCTGCACTGGAGCGAGCAGCAGGCCGCCGCCGCCGGGCTCACCGCCGCGCAGCACCAGCTGCTGCTGGCGATCCGCGGCCATGATGACCCGCGCGGACCGACGATCGGTGATCTGGCCGGCCACCTGCTGCTGCGCCACAACTCGACGGTCGGGCTGATCGACCGCGCCGACGCGGCCGGCCTGGTGATCCGTGAACGCGATCCCGAGGATCACCGCGTGGTGCGCCTGCACCTGAGCGCGGAAGGTGCGCGGCGGCTGGAGGCGCTCTCAGCAGCCCACCTGCAGGAGCTGCAACGCCTCGCTGATGAGCTACCGGCGATCTGGTCCGGGCTGGCCACGCGAAGCCTCGGCTGAGCCGCCCCCGCCAGCCTTCTCCGCGGCGCTGCCAGGCGCCTGCAGCTCGGCCAGGGTCGACCATGCGCGCAGCGCCAGCCAGGTGTCGCGCAACGTCGTCAGGGCCCTGTGTCGCTCGCCGAAGCCACCGTCACGGCGCTGCAGCAGAGCGATGCTCGCGGCGATCGCCTCCGGGTGACGTAGCGCCTGCAGCCGGTTGCGCGCGACGGTGACCCCGCCCCAGAGCGCCCCGACCGTGGTGGCCGCGGCGTCCGGCGTGGTGCGCAGGCCCAGCGCCGGATCCTCGCAGGCCTGCAGGAACGCGACGGTGCTGCGCGCGGCCACCGGCTCCAGCCGCGCGCGCCTGATCAGCTCGCTCACCACGCCGGTCGTCTCGAGCTCCGCAGCGTCACGTGGCCAACCACCGTGCGCGGCGACGCTGCGCTCCAGCAGCCGCGTGAGTCGGGCACGGTCGGGCGTCACCCCGCGCAGCTCAAACAGCTCGGCCAGGCGCAGGAGCTCCAGCAGCCAGGGGCGGGGCTGACGGGTGGGGCGTTCCTCCAGCAGCTGCTCGGACCACGCGCTCAGCCAGCTGTCGGGTGAGCGCTCCGGGCCGCGCCCGAGCAACGCCAGCGCCCGCAGGGAAGCCCAGCCGATGGTCAGCGTCGCGTAACCGCCGCCAGGTGCCTGCAGCGAGAGCAGCCAGTCGGCCGTCTGGTGCGGCTGCGCGGGCGCCACCTCGAGCAGCCGCAGCGAGCCCAGCGCGGCCAGCGTGTCCGGCGCGTTTGGCTCCTCCACGCCCCAGCTGGGCGTCCTGTAGAAGCAGTAGCCGCCCTCGAGCGTGCGCCGCCCGCGCACATATGCGCTGGCCGCCTCAACATCGATCGTCGCTCTGTCCATCCACCGCTGACCATATTTCGGCCGGCCGCCGCCCGATGCCGGGTAAGTCCGCGATCCTGCTGCCTCAGGCCCGTGTGGGAGCGGGCGCGGCAGGGCGCACCACCGGCCGAGGTGCGGTGTGCGTTCAGCGCGCTAGGCCAGCTCGCCCTCGTCGCGATGAGCGCGCAGGTAGGCGATCACCTGCGGATCGTCGGTCTCGCGCAGCTCCACCAGCTCACCTGTGCACTGGCAGAGCTCGACGGTCGCGGCGCCGTCGGTCAGCGTCAGCGCCCGCCAGCGCGCCCCGAACTCAACCCAGCGCTCGAGCTCAGCGACGCTCAGCGGCTTGCGATCATCGGCCATGTCGAGCCGCTTCAGGGCAGTCGGGGCAGCGGCGGCTCTCGTCAGGCCGCACGCGGTCCCGGTCAGGCCGCACGCGGTCCCGGTCAGGTCCGAAGCGGATTCGGACGGGCCGCACGCGGGTCCGGCGTGAGCTGGCAGGCGACGGCAACGCCGCAACATCGGGTGCCGCGCTCGGACGCGTGAGCTGCTCAAGCGCCGCGCGCTGCCCGCGCTGCCCGCGTCGCCCGCACCGCGGCGGACCGTCGAGGTCGGCCTGCTCCCGCATGCAATCAGCCTACCGCGCGGCCGCTCTGCGTGGCCGGGAACGGGGCTCGCCGCCCGGACGGGCAGCGCCCCGCGGATCGCAGCGGTTGAGGGGGTCAGTCCCACTCAGTGCATCAGCTGCATGGCCGCGACCATGTACGCCATGCCGACGGTCATCGTGACCATTGAGATGCTGATGTCGAGCTCACCGAGCAGCGTCGCGCCGCCGCCGCCACCGCCGCTGACGGCGCGGATCACGGTCGCGCCTTCAGGACCCGGCAGCAGCCGCCAGCTGACCAGCGGTGAGCTGCCGTCCAGGCGCCGGTAGAGGTCAAGGCCCCAGACCGCCGCCTCGGCCAGCAGGTAGGAGACGACCAGCCAGCCGACAGCGGCGGCGGAGGCGCGTGATGGGCCTGCCCACATGTAGAGCATCGCGCCGAGGTCGATCGAGGTCAGCAGCCAGATCAGGGTGGCGTTGCGGCCGACGCCGGCGATCGACCAGCTCGCCGTCAGCACCCCCGCGCAGGCGAACACGATCCGCCAGAACCCGGCCGGTGCCGCCACCGGGTCGAGCTGCGCCGGCAGGTACATGAACGCCATGCCGAGCGCCATCAGCACGTGGCAGGAATGCCACGGCCGGCGCTGCCCGCGGCTGTGCGCCATGTGCCGCAGGTGCGAGGCGGCCACCAGCAGGAAGAGCGCGCTCCATGCCAGCGCGACCCACTCCGGCAGCAGCTGCGGGCCGTGACCGGCAGCGTGGCCGCTGACGCCCAGCATCCCGGGCATCCCCTGCATCGCGCTGGCGGGGCTCACGCCGCCGGGTTCCAGGTGAACGTCTCCGTCACCCGGTGTGGCTTCAGCCAGACGTGCTGATACTCCACGTGGCGAGCGGAGACCGGGGGTGTGATCAGCAGCTGCAGCGTGTAGCGGCCGGGTCCCGGGAGGGTCACGTCGTTGCCGTAGTGCGGGCCCATGTAGGCGGAGATCATCGGCCACTGGCGCTCGTCGTAGACGACCTTCTTGCCCTTCATGATCGTCGCCCAGACGCTCGCGTAGGGGATCGCCACACCGGTATGCGCGTCGCTGAGCATGACCATCAGGTGGAAGCTCGCGTGCTTGGGCGGCTTGACCTCCTGCTCACTGGTGCCGTTGAAGATCAGGAACGGGATCGGCGTGGTCGTCCGCGCCTGGATCGACATTCCCTGCCAGTCCGCGCTCGCGATCACCTGTGAGGCGACCGGCCTGGGGACCCCGTTGATCTTCGGCGGCAGGTTGGCGCTGGAGCCCATGCCCGCCATCCCGGCTGTGCCACCGGCGGCGGCGGTGGAGGTCGAGCCCTTGCCCGAGCCCGACTTGGACGAGCCGCCGCTCAACCCGGCGGAGCTTCCGCAACCAGCCAAAAGCAGGCACGCGCAGCCCGCGCCCAGCGCCCTTCGCAGCCCGCGCCTGCGGGACTCTGTGCTTGAAATCATGATCGGGCGGCCTCCTCGCCGGACAGCAACGGCATCACGGTCCACGCCAACAGTACAAACACGGGGCCGCTGTTGGGATCGGTGGCGCCACCTGCCGGGATCCCGCCGAAGCCCTGCGCGGTGACCCAGAACACCAGGTTGATGAGCATCGAGAGCGCAACCCACTCACGCGCACGCCAGCGCAGCACCGGTGCCAGCGCGATCAACACCGAGAGCGCGGCGAAACACAGCGCCACCACCAGCCCCGCGCCGCGTGTGGCGTTGGCGAGGCTGTGCTGCAGCGAGTCGATCGGCGCGATCCCGGTCGGCACGGCCTGCAGCGCATCGCTGACGCCGTTGGCGCTGGAGCTGGGCGCGAGCAGCCAGAGCCAGGCGCTCCCAAGCCACAGCACCACCCAGGCGCTGCGGGCGCCGCGCCTGCCGAGCAACCCACCGGGCCCCGCGCCGGGCCAGACCAGCGCCCCGACCAGGGCGTAGAGCAGCACCGCGCCGGGTGCGCCGGTGAGCGGCATCGCCATGTTCATGAACAGCATCCCGAAGCCCTCGCCGAACCACCAGACGATCAGCGCCCAGCCCAGCGAGGCGCCCAGCGCCCAGCGGACGCTGGCGCGGTTCAGGATCCCGAGGCCGATGCCGACCTGCGCCAGCGCGAACAGCGTGTTCCACACGCCGAGGTTGGCGTTGGCGAGCTTCGCCCCCCAGACCATGCTGTCGTGCAGCCACAGCGGCTGGCCCTGCGCCATCCCGACGAGCATCCGCGGGAAGCCGTGGGAGTACATGAACGCCTGAAACTGGAGGCCGCCGTCAAGCAGCCAGAAGAGGCCGAGCAGGGTCTGCGCGGCGCGGACCCGGTCAGACCAGAAGTAGCTTCGCAGGCGCATGTGCAGCGGTTGCCCGCCGGCGCCGCCCGCTTCCGACACGGTGATCACAGATGACTCCCAGGAAAGGATGGTGGTCCGTCGACGCCCGCGTGCGGACGTGCGGCGGCTTGCGGAGCTGCGCAGCGCAGTCACCTGGGTCCTCAGGCCGGCCTGCTCGCGCGCCCCGCTGGGCGCGCGCCCTCAGGCAGGCGCAGACTCAGGCGCCCGCGCGGGTCACGCGGGGCGGGCCCCGGCCCGACCAGCCGTGGAGCAGCGGCGCGGGGGTGC
>JAJZDA010000052.1 GCA_021851525.1 Actinomycetes bacterium | reverse complement strand
TCGCTTTCTGCGCAAGCCCAATATCAGCAGACAAGTCCTTTGGCGACGAACGATTGCTGGGCGGCGTGCGGCGGTCCCTTGGAACAGGTCAGCAGTCGACGATCGCGAGTGTCGGATCGAGGCGGATGAGGTCGCCACGACCGGAGCTCAGGATCGTCGCGTTGTGCCGTCGTGCGACGATGACGACCGAGGCGTCAACGATGTCGCTGGTGTGAGTCGCGCCGCACAACTGCCCGGTGGCTCGGGCAACCTCATGCGTCAGGATCTCGACCTCGACATCGGTGGCGCTGAGTAGGCGTGCCAGGAGGGCCTGGCGTGGCCCGTCTCGCCATGTTTGCGCAACGACGGCGGCGGGGATGACGACGGCGCGACCGTCGAGTCTTGCCGCCTGGATGACAGCGACGGCGTCACGGTCGCCACGTTCGACGGCGATTAGCGCGCCTGCGTCGAGTACGAGCGTCAACGCGATTCTGCTTCGCTGAGCCGCTTGCGTGCAGCCGCGAGCTCCTGTGACGTGAGTGGTCCGCCGGCGCCGTCAAGGATCGCGGCCAGCACGTCGCTGAGAGCCTCACGTTCTAGGCGGACGCGTGCGGCGTCGTTGAGCCACGCGCTGAGCGACTTTGCGCGGCCCGCGGCGATGTCTGCCCGGGCGCGCTCGGCGACCACGGGGTCCAGCGAGATCGAAACCTTAGAGGCGGTCATACTTTTATGCTACTGCGGCTTTGTCTGCATTTGCTTCCGGTTAGCATCTGAACGCGGGCAGGAGATTGAATCGGCGACGCAGGATCGGTGCGCCAGGTCCGAGGTTCGTCGCCGTCCAGCGCTGTGCATGGGCTCATAATCCGTTGGATCTTGACGGGCTGATTTTGGAGGGCAGGTCGCCGCGGATGTTGTATGACCCGGGAGAGCACCGGGAGCTGGTTGGGGATCGCTGGAGCGAGGGTGCAGCCCGGGGCGCGATTGAGCGGATCGCCAGCGACGCTATCGGCGCGTATCGAGGACCAGAGAGGCTTTGGCCCAACGCCGCGGAGGATCTTGAGGGCGAAGCTGACCGCCCGTTCCGCAACGTGTACTTCGGAGCCGCCGGAGTCGCTTGGTCACTGGACTACCTGGCGCGGCATGGAGTCGCGCCCGCGCTGCCAGATCGTCGCGCGCTGGCGCAGCGGTTGCACCGCGACTTTCTGCTTGCCCCCGAACTGGTGTCGCTCGCGCCGCCGCCGGCTGCGTCACTGCTGTTCGGTGAGAGCGGGATCCTGCTCGCGGCCGAGGCGATACTTGGTGATGGGTCTCAGCTCACCGCCATCGAGCCCGCGATAGTCCGCAACGTGGATCACCCGTCACTTGAGCTCTGCTGGGGTTCGCCCGGGACCATGGTTGCTGCGCTAGCGCTCTGGCGAGCCACAGGTCAGGCACGCTGGCGTGATGTATGGCTCGAGTCCGCCGAAAGGCTGCTCTCGGAATGGCGCGAGCTGATCTGGACTCAGGACCTGTACGGAACGGCTGGGCAGTATGTCGGTGCTGGGCACGGTTTCGCTGGCACCGCGTTCGCTCTGCTCAGCGGCGGAGACCTGCTCGGCCGGCAGGCCGACGCTCTGATCACGAGAGCTCGACGTGCGCTGATCGAACTTGCCCGCTTAGACGGCGACTGCGCGCAGTGGTTTCCGACCCTGGGCAAAGAGGACGGCCGTCACCCGGTTCAGTGGTGCCACGGGTCGCCAGGCATGATCATCTCGTTGGCCGACCTCCCCGACGACGACGAGACAGGCCGTCTACTGCTGGCCGGGGGCGAGCTCACCTGGCAGGCCGGACCACTGAGCAAAGGACCTGGGCTCTGCCACGGTACGGCCGGTAACGCTTACGCCTTTCTCGCCCTGTTCGCCCGTTCAGGCGATGAGCGGTGGCTCGAGCGTGCCCGAGCCTTCGCCATGGACGCAGCCGCCGATGTTCAACGACGTCACCACGAGCGGGGACGCGGGCGCTACTCGCTCTACACGGGCGACCTCGGCGTCGCGATGCTTCTGCACTCCTGCCTCGCTGGCACGCGACAATTCCCATTCCTCGATGGCGCCCTACCACCGCCAGAAGAGTCCCACCGCTCTAGCCGTCTCGATCTCGACGCCTGACATCGCTTCGTCAAGCCCGACTTGCCAAACCAAGCGGTCGCCGTGCAACCAGGAGCGCCTGCCACAGGGATGTCTGATGCCTGTCTGCGTCCTGCGGGCGAGTGCACACGGGTTGCCGGTCAGGAGCGAGACGAGGTGGTCGATTTCGCTCTCGCTTCCGCTCTCCGGGCCGCTTCGCCTGACGATCGCAACGGCGACGCCTCGTGTCTTCGGCGAGTCGGCTGCTGCGGTCGCGCGGCTCCCGGACGGCAAGCGCAGAAGCGCGCTGAGCGAGGCGATCGATCGGTTCGTGGCCGACGACCTACAAGGGCTGGTGCTCGCGTTCGGCAGCGCATGCGCCGCTGCATATGGTTTGATCGTCGCCGCCCGCGAACGGGCTGGGCGACCAATCGGAATCGCCGATGCCCAGATTGCCGCCACGTGCTCCGTCCACGACGCTGTGCTCGCCACCCGCAACACCAAAGACTTCCAAGGAACGGCAATCGCGCTGATCAACCCCTGGGACCCACCGACCACCAAGCCGTGAAGGGCCCCTGCTTCCGTTTCGGCTCGCGCAACCTCTGAACCTCGCCGAGATGCGCGCTTCGCGCGGCCAGCAGGGCTGAAGAGCTCCCGCGACAGCAGCGAGGCCTCCGGTCGCTGGCGCCTCCCTCCCTACCGCGCCAAGCGGGGGCTTTGCGAGCGGCACCCGAGATGCGCGAGAAACAGTAAAGGCAGGTCGACGACGCCAGCGACTTAGCAGCCAGTCGCGCGGACGAGAGCGGCGCAGACCTCGCCCATCTTCGCTTCGTCGAGACGCGTGATCGACTCGACGAGCAGTGCGCGTGGAACGGTACGAAGATTGTCGAGCGTGACCGCGCACTCGACTGGCATGCCATCAGCTGGCCCGAGTTGCACCTCAGACGGAATGTCTCGAACGGTGCGGGTGATCAACGCAACGGTCACATTCCGAAGGCCCGGAATCGCCTCGTCACGGGTGAGAACTACAACGGGCCGGCGGCCTTCCTCTGCCAGTTCGAGCCAGCAGACCTCACCGCGAGCTACCACGGCTCCTCGCGGATCGCCTCCCGCGCATTGGCGAGCGCCCAAGCGTCCTCCATGGCGTCACGGTCGTCGGATGCGGCCCACGCGCTCAGTGAGTCGCGCTCTCGCGTCAGACGGGCGAGTGCTGCCTCAGCCTCAGCCTCGCTGAGGTCGTCGACCAAGGAGTGAAGCTGCTCACGCGTGGTCATCCAGAACAGCTTACCGGCGTCGCGAACGTCCGCCCATCGGAACTGCGCCGATCCGCCACCGCCCGGCTGGCCGCGCGAAGTTAGTCTCGTGTAGTCGGCTAGAGGATCGGTGTAGCAGCAGCAAAGCAGGCAGGCGCCGGGTGACCCTCGT
The DNA here is from genome assembly GCA_021851525.1 of Actinomycetes bacterium. Taxonomy (GTDB): domain Bacteria; phylum Actinomycetota; class Thermoleophilia; order Solirubrobacterales; family Solirubrobacteraceae; genus Palsa-465. The sequence continues at coordinate 16,437 of JAJZDA010000052.1, read as the reverse complement.
GGGTAGTCTGGGCTAGGCGCTCAGTCGGCCCAGGAGGTCGATCAGCTGTATGCGAGCTTGGGGTGGGAGCGGATCGAGGAGATCGTCCTGTACCCGGCTCATCACCGCGGTCAGTTTCGCGTGTAGCTGTCTGCCTGCTGCCGTGAGCGACACGACCTGTAGGCGAGCATCGTCGGGTGAGCGCTGGCGGGTTACGACGCCGCGGTCGAGGAGGTTGCGAACGGTGATCCTCACGTCGCGTCGGTCGAGCATCGCGAGGCGGCCGATGTCTGCCTGAGTTCTTGCGCCGGCCGCGGTGAGTTCCGAGAGGATCCGGTACTCGTGTGGGGTGGCTCCCGCAGCCGCCGGCACGCCGCACAGAGAGGCGTCCGGCTGGAACGGCCCCCAGATGGCCCCTCGAGCGAACCGTCCTGCTCGAGGTCACCCGACAGAAGCACCCATTTGCAGGGACTTCGTAGTGGGCGATCCAGGATTCGAACCTGGGACCTCTTCCTTATCAGAGAAGCGCTCTAACCGACTGAGCTAATCGCCCGGAGGACGGAACATGTTAGCGAGCTACCCCGGGACGGTGCCTCCCGGTGGAAGGACGCTCAACCCAGCGTACGCAGGCTCTCAGGGCGTGAGCCGGCGCTCAGCCCGCGCACGGCCGGCGCTCAGGCGCCGTTCAGTCGCCGCGCCAGGTCCAGCGCCTCATCGACGGAGTCGAAGGTGAGCTCGACCCGAAAGCCCCGCGCGACCGGACGGACCTTGAGATCGGCGCCGAGCGCGGACCCCAGCACGTCTGCGATCTGCTCGACGGCCGCGAGCTGGTCGGCGCTGCGTGGCTCCCCCTCCCGCGTGGAGCCACGCCCGGCAGCGGGTCCGGCTGCCGCTGCGCGTGCACGGGTCTCGAGCTCACGCACAGACCAGCCGGAGTTGGCGGCCTGACGGGCGAGGAACCTGCGGGCTGAGTTGTCCGCTGCAAGCAGCAGGGCTCGCCCGTGCCCCTCGGACAGCTCGCCGCGCTCCAGCAGCGTCAGGACCTCATCCGGGAGCTCAAGGAGACGGATCAGGTTGGAGACCGCCACGCGGCTGCGCCCGACCCGCAGGCCCACGTCCTCACGAGTCAGGCCAAGCTCCTCAACGAGGGCCGCACAGGCGCGGGCCTCGTCCACCGGGTTGAGGTCCTCACGCGCCATGTTCTCGATCACCGCAAGCTCGAGCGACGCCGCGTCATCGTGGTGGCGAACAACTGCCGGAATCGACTCCAGCTGCGCAAGCTGCGCCGCCCGCCAGCGCCGCTCGCCGGCGACGAGCTCATAGCCGCCGCCTGTGAGCGGCCTCACCAGCACCGGCTGGATCACGCCGCGGGCGCGGATTGATTCCGCGAGCGCAAGCAGCGCCTCGTCATCAAACTGACGGCGCGGCTGCCTGGGATTTGCGACGATCATGTCGAGCGGCAGCTGGCGCAGCTCCTCCTGGTCATCGCGCGGCGCTGCCGCGAGGATCGCGGCCAACCCACGGCCCATGCCCTTCGTCTTCTCAGCCACGCGCAGCCACCTCCTTGGCGAGTTCAAAGTATGCGTTGGCTCCGGCGGAATGCGGATCGTGATGGATCACCGGCTTGCCAAAGCTCGGCGCTTCGCTGATCCGGACGTTGCGTGGGATCACCGTGTCAAAGACGAGGTCGGGGAAGTGGGTGCGAACCTCCTGCTCAACCTCCTGGGCGAGGCGGGTGCGGGCGTCGAACATCGTCAGCACCATGCCGGCGATGGTCAGGCGCGGGTTGAGCTCGCGCTGGACCAATGCGAGCGTGTCCAGCAGGCCGGCGAGGCCCTCGAGCGCAAAGTACTCGGCCTGGACCGGGACCAGCACCTTGTCCGCTGCCACCAGTGCGTTGACCGTCAGCGGCCCGAGCGAGGGCGGACAGTCGAGCAGGGTGAAGGCGTAGCGCTCGCGCACCGTGCCCAGCGCCTCCTTGAGGCGCGTCTCGGAGCCGGCGATCCTCGGAAGCTCGACGTTTGCGCCGGCCAGATCAGGGCTGGCGGGCGCAACCCAGAGATGATCGATGGCGGTGGGCAGCGCGATCTCCGTGATTGAGGCATCGCCGCTCAGCAGGTCATAGACGCTCGGCTCGGCGTCCTTGGAGAGGCCGACCCCGACCGTTGCGTTGCACTGCGGGTCGATGTCGAGCAGCAGCGTGTCGTAGCCGGCCTCAGCGATGCAGGCCGCCAGATTGACGGCGGTGGTGGTCTTTCCCACGCCGCCCTTCTGGTTTGCGATTGCGTAGATCTTGCCCATGCGTATCGGTCTCCACGCTAGCGTCGCGCATGGTCGCACGCTTGCGGGATGCGCGCAGTTTGCGTGGGTTGAGCGTCACCAGGGCCGTCCTGCATCGCAGCTTTCAGCTCTCTCCCAGCGGGCGCTTGCGGGCCACACCGTCACGGCGAGGAAAGCGGGGAGGCGTGGTGCGCTGCTTCACCATCACATGCAGGTGGCGGTTCTCCGCGCCTTCATAGGGGCGCACGCGCACCGGCTCCAGCGGGCTGAGGCCCAGCACCCCAGCGGCCCGCTCAGCTCTGGCCTCCTCATCGAGATCACGGCGTCCGCGCCAGGCCACGAGCGAGCCGCCGACTTGCAGCAGCGGGGCCGCGTACTCGGCGACCACCGGCAGCGGAGCAAGGGCGCGGGCGGTGACCACGTCGCAGCGCTCAAGGCCGGCCCGCCATGTTTCTGCCCGCCCATGAACGACCTCGACGTTCCGCAGTCCCATGGCCGCGGCCGCCCGAGCGATGAACTCGCACTTGCGGCCGTTGCCCTCCACGAGAAATACCGTGCAACTGGGGAGGGCGACCGCGAGCGGCAGACCGGGAACGCCCGCGCCGGAGCCGAGATCGGCGATCACACCCGGGTTGGCGAGCGCCGGCAGCGCGAGCGCCGCCAGGGCATCCGCCAGGTGATCATCGCGAACGCCACGCGGATCACGTACGGTCGTCGGGGCAAGGTCGTCGGTCACGAGCATCGACCCGAGCGTCGAGAGTTGCTCGACCTGGACGACACTCAGGCGATGAGCGCTCTGAAGCCACCGCAGCGAGACGGAGAAGCCGCGCGCCGCCTGGCCGCCATCTGCTTTGGCTGGGCTCACGGCCCGGGCAACGGGTCGTAGTTCTCGGCGTTTGAGCCCGCGGCCTCGGAGCCCGCGGCGATGCGCGCACGCTCGCGAGCGACGAAGCCCGCATATTTGCCCAACATCGCCGCGAACCGCTCGGTTGCGTGGGTGTCGAGCGTGCCGCTGAGCCTGCGCTCGAGCAGGGGCAGCAACTCCTCTACCAGCGGGCGGCCCCGGGCCATCCACTGGTAGTAGGAGCGCCCGCCGTGGTTGTAGGGACCGTAGAGCCGCGTTGTCGGGAAGCGCTCCATGAGCCAGTGAAACAGCGCCTCATGGCGGGTGTGCATGCGCAGCGTGATCTGCGGCTGCTTGCCGTCGCCGCCAAAGGAGCCCTCGCCGACCAGTAGGCCGATCACCACACCCTGTTCAAACTCGGTGAGGTCGCGTTCTGCCCGGTGTTCAGCCATGCCGCAAGTGTTTCACGTTTTTCTCTACGGTGAAACAATCGGGTCCGCCCGGTCCGCCCGGTCCGCCCGGCGTGGGCGGCTCGCGGGCGCGCTCAACTACCGAGCGGGGCGATCACCAGGCGCCGCGAGGGTTCCTGGCCTTCGGAGTACGTCTCGACGTCGAATCGGCTCTTCAGATACTCGTGGACGACCTTGCGCTCCTGTGCGCCCATCGGCTCGAGCGACACCGGCTTCCCGTCGCGCAGCGCCGCTGCCACGGCCTGGTCAGCCATCGCGTGGAGCATCTCGGCCCTGCGGGCCCGGTAGCCGGCCGCATCCACACTCAGGCCCTTGCGCGCCTGCTCCCCGTGGAAGGCAATCCGGTAGGTCAGGTGCTGAATCGCGTCGATCGTCGCGCCGTGATGCCCAATCAGCATCGCGACGTCATCGCCCACGTACTCCGCCTCGATCGCCGCGGGCCCGTCGTTCACTTCAACCGTGGCGCTCACGCCGATCCCCTCGGCGATCGTCTCCAGGATCTCCGCCACGTAATCGAGCGTCTCTTCATCCTCTGCGGCACTCATCGCTACCTCCTGCGACCCGAGCGCTTCTTCTTCTTGCGCGGGGGCGGCGGGGGCGCCGCCGCTTCCTGACGGCTGCGTGCGCCCTGACGGCCGGAGCTCTTGTCAGCGGACTGCGAGCTCGGCACGAGGCTGCGCAGACGCGCCATCACTCCCCGCTCAGCGGCCTCCGCGCCCTCCTTGAGCTGCTCTTCCACCATCACCGCGTTTGGCACCGGCGGCGGGCCGAAGATCTGCTTCAGGACCAGCTGCTGGCCCATCGTCCAGGCGTTGGTCGTGATCCAGTAGACGATCAGGCCAGCTGGGAAGTTGAACACGAACACCACGAAGATCAGCGGCAGGAGCATCATCATCCGGCGCTGCGCGGGGTCCATGGTCGGCCCGGACATGATCTGCGTCGAGACCGCCTGCGTGCCGACATAGAGCACCAACAGGACCACCAAGGTCACACCTGTGGGGTTGCTCGTGATGTCGTTGATGAACAGGAAGCCTGCCCCCTTACCGGTGCCGCAGGCCGTGGTCTGCCCCGCAGCCGCGTGCAGGGTGGCGAACTTGTGGATCGCGACCAGATGCTCGTGGTACGCCCTCTGGATGCTCGGGCAGATGTCCTTGCGGAGGTTCTCCCGCAGCATGTAGAAGAGGGAGATGAAGACCGGCAGCTGCAGCACCATCGGCAGGCAGGAGGCCAACGGGTTGACGTTGTTCTCCCGGTAGAACTTCATCATCTCTTCCTGCTGGCGCTGCTTGTTGTCCTTGTAGCGCTGCTGGATCGCCTTCATCTCCGGCTGATGCGCCTGAAGTCGGCGCATCGAGTGGAACTGGCGCAGCGTCAGCGGCACCAGGACCAGGCGCACGCAGACGGTCAGCAGGATGATCGACCATCCCCACGACAGCCCAACGCTGTTGTGGAAGAACATGATCACCGACTGGAAGACGCTGATCAGCGGCTGGAAGATGTTGGCTTCTACGAACATTCAGTGAGCGTGGGGAACCGTGTCTTGTGACTTGAACAGCGTCTGTGCCTCAACGGGATCGTGTCCGCCGCGGCTGAAGGGGTTGCAGCGCAGCAGCCGCCACACGGCCAGCACAAGCCCGCGCAGTATGCCGTACTTCGTGATTGCCTGCGCGGCGTACTCCGAGCACGACGGGTAGTACCTGCAGCGCTCTCCCAGCAGCGGAGAGAGCAGCTTCTGGTAGACCCTGATCGGCGCCACCACGACCAGGCGCAGCCGGATCACGCGGCCACCGCGCGATCGATCAGATCCTTGAGCGCGGCGTGCACGCCCGCCAGGCCGTCTCGCTGGGCCAGCTCACGCGCTCCGCTGCGGGCAATCACCACCGCATCGGTTCCCACGGGCAGCCGCCCGCCCTCGAGCGCAAACGCCTCTCGCAGCAGCCGCTTGACGCCGTTGCGGTCGACAGCGCCGCCGACCTTGCGCGATACCGACAGACCGAGGCGCGGCGGCTCATCGCCTCCGCGCGGAAACACGTAGAGCACAAGGTCTCGTCCCGCGTGTGAGCGCCCATTGCGCATCACGCGGTCAAAATCAGCACTCTTTGAGAGCCGCCCACGGCGTGGCGACCGCGCGCCCGCCATCTGTCACCTACACCGTGAGGCGCTTACGGCCCTTGTCGCGGCGACGCTTGAGCACATCGCGACCGGCGCGCGTGAGCATGCGGGCACGGAAACCGTGCGTGCGTGCACGCTTGCGCTTCTTGGGCTGATACGTTCTCTTCATAAGTAATCCTCCCGGTCCCGCCGGGTGCTGAGCGCAGTATACGCAGGCCGCGAGGGCTTTCGTCGCCACGCCCACAGTTCCGTCTGCAGCGGCTGCTACGGCGGTCTTGCTTTTTTCCCGCGCTTTGCGTCAAGCGCCCCGCGGAGGGCCTCTGAGCGCTCAACCTCCACTGTTATATTCGCCCAGCCGGTCAAGCGCCGGCTCCTCATCCATACGCGTCACCGACTCCCAGTTAGGAGTTGCCTGGAGTTGCCTGGGCACCTCGAGCTCACCCCTGCCTGGCAGGACATCACATCTCAGCTTCGTCGCGCGGTAGGCGAGTCCACCTACGACGCCTGGCTGAAGCCGCTCCAGATCAAGGACTGGGACGGGCGCGTACTGGTGCTTCAGGGAAAGCCAGGCACAGACAGCTGGGTTGCTGATCGCTTCGGCCGCGTACTCGAGCGCTGCGCACGCCAGCGCCTGGGCAACGGCGTGACGGTGGCGTTCGCAGGCGATGCCGCCGGCAGCGCCCACCGAGCGCTGGACGAGTCCGCCCACCTGCACCCGGAGCACCGCACGGAGCGCTTCAACCCGCGCTACACCTTCGATCAGTTCATCATCGGCGACGGCAACCGCATGGCGCACGCCGCCGCACTGGCGGTGGCGGAGGCACCCGGCCAGACAATCAACCCGCTCTTCCTTCACGCGCCTCCAGGGCTGGGCAAGACCCACCTGCTGCACGCGATCGGCAACTACATTGCGAGCTTCGAGCCCGGCACCACGGTCCGCTACGCGACAGCCGAGGCTTTCACGAACGGCTTCATCGCGGCGCTCAACGGCCGGGCGCTGGACCGCTTCAAGCACATCTACCGAGACGTCGATGTGCTGCTCGTCGACGACGTTCAGTTCCTGGCCAGCAAGGTCAAGACGGAGGAGGAGTTCTTCCACACCTTCAACGCCCTCTATGACTCCGGTCGCCAGTTGGTGCTGACCTGTGACCGCCTGCCAGCGCAGCTCACGGCGATCGAGCAGCGTCTGCGGCAGCGCTTCGAGTCTGGGCTGGTGGAGCAGTTGCGCCCGCCGGACCGCACAACTCGCCTCGCGATCCTGCGCAAGCGCGCCGCGCTCGACGGGATCCAGATAGCCGAGCACGCGGTGCTCGAGCTGATCGCCCAACGTGTCACCGACAACGTCCGCTCGCTGGAGGGAACGCTGCAGCGCCTGGCCGCGCGCAGCTCCCTCACCGCCAGCCCTATCACGCTCGAGTTTGCGCTCAGCGCGCTTCCCCAACTCACTCTCCAGAGCCCTGACGCTGAAGCTCCTCCTGGATCCCCGCTGACGATCGCGAGGATCCAGGAGGCTGTGGCCGCAGCTTTCAACATCTCAACAGCGCTCTTGACATCCGACAGTCGCGCCGCCTCCGTGGCATGGCCACGCCAACTGGCGATCCATCTCTCGCGTGAGCTGACGGACACCTCACTGCAGCGCATCGGCGAGGCCTTTGGCGGGCGCAACCATGCCACCGTGCTGCACGCCTGCCGGCGCGTCCAGGAGCGGATCACAGCCAGCCCGGAGGACGCTGCTGAACTGGAGCAGCTCCGCGCGACGCTCACCGCCAACAGCGACGACCGACATTCTTGACAGACTCGCGATGCCCAAAACACGCCTGGTTGCCCGCAAAACGCGAACGATTGCGGACTTCTCCACAGCTCTCACATCACCTATGACTTCTATTCAAAACTGAGGTATCAACCGTGAAGATCTCAATCGATCGCGACGCGCTCCTCAGCCAGCTTCAGTCGGTGACGCGCGTCGCCTCCACCCGCAGTGCTATCCAGGCGCTCTCCGGCGTGCAGCTGGCCGCCTCAGCAGACGGCTGTGAGCTGCGCGCCACCGACACCGACGTCAGCCTCAGGGTGCCGCTCGTGGCCGAGGTGCTCCGCGAAGGCATGGTCGTGCTTCCGGCGCGTCTCTTCCTGGATGTCGTGCGCGCCCTTCCGGCGGCTCAGGTGACGCTCGAGCTGCGCAGCGCCGAGCAGGACGTCGAAATCAGCTCAGGCAACGCGACCTTCAACATCAGGACCCTCCATGCCGAGGACTTCCCGCCCCTGCCCGATCCCGATCCCGCGGCCTCTGTGAGGCTCCCGGCATCGGCCTTCGTCCAGACCGCGCTGAAGGTCGCGGGATCTGCCAGCCGCGACGAGACACGGCCGGTGCTGACCGGGATCCATGTCTCGGCCTCAGGCAACCACCTGCGCATGGTCGCCACCGACTCTTACCGGCTGAGCGTCAAGGAGACGGCGCTGGAGACGGCGCTGGCGAGCGGCTTCGACGTGAACATCCCCGCACGGGCGCTGCAGGAACTCGCGCGCCTGTCCGGGCAGGGTCAGGACGAGACGCTGACGGTGAGTGTGCGCCAGAACCAGGTGATCTTCGTGCTGGGTGACGTGGTGCTGGCCTCGCGCCTGATCGACGGGCAGTTCCCCAACGACCGTCAGCTGATCCCTGAGAGCTTCGAGCACCAGCTGCGCATGTCAGCACCCGAGCTGCGCGAGGTGGTCCGCCGAATCAGCCTGCTGGCGCAGAAGAACGCGCCCCTGCGCCTGGCCTTCGCGCCGGGAGAGCTGACCGTCTCCGCGCAGACACCCGACATCGGCGAGGCACGGGAATCGCTCCCGGTTCCCTTCCAGGGCGAGCCGATGGACATCGGCTTCAACCCGGAGTACCTGCGCGACGGACTGGAGGCGCTCGAGGACGGTGACGTGCTGATGAAGCTGATCAGCCCCCTGCGCCCCGGCCTGATCGAGGCCGCGGACGGCAGCGGCTTCGTCTACCTGATCATGCCGATCAGGCTCAACGTCTGAGCGCTGCGCGCCACGTTCGGTGCGCGTCACCTCGATAGCGCTTCGCGACTTCCGCAGCTACGCCACGGCCGCCGCCCCGCTGGGCGGCGGCCTCACGCTCGTCCTGGGGCGCAACGGCGCCGGCAAGACGAACCTGCTGGAGGCGCTGTACTTCGGTTGCACCGGGCGCTCCTGCCGGACCGCCAACGAGCGTGAGCTGGTGCGCTTCGGCGCGCAGACCACGCGTGTGGTCGTGCGCACCGCAGACATCTACGGGGAGCATGAGCTGGCGGTCGGCTTCACGCCGTCTGAGCCCAAGCGGATGACCGTCGACGGGGCGCCTGTGGAACGGCTGCTCGATGTTGATAACCGGCCGTTGGTGAGCGTCTTCTTGCCGGACCGCCTGGAGCTTGTGAAGGGCGCGCCCGCGCTGCGTCGCGCCCACCTTGACCAGTTCGTGACGGCCGTGTGGCCGGCCCGCGCGGCCACACGGCGCGCCTACGCCCAGGCGCTGGCGCAACGCAACGCGCTGTTGGCGCGCCTGCGCTCCGGAGCGGGTTCGCACAGCGCCCTGCAGACCTGGGACATGCAGCTGGCGGCGGCCGCGCTGGCGCTGATGGAGGACCGCCGCCAGGCGGTTGAGCTGCTGGGCCCCGAGTTCTCAACAGCGTGTGGAGAACTCGGGCTGGAGGGAGAGCTGCTGATCGCCTACCGGCCGCGCTCCAGAGCGCAGGACGCGGCGCAGCTCGCTGAGGAGCTGCGCGCCCGCCTGGCCGCTGACCTGGAGCGCGGCTTCACAGCTCACGGCCCGCACCGAGACGAGCTGTCGATCACGCGCGACGGCCGCGAGCTGCGCACCTACGGTTCGCAGGGCCAGCAGCGGCTGGCCCTGCTGGGCCTGCTGCTGGCGGAGCGCGCGGTGATCTCCCACCACCGGGAGTCCGTCCCGCTGATGCTGCTGGACGACGTCATGAGTGAGCTCGACAGCCAACGCCGGCGGGCGCTGATCGACGCTCTGCTGGCCGGCGGCGGCCAGACCCTGATCACAGCCACCGACGCAGACCAGGTTCCGGCTGCCGAGCTCCCCGGGGTGCTCCGGATAGAGGTCGACAGCGGACAGCTGCACGTCAGCGGCGACTCGGGAAGGGCGCTGCGCTGATGCCCAGGCGACGCTCACCGCGCGCTCTCGCCCAGGCGCTTGGCAGGCTCGAGACCCGCCTGCAGCCGGACACGCCGGTGGCGCGCGTGCAGAGCACCTGGAGCGGGCTGCACGACGCCTGGGCCGCGGTCGTCGGTGAGTACGTGGCGCAGCGCGCCAGGCCGGAGCGCTTGCGGGCCGGCGTGCTGACCGTCGCCTGCACGGAGGCGGTGGTGGCCGACACGCTCGCGCTCGAGGCCGAGGACGTGCTCAGGCGACTGAACGAGACCCTCGGGGAGGATCCGATCACGCGCCTGCGCTGCGTTGTCAGTGCGGCGCCGCGCTGAGCAGCGCTACGACGCCGCGCTCCCGGGGCCACCGGGCCAGAGAAGCCTGCGCAACAGCTCATCTGGACCGTGGAACGGCACCGCGGAGCTGTCCACGATGCTCCCGCCGCCGTCGACGGGGATCACCGCGCCGCTCACGTAGGAGGCCCCGTGAGAGGCCAGGAAGCTGATCACGCTCGCCACCTCCCCGGGCAGCGCGGGGCGCCGCAGCGGCGTGTCCCGCGTGCACAGCAGGTAGGCGTCCTCAACCGTCGTGCCCCAGGCCTCGGCGACCGCCCCCATGTCAGAGTCGCCCATCGGGGTCCTCACCCATCCTGGGCAGACGCAGTTGGCGCGCAGCCCGAGCGGCCCGTAGTCATTTGCCAGGCAGCGGGTGAGCATGATCACCCCCGCCTTGGAGGTGCAGTAGGAGGCCCAGCCGGGACCGGCCTGAAAGCCGTTGGTCGAGCTCACCGTGACCACCGACCCGCGGCGCTTGCACAGTTCGCCGAGGGCCGCACGGGCCAGCAGGAAGTGACCCGTGAGGTTGACGCGCAGCGTCGCCTCCCAACCCTCGAGCGTCTCCTCTCCGACGGGGGCTGAGTCGCCGATGCCGTGATTGCAGACCAGCACGTCCAGGCCGCCGTGCAGCGCCACGGTCTCCGCGATCGCGCGCTGCGCGCCGGCCTCGGTGCTGAGATCACCCGCCACCGGGCTGCCCACGCCGCCGCGCGCCTCCAGCTCCGCCGCGAGTTGCTCGAGCACATCGGCCCGGCGTCCGCCGAGCGCAACGGCGAAACCGTCGCGCGCGAGGGCCAGAGCCGTGGCCCTGCCGATGCCCGTTCCGGCTCCACTGACGAACGCTACGCGCGAAGGCTCACCGGCCATTGTCCCCCCTCAGATCGGTCCCGAAATCCCTGTCGCGGAGCTTACGCGCCGTCACCTGCGCCGCGCTGCGTGCGCGCCGCCGCGCGGCGCTGAGCCGGGTGCCGCGCAAGGGCCGCCGGGCGCTGCCCACGCGTGCTCAGCGCAGTCTCCGGGCACGGTCGCTGACCAGGCCCCTGACCAGATCCCGTTTTTACCGCTCTTTGCAGGGCAAATGTCCTGATTCGCAGCGCCTTTAGCGGGCCGTTCTGTGCTACTGTTACAGGAACCAAGTTTTCGGCGCCCCGGCTCGCGGAAGGTCGCGTCCAGCCGGGGCTTTCAACGTCAATCGGAGGATCGTTGGCGAACGCAGACGGCGCACCCGAGCGCCAGACCAACCAGTCGGGCTACGACGCGGAGAACATCCAGGTGCTGGAGGGGCTGGAGGCTGTGCGCAAGCGCCCCGGCATGTACATCGGCTCGACCGGCACGCGCGGCCTGCACCACCTCGTCTACGAGGTGGTTGACAACTCCGTGGACGAGGCGCTGGCGGGGCGCAACGACACCGTTGAGGTCGTGATCCACCCGGACAACTCCGTGACCGTCACGGACCGTGGCGCCGGCATCCCCGTGGCGACGATGGAGAAGGAGGGGCGCTCCGCGCTGGAGGTCGTCCTCACCGTCCTGCACGCCGGCGGGAAGTTCGGCGAGGGTGGTGGCTACAAGGTCTCCGGCGGCCTGCACGGCGTCGGCGTCTCGGTTGTCAACGCGCTCTCCGAGCGACTCGATGCGGTCGTGCGCCGCGATGGCTACGTGTGGACCCAGAGCTACGAGCGCGGCGCCCCCACCGGCCCGGTGGTGCGGGGCGAGCGCACCGACGAGCACGGCACGACCATCACGTTCCTGCCCGACGCGGACATTTTCGAGACGCTCGACTTCGACTTCAAAACGCTCGAGGAGCGGCTGCGCGAGACGGCGTTCCTGACGCGTGACCTGCGGATCTCGATAGTCGACGAGCGCGGCGAGGGCCACCGATCGCAGTTCCACTACGAGGGTGGGATCACGGACTTCGTAGCCTTCCTCAACGAGAACAAGGAGCCGATCCACCGCAAGGTGATCGACTTCTCCGGCGAGTCCGACGAGGGCTCGGTCGAGGTGGCCATGCAGTGGAACGCCTCCTACCAGGAGTCGGTCTTCTCCTTTGCCAACAACATCAACACGCACGAGGGCGGTTCGCATCTCAGCGGCTTCCGCTCGGCGCTGACAGGCGCGATCAACAAGTACGCGCGTGAGATCGGCGAGCTCAAGGAGAAGGACGAGAACCTCTCCGGTGAGGACATCCGCGAGGGGCTCACGGCGGTCGTCTCGGCCAAGCTCTCAGAGCCGCAGTTCGAGGGCCAGACCAAGACCAAGCTCGGCAACCCGGGCATGGCCGGATTCGTGCAGTCGGTGGTCAACGCTCGCCTGGCGGAGTGGCTGGAGGAGAACCCCCAGGACGCGCGGCGTGTGATCCGCAAGGCGGTCTCCGCTGCGCAGGCCCGCGCGGCGGCGCGCAAGGCGCGTGACCTGACGCGGCGCAAGACCGCGCTCGGCAACTCCACGCTTCCAGGCAAGCTCGCTGACTGCTCCGTCAAGGACCCGTCGCTGGCCGAGATCTTCATCGTCGAGGGCGATTCCGCGGGCGGCTCAGCGGTTGACGCCCGCGACCGCAACACGCAGGCGATCCTGCCGCTTCGCGGCAAGATCCTCAACGTCGAGAAGAGCCGCATCGACAAGGTTCTCGGCAACACGGAGATCCAGGCGCTGATCACCGCGATCGGCACCGGGGTGCGCGACGAGTTCGACATCGAGAAGGCGCGCTACCACAAGATCGTGCTGCTGACCGACGCCGACGTGGACGGCGCTCACATCCGCACGCTCGCGCTGACGCTGCTCTTCCGGGAGATGCAGCCGCTGATTGAGGCCGGCTACGTGTACATCGCCAAGCCGCCGCTCTACAGGCTGACGCGCGGCCAGAAGCACCGCTACATCGAGCGGGAGTCGGAGCTGGAGGACATCCTGCTGGGCGACAAGTTCGAGAAGATCGAGGTGCTTGACCGTGCCGGCAACGAGTTCAAGCTCACAGAGGCGCGCTGGCAGCGCTTCACGCGCCTGCTCAAGCAGTACCAGGGCTGGGCGCAGGCGCTGCGCACCGCCCACGGACACGGGATCGTCAGCTTCATGCAGCAGGCGCGCCTGCTCGAGGAGGGCGTGACCGACGTGGACTCGCTCAGGGCCCACCTCGGCTCCGAGCCCGATGAGCAGCATCCCTACTCCACTGAGCTGCTCTCGGAGGACCCGATCGAGCTGCTGGTGCGCACGATCGAGACCAAGACCGGGCTGGCGACCACGCACCACGTCCGGCGCGCGGCGCTGGACGCCAATGAGTACCGCCGGCTCGCGGCGCTGCACAACGACCTGGCGACGCTCGCGGGGACACCGCCGTTCACGATCAGGCTCGGCGAGCGCTCGGTCGACGCCGGCTCGTTCGAGGAGCTGCGCGACGGGATCCTCGACATCGCCCAGCGCGGGGTCGAGTTCTACCGCTTCAAGGGCCTTGGCGAGATGGATCCCGATGAGCTGCGCGAGACGACCATGGATCCCGCGTCCCGCACGCTCGTGCAGGTGACGATGGAGGACGCCAGTGCCGCTGACCGCGTGTTCTCGATGCTGATGGGCGATCAGGTAGAGCCCCGCCGTGCGTTCATCGAGGAGAACGCACGGCTCGTGACCAACCTCGACGTCTAGAAAGGGGGCTACTGAATGTCAGCGATTGACACCATCGGCGGCGGCAACATCGAGCCCCGCGGGCTCGAGGAGGAGATGCGCTCCGCGTATCTGGATTACGCGATGTCCGTGATCGTCGGGCGCGCGCTGCCCGACGTGCGCGACGGCCTCAAGCCCGTCCACCGGCGCGTCCTGCACGTGATGAACGAGCTGGGCCTGCGCCCCGACCGCAAGCACGTGAAGTGCGCCCAGATCGTCGGCGAGGTGATGGGCAAGTACCACCCGCACGGCGACAGCGCCATCTACGACACGCTGGTGCGCCTCGCCCAGGACTTCTCGATGCGCTACACGCTCGTCGACGGCCACGGCAACTTCGGCAACATCGACGGCTACTCGGCGGCGGCGATGCGCTACACCGAGGCGCGCCTGGACAAGCTCGCGGCGGAGATGCTGCGCGACATCGACCAGGACACGGTCGACTTCGTGCCCACCTACGACGGCGGCACGCGTGAGCCGCTGGTGCTGCCCGCGCGCTTCCCGAACCTGCTGGTCAATGGCAGCTCCGGGATCGCGGTCGGGATGGCCACCAACATCCCGCCGCACAACCTGCGCGAGGTGATCGCCGCGACCATCGCCTACATCGACGATCCGACGATCGACATCGATGGGCTGATGAAGCACATCAAGGGCCCGGACTTCCCCACCGCCGGCATCATCCTGGGCCGCGACGGCATCCGCGACGCCTACGCCACAGGCCGTGGCCGCGTGCGCGTGCAGGGCAAGGCGCACATCGAGCCGATCGGCCAGGGCAAGGAGGCGATCATCATCACCGAGCTGCCCTACCAGGTGCGCCGTGACGGCGAGGGTGGCCTGATGTTGAAGATCAAGGATCTGGTCGACGAGAAGAAGATCCCGGAGATCAGCGACCTGCGCAACGAGTCCGACCGGCGCGGCATGCGGATCGTGATCGAGCTCAAGCGTGACGCGATCCCCAAGGTGGTGCTCAACAAGCTCTACAAGCACACCCCGCTGCAGACGACGTTCGGCGTCAACATGGTCGCGCTGGTGGACAACGTGCCCCGCACGCTCTCGCTGCGCGAGGTGCTGGGCCACTACGTCGACCATCAGCGCGAGGTCGTCGTCAGGCGCACCAAGTACGAGCTGCGCCGCGCGGAGGAGCGCGCCCACGTGCTGGAGGGCCTGCTGGTCGCGCTGGACAACCTCGATGAGGTGATCGCCCTGATCCGCGGCTCCCGCGACCCGGAGACGGCGCGCATCGGGCTGGTCGAGCGCTTCGCCCTGACCGTGATCCAGGCCCAGGCGATCCTGCAGCTGACGCTCAGCCGCCTGACTGCGCTGGAGGCCGACAAGATCAAGCAGGAGCACGCCGACCTGATGGAGCGCATCAAGGAGCTGCGCGCGATCCTCGGCTCTGAGCAGGCGGTGCTCGACCTGATCAAGGAGGAGCTGGCCGAGATCGCCGAGACCTATGGCGATGAGCGCCGCACCGAGATCACCTTCGCGGAGGGTGAGATCGATATCGAGGACCTGATCGCCGACCAGCAGATGGTGATCTCGATCACGCACTCCGGCTACATCAAGTCGCTGCCGCTCTCCACCTACCGCCAGCAGCGCCGCGGGGGCGTCGGCGTGACCGGCATGGACACCAAGGAGGACGACTACATCGAGCACCTGTTCGTGACCTCCACGCATGACTACCTGCTGTTCTTCACCAACCGCGGGAAGGTCTACCGCCTGAAGGTCTACGAGCTGCCCGAGCAGTCGCGCACCGCGCGCGGCCGTGCGCTGGTCAACCTGCTGCCGCTGCGCGAGGGCGAGAAGGTCCAGTCGGTGCTCTCCACGCGCGACTTCACCGAGGGCCAGTACCTGGTCTTCGCCACGCACAACGGGATGGTCAAGAAGACGGAGTTCCTGGCCTACAACACGCCGATCAAAGCCGACGGCATCATCGCGATCAACATCCGCGACGACGATGAGCTGATCGCCGTGCGCCAGACCAGCGGGCACGACGACATCATCATGGTCTCGCGTTCCGGCCAGGCCTGCCGCTTCCACGAGGACGAGGTCCGCCCGATGGGCCGTGACACCTCCGGCGTGCGCGGCATGAACGTCAAGCAGGCGGGCAACGCGCTGCTGGCGATGGATGTCGCGCGTGACGATCAGGAGCTCCTGGTGGTCACCGAGAACGGCTACGGCAAGCGCACCCCAATCTCCGACTACCCCGTCAAGCACCGCGACACGATGGGCGTCAAGACCATCACGCTGACCGAGAACAAGGGAGCCCTGGCCGGCGCGCTGGTCGTGCGCGAGCACCAGGAGCTGGTCTTCATCTCAACCGGCGGCATGGTGCAGCGCACCTCTGTGCGCGGGATCAACCGCTACGGACGCGCCTCACAGGGCGTCAAGGTGATGAACATCCGTGACGATGACCAGGTCAGCGCGGTTGCGCTGGTGGCCGAGTCCGCCGCGAGCGTCGAGGATGGCGAGGACGTCGAGCTGGGCGCGGCGGCTGACGCCGCAGCCGGGGCCGAGCCGGGCCAGCTGGGGATCGAGGGCCTGGACGCCACAGCGCCGCCGGAGCCTGAGGCGCAGTGATCACCCCGTGCCGGCGCGAGCCGCCGGCACGGCACCCGCCGCACGGCA
>JAJZDA010000051.1 GCA_021851525.1 Actinomycetes bacterium | reverse complement strand
ACACGGCGCGCCCAGGCACCCGGATATGCTCGCCGCCAGCCGCGCAGCCGGCTGCGCGGGGGTTGGCGATCTGGCGAGGATGAGGAGCTGGCTGATGGCGCCGTACAGCGAGATGACCGATGAGCAGCGGGCGATCTGTGAGATGGTCAGGCAGTTCGCTGACGAGCAGATCATCCCCAACGCCGAGCACTACGACCACGAGGACAGCTTCCCGGAGCCGATCGTCGAGCAGATGAAGGAGCTGGGGCTGTTCGGCGTCACGATCCCCGAGCAGTACGGCGGCATGGGCCTGGACCTGACGACCTATGCGATGATCGTCGAGGAGCTCAGCCGCGGCTGGATCTCCATCTCCGGGATTGTCAACACGCATTTCATCGGCTCCTACCTGCTGATGAAGTTCGGCACCGAGGAGCAGCGCGAGCGCTACCTGCCACGTATGGCGACCGGGGAGATCCGTGCTGCTTTCAGCCTCTCGGAGCCGGAGGCCGGCTCCGACGTGCAGGGCATCAAGACCACCGCCAAGCGCACCGCCGACGGTGACTACGAGATCAATGGCGCGAAGATGTGGGTCACCAACGGGCTGCTCTCGACGCTCGTCTTCACCCTGGTGAAGACCGACACCACCGCCGATCCGCCGCACCGCGGCATGACCTGCTTCATCTGCGAGAAGGAGCCGGGCGTGTCGGAGAACACCGGCCCCTACAGGGGTTTCAACGTGCCCCCGAAGATCAGAAAGCTCGGTTACAAGGGGGTCGAGTCCACGGAGCTGGTGTTCGACGGCTACCGCACGCCTGCCGACAGCATCCTCGGCGGTGAGCAGGCCGGGCTCGGCAGGGGCTTCAGCCAGATGATGGACGCGCTGGAACTGGGGCGTGTGAACGTCGCCGCACGCGGTGTGGGCATCGCCCAGCGGGCGCTCGAGCTGGCGTTGAAGTACTCCCAGGAGCGCCGTGCATTCGGCAAGCCGATCGCCCAGCACCAGGCGATCCAGTTCAAGCTCGCGGACATGGCAACGCAGGTGGAGGCGGCTCGTCTGCTGACGCATCGCGCCGGGCGCCTGAAGGACGCCGGCGAGCGCTCGGACATCGAGGCCGGAATGGCGAAGCTGTTCGCCTCAGAGGCAGGGCGCTTCTGCGTGGAGGAGTGCTTCCGCATCCACGGCGGCTACGGCTACTCCAAGGAGTATGAGATCGAGCGCCTCTACCGTGACGCGCCGCTGCTGCTGATCGGGGAGGGCACCTCCGAGATCCAGCGCATGGTGATCGGCCGCAAGCTGCTCGAGCGCCACCGGATCTGAGGTCTCGCCGTTCGGGCCTGCCCCGCTTGGCAGGCCCGACACCCAACCGCGCCCGCGCTGCGCCCTCAGTCCAGGCGGAAGATCTGCTGCAGCGCCGGCGGCCCGGCGTCGGGCACGCGCCGATCCAGCAGCGGCGCCATCCGGTCCTGCCAGCGGGCGCTGACCGGCTGCGCCGCCATGTGTGCGGCCGCCGCCTGCAGGTCATCGGCCTCGAAGTACCCGAACACGTCGGTGCCGGCTGCGAAGATCGAGTAGTTGCGGATCCCGGCATCCCGCAGCGCCTGCAGCATCTCCGGCCAGACCTCGGCGTGTGCGGCCACGTACTCCTCCATCATCTCGGGGCGGACGTGGAGGACGAAGGCGCTGCGCTGGGTCATGAGGGCTCCTGGGTGACGATGACTACCAACCTGCGCGGACCGTGCACACCCTCGACACGCTGCAGCTCGATGTCGGAGGTTGCTGACGGGCCGGAGATGAAGGTGAGCGGACGGCGCTCATCGCTGACCGCACCGTGCAGGCGCTCCAGCGCCTGCGGCAGCAGCCCCACCACCTGCTGGTGCTCGACCACGCAGATGTGCAGGTCTGGAACCAGGCTGAGCAGCCGGCGGCCCTCGTGCGGGGCGCCGGAGAGCACGATCGTGCCGGTCTCCGCGATTGCCACGCTGGCGCCGCTGATGACGCCGTCCAGGGTGTCGAGCTCGCGTACCGCAAGCCCGTCGTCGGGGACCAGCTGCAGCCCGCAGCCCGCAGTCCACCGCTGCGGGAGGCCGGGCGCCACGGCCAGGCGCTGCGCCCGGTGGCGTTGGGCCGCCGTGCGGATCGCGTCTGCGACGCGATCCGCACGCACGCGCTGCACCTCTGCCCGGTAATCGCCGACCCGCTCGCAGAACTGTTCGATCAGCTCGGCCTGGCCGCGGGGGTCCGCGCGCCGGTATGCCCGCGGGGCTGCCGCCGGCCGGGGGGTCTGCGCGATCGCGCCGCGTACGCGCGCGAGGATCTGATCGCGTGCTTCACTCACGCTCGCCGCGCTCCTCCACGAAGCCCCTTGGCGCCAGCGGGCGCAGGTCTCGCGTGCGGGTCCAGGCGGAGAGCGGCGGCGGCAACCGCCGGATCACGCCGCCGGACAGCAGCAGCCGCTGCGCGATGCGGCCGAGCCGCTGCGCGGCACGCAACCGCGATCCGCGCGCGAAGACCCAGGCGGCGGCCCGCATCGCGCTGCGCTCGCCGCGTCCGCCGACCGTGTCGACGGCCCGCGCGCGCAGGTGCAGCAGCACGCGCGGGATGTCGATCTTCACAGGGCACACCTCGTAGCAGGCGCCGCACAGGCTCGATGCGAACGGCAGCGACGGTGCGTTCTCGATCCCGATCAGCTGCGGGGTCAGGATCGCGCCGATCGGCCCCGGGTAGACCGATCCGTAGGCGTGCCCGCCGGTGCGCGAGTACACGGGGCAGACGTTCAGGCAGGCGCTGCAGCGGATGCAGTGCAGCGCCTGACGCCCGATCTCGTCGGCCAACACGCGCGTGCGCCCGTTGTCGAGCAGCACCACGTGCAGCTCCTGCGGGCCGTCGCCGTCGCTCACCCCGGTCCAAAGCGACGTGTAGGGGTTCATCCGCTCGCCGGTGGCGGAGCGCGGCAACAGCTGCAGGAAGACCTCGAGATCAGCGAGGGTCGGCACCAGCTTCTCAATCCCGATGATCGTCACCAGCACCGGCGGGAGCGTCGTGCACATGCGGCCGTTGCCCTCGGACTCCACCACGCACAGCGTTCCGGTGCGCGCCACTCCGAAGTTCGCGCCGCTGACCCCGACCTTCGCCTCCAGGAAGCGCTCACGCAGGTGCAGCCGGGCCGCCTCGGCCAGCACCGCGGGCTCATCGGACTCGATCCCGGGGGCGATCGTGCGGCGGAAGAGGTCACGGATCTCCGTGCGGTTGCGGTGGATCGCGGGCACCAGGATGTGTGAGGACCAATCGCCGTCCAGCTGCAGGATCAGCTCCGCAAAGTCTGTCTCCAGCGCATGGATGCCCTCCTGCGCCAGGGACCTGTTGAGCTCGATCTCGTCGGTGGCCAGCGACTTGACCTTGACCACCTCCTGCGCGCCGTGGGCACGCGCGACCTGCGCCACCACGGCGCACGCCTCCGCGCCGTCGCGGGCCCAGTGAACGGTCGCTCCGGCGGCGGTGAGCGCCGCCTCGAACTCCAGCAGGTAGGTGTCGAGGTTGGCCATCACGTCGGCCTTGATCGCGCTGCCGGCGTCGCGTAGCGCCTGCCAGTCGGGCAGCTCCTCCACCACACGCGCGCGCTTGGTGCGGATCGTCGTGGTGGCGTTGGCGAGGTTTGCGCGCAGCTGGGGGTTCGCCAGCTCATGGTGCGCCGCGGCCGGGAAGCTCTCACCGGGGGCCCTCATCGGCTCACCAGGATCTCCGCCAGGTGGATGGTGCGCACGGCGCTCCCGGCGCGCGACAGGCCACCGCCGATCTGCAGCAGGCAGGAGCCGTCCAGCGCGGCGCAGAACTCGGCGCCGCTGCGCTGCACCGCCGCGCACTTGTCGAGCAGGATCGCGCTGGAGGTCTCCGCGTTCTTGATTGAGAACGTGCCGCCGAAGCCGCAGCACTCGGTTGCCTGGGGCAGCTCCAGCAATTCGAGCTCGCGCACGCTGCGCAGCAGCCGCAGGGGCGCGTCGCCAACGCGTGCCACCCGCAGCGAGTGGCAGGTGGGGTGGTAGGTGACCCGGTGCGGGAAGCGGGCGCCGACATCCTCGACGCCGAGGCGGTGAACCAGGAACTCCGACAGCTCGAGGGTGCGCGAGAGCACCTCGGCCTCGAGCCCCAGCACGTTCGGGTAGAGGTCGCGGATCGCCCCGACACAGGAGGACGACGGTGAGACGACCGCGTCAAACTCCCCGTAGGTGCGGATGAAGCGCTGCGCCAGCGCGCGCGCGTCGTGCGGGTGGCCGGCGTTGATGTGCATCTGCCCGCAGCAGCCCTGCTCGCGAGGCACAACGACCTGGTGGCCGAGCCGCTCGAGCAGCGTCGCGGTAGCGCGCGCGGCCGCGGGGAACATCGCGTCGGCCACGCAGGTCGCGAACAGTCCGATCCTCATTGTGGGGCTTGGGCCGGGGCTGGGGCTGGGGCCGGGAACGTGGCTGCGGCTGCTGGCGCGCTTGTCATCGGGCGGGAGTTTGACGCATTTGTCTCACAATTACGAATGACTTTCGGAAGCCTTCGTTAGCGTTGTGCAAATCCCGTTTGACTTTCGGATTCGCGTTCGGATACAGTCCGGCCGGGATGCAGGAGAGAGAGTCGGTACCCAACTTTTCCCAGCAGGAGCGGATGGATGAGATCCTGCGGATGCTCGAGGCGCGCGATTCCGTACAGGTTGCGGAACTTGCGGAACTGTTTTCGATTTCCGAGGTGACGGTCCGCAGCGATCTTGGATCGCTGGCCAAGCAGGGTCTCGTCGCCCGCGTGCGCGGTGGCGTGCGAGCCATCCGCCAGGGCAACTCGGAGGTCGGCTTCGACCTGCGCCTGCGGCTCGACGTCGAGCGCAAGCGCGCGATCGCCCGGGCCGCCGCGGCGATGGTCGATGAGGGCGACGCGGTGGCCCTGGATTCGAGCACCACCGCGTACTACCTTGCGCTCGAGCTGCGCGCCAAGCGTGAGCTGGTGGTCGTCACCAACGGCCTGCTGGTGGCAACGGCACTGGCTGACGCTCCCGGCATCACCGTGGTCGTCACCGGCGGGATGCTGCGTCTCTCGGCGATGTCGCTGGTCGGCGACCTCGGCACCGACGTGCTGCGCACCACGCGCATCAACAAGGGCTTCCTCGGCGCGCGCGGCATCAGCCTCGAGCGCGGGCTGATGGACCTCAACCCCGACGAGGTCCGGATCAAGCAGGAGATGGCCGATGCCTGCGAGCAGGTCTACGGGATCTTCGACGGCAGCAAGTGGCATCGCAGCGCCCTGCTGGCGTTCGTGATGGCGGACGACCTCACGGGAATCATCACTGATTCCAGCGCCCCGACCGCTGAGGTCGACGCGTGGCGAGAGGCCGGCGTCGAGGTGATGATGGTTGACCCTGGGCCGCGTGAGCCGTTGCCGATCAGGCCACGGGACTTGCGACGCGCCGTTAGAAACGATGAGGCGGTTGGTTGATGAGTGGAGTAGTCAGTGTCCTGAACGGGATCCCGGCACCGGTGAGTCGTTGGGATGATGCCGTGGCGGGCGGGATGAGCCTGCTCGACGGCCTCGTCTACCGCTCCAACCTGCTTGGCGCGGACCGCGCGCTGGCCAACCAGGGCGGCGGCAACACGTCGGTCAAGATGACCGTCACCGACCACGCCGGCCGGGAGCTGCGCGCGCTCTTCGTCAAGGGCTCCGGCACTGACCTGGCGACGATCACGGCAGCGGGCTTCCCGGGGCTGCGCCTGGATGAGCTGCTGCTGCTGCGCGAGCGTGAGGCGATGCAGGACGCTGAGATGGTCGACTACCTGCTGCGCAGCGCCCTGCGTCCCGACCAGCCGCGTCCCTCGATCGAGACGCTGCTGCACGCCTTCGTGCCGGCTGACCATGTCGACCACGCGCACCCGGACGCGGTTATCGCGCTCACGTCCAACCCGCGCGGGCGCGAGCTGGCGCAGGCTGAGTTCGGCGATGAGGCGGTCTGGCTGGACTACGAGCGCCCCGGCTTTGCGATGTCACGCAAGATCTGGCAGTTGCTGGAGCAGAACCCGGCGGCCCGGGCGGTGCTGCTCGAGAAGCATGGGCTCGTCACCTGGGGGGCGACCGGGGCCGAGAGCTACGCCGGCACAATCGAGTTCACGGCACGCGCCGCGGAGGCGATCAGCCGCGCCGCCGGTGGGCGCTTCGGACTCGGCGGCCAGCGTGTGCCAGCGCTCTCCGATGAGGCGGCCGAGGATCTGCTGGCGGCCACGCTGCCGACCCTGCGCGGCGCGCTGCTGGCTGACGCAGACGGGATCATCCTGGAGGTGGATCGCAGCCCTGAGGCGGTCGCCTTCGCATCTTCGGCGCGCGCGCCGGAGGTGAGCCAGGTCGGCGCGCCCTGCCCGGATCACCTGATCATGACCAAGCACAGGCCGCTGGTGGTGGCCTTTGACCCGGAACGCGACGGGGCAGCGGAGCTGCAGCAGGCGTTCCTCGACGGGGTGCAGGAGTATTCGCAGTGGTATCGCGGCTACCACGAGCGCAACGTCGACGAAGAGACGCGCCCGTTCGGCTGTGACCCCGCCGGTCCGCGGGTCGTGCTGGTGCCGGGCGTCGGGATCGTCACCGCCGGGCCGGAGCGCAAGCGCACCCGCTTTGCGCGCGACCTGTACCACCGCGCAATAGCGGTGCAGGACGCGGCCGATGCGCTGGGCGGATTCCGCTCACTGACTGAGGCCGAGGCCTTCAAGATCGAGTACTGGCCGCTCGAGCGCTACAAGCTGGCGCAGGCACCCAAGCCTCGGGAGCTGTCCGGCAGGATCGCGCTGATCACCGGCGGCGGCAGCGGCATCGGCCGCGCCACGGCGCGGATGATGGCGCAGCTCGGTGCGCACGTCGTCGTCGCTGACCTGAACATCGAGGGCGCGCAGGAGGTGGCCGAGGAACTCAACGCGGCACACGGGGCCGGGCGTGCCATCGCCGTTGCGGTGGATGTCAGCAGTGAGGATCCGGTGCTGGAGATGGTCCGTCGCGCGATCCTCGAATTTGGGGGGCTGGACATTCTCGTCGCCTCCGCCGGGCTCGCCTCCAGCGCGCCGATCACCGAGACCAGCATCGCCGACTGGGAGCGCAATTACGCCGTGCTGGCGCGTGGCACGTTCCTCTCGGCACGCGAGGCCTTCCGCGTGATGCAGCAGCAGGGGCGCGGCGGATCGATCGTCGTGGTGGCCTCCAAGAACGCCCTGGTTGCCGGGGCCAACGCAGCTGCATATTCGTCGGCCAAGGCGGCAGCGCTGCATCTGGCGCGGTGCCTTGCCGAGGAGGGCGGGCCACACGGGATCCGTGTGAACACCGTCAACCCGGACGCCGTGATCGAGGGCTCGGCCATCTGGTCGTCTGACTGGAAGGCGGAGCGGGCGGGCACCTACGGGCTCGAGGAGGACGACCTCCAGAGGTTCTACCGGGGCCGCACCAAGCTCGGCGTCAGCGTTCTGCCGGAGGACGTCGCTGAGGCGATCGTCTACATGGCGGGACCGCGGGCCAGCAAGTCAACCGGAAACGTGATCAACGTCGACGGAGGCGTGACGGCCGCCTACCCAAGGTGAGTCGTGCGGCCAGACGGGCCGCGAAGCAGCACAAACAGATAGGAGAGGTTGTCTAATGAAGGTACATGGGGATCGGCTCCGTGCTTGGAGTCGTGGTTCCGGGCGCGCCCGGGGCCTGGTGCTGGCGGTTGCCAGCGCCGCGGTGGCGGCGGTCGCGCTGGCCGGGATCGGCTCGGCCAGCGCGGCGCAGAGCCACCCGCTGAAGGCTCGTGCCAGCGGTGGCCTGAAGAAGGGCCTGAACGTCTACGTGGTCCCGAAGCTGCTCGGCGCGGCCTACTTCACTGTCGCTGACAGCGCCAAGAGCGGCGGTGCCATCGCGGGACTGATGAAGCTCGGGGAGAAGGGCACGGAGACCAGCGGCAGCGCGGCCACACCCGCGTCTGAGCTGCCCGCCATCCAGGCGGCGATCGCCAAGGGCGCAAACGGGCTGATCGTGTCCGCGACGGACCCGACGGCGCTCTGCCCGACGCTGAAGTCGGCGATGGCGCGTGGCATCACCGTCGTGACCTATGACTCGGATGCGCCGACCTGTCGCGACCTGTTTGTCAACCAGGCGTCGACCGCTCAGATCGGCACCAGTGAGGTCGACATCATCGCCAAGGAGATGCACGACAAGGGCCAGCTCGGGATCGTCTCCGCCGCCGCTTCGGCGACCAACCAGAACGCCTGGATCGGTTACATGAAGAAGGAGCTGAAGAAGTACCCGAAGATCAAGCTCGTGGACATCGTCTACGGCAACGACGACCCCACCACCGCCACCCAGGTGACCGAGGGTCTGCTGCAGAAGTACCCGAACCTGACGGGCATCATCTCGCCGACCACGGTCGGCATCGTCGCCGCCGCCGGCGTGATCGACACCAAGCAGTACCGCGGCAAGGTGCACCTCACCGGCCTGGGCACCCCGCTCTCGATGAAGAAGTACGTCGAGGACGGCACGGTGCAGGCGTTTGAGCTCTGGAACCCGGCCAACCTCGGTTACCTGGCCGCGTACGCGCTGGTCAACTACGCGTCCCACAAGATCACCGGCAAGCAGGGACAGAAGTTCTCCGCCGGCAAGCTCGGGACGTTCACGATCGGGCCCAACAAGACGGTGCTGCTCGGGCCGCCCACGGTCTTCACGAAGAAGAACATCAACCAGTTCCACTTCTAGGAGCCTCCTCCGGCAAGGGTGGGTCGCCTGCCACGCGGCAGGCGACCCACCGGCGCCGCGGAGCTGTGAGATTGTGTTTGAGTCTGCGAGAGAACTGACGATGGAACCCGGACTGCCAACTCAGCCGGACCCCACAGCCCTGGCGCCCGGTGATCCCGGCCGCCAGGACCCCGCTGGCGTGCCGGTCCTGGCGGCCCGGCACGCCAGCAAGTCCTACGCCGGCGTGGCGGCGCTGCGCGACGTGTCACTGGAGCTCTACGCCGGTGAGGCGCACGCGCTGATCGGTGAGAACGGCGCCGGCAAGTCGACGCTCGTGAAGCTGCTCGGCGGTGTCCTGCGGCCTGACGGCGGGACCCTCGAGCTGGACGGCACGCCGACGCTGCTCGGCGGCCCGGCCGACGCCCGTGACGCCGGGATCGCCGTGATCTACCAGGAGCCGACGCTGTTTCCCGACCTGACGGTCGCGGAGAACGTCTTCATTGGCCGTCAGCCGCTGCGCCGCGGGCGCAGGATCGACTTCCGCGGGATGGAGCGGGCGGTCAGCGAGATCTTCTCGCGCCTGGGGGTCCGGCTTGACCCTGACCGCGTCGCCCGCGGGCTCTCGATCGCTGAGCAGCAGCTGGTGGAGATCGCCAAGGCGCTCTCACTCGACGCGCGCGTCGTGATCATGGACGAGCCCACCGCCTCACTCTCCCCGGTTGAGGTTGAGCGCCTCTTCCGCGTCGTCGGCGCGCTGCGCGAGCACGGCGCGGCGGTGCTCTTCATCTCGCACCGGCTAGAGGAGGCGTTCGCGCTCTGCCAGCGCGTGACCGTGCTGCGTGACGGCGGGTTCGTGATGTCGCGCGCGCTCGCGGGGATGACCGCGGAGGAGCTTGTGCGGGCGATGGTCGGCCGCGATGTGCTGGCCCGCGAGCACACGGCCGGCGCGACCGGCGCGACCGTCCTGGAGGTCTCGCGCCTGACACGCGAGGGCGTGTTCGTGGATGTCTCCTTCGAGGTTCGCGCCGGTGAGGTGGTGGCGCTGGCCGGACTGGTCGGCGCCGGACGCACCGAGGTTGCGCGCGCGGTCTTCGGGATCGACCGCTACGACGCCGGCAGCGTGCGCCTCTCCGGCCGTGAGCTCAAGCGCGGATCACCGACCGCCGCGATGGCTGCGGGGGTCGGGTTCGTGCCGGAGGACCGACGCCAGCACGGGCTGGTGATGGACATGTCCATAGCCGACAACATCTCGCTCGCCTCGCTGCCGCGGCTGCGGCGCCGGGGCCTGCTGTTCACGCGCGTGGAGCGGGCCTTCGCAGCTGACTGGGCGGCGCGCCTGCAGGTCAAGTACGGGCGCATGGGCAACGCCGTCAGCTCACTCTCGGGCGGCAACCAGCAGAAGGTGGTGCTC
Organism: Actinomycetes bacterium; assembly: GCA_021851525.1. Classification (GTDB taxonomy): domain Bacteria; phylum Actinomycetota; class Thermoleophilia; order Solirubrobacterales; family Solirubrobacteraceae; genus Palsa-465. The sequence continues at coordinate 9,854 of JAJZDA010000051.1, read as the reverse complement.
GCCAAGTGGCTCTCACGCAGGCCGGCGCTGCTGATCGTGGACGAGCCGACCCGCGGGATCGACATCGGCACCAAGACCGAGGTTCACAAGCTGATCGCGGAACTCGCAGCCGAGGGCGTCGCCGTGCTGGTGATCTCCTCGGAGCTGCCGGAGGTGCTGGCTCTGGCCGACCGCATCCTGGTGATGCGCGAGGGACGGCTGGTGGCGACGCTGCCGCGCGCGCAGGCCACCGAGGAGCGGATCATCGCGGCCGGGACCGGTCAGCTGCTTGACACAGACAACGCCGAGGGAGCGTCAGCTTGAGCGCAACTGCAGAACAGGCACAGGTCGGCACCGAGCCGACCGAGGAGCGGCGGCTGGTTGACCTGGTGCTGCGGGCCCGCACGTTTGGGATCGTCGGCGTGCTGGTGCTGTTCGTGCTGATCACAACGGTCATCCAGTCACGTTTCCTGGACGCCAGCAACATCCGTTTCGTGCTCAGCGAGTCGGCGCTCTACGTGGTGGTTGCGATCGGCGAGACCTGCGTGATCCTGACGCGCAACGTCGACCTCTCGGTGGGCTCGGTGGTCGGGCTCTCCGCCTACGTCTCGGCCAACCTCTTCCAGACCCACCACGGCATCGCCATCCCGCTGGTGTTCCTCGCCGGTGCCGGCGTCGGCTTCCTGTGCGGGCTGACCACCGGTCTGATCACGGCGATCGCCCGCGTCCCCAGCCTGGTGGTGACGCTGGCGATGCTCTACATCGTGCGCGGTGTCGACACGATCATCGCCGGCAGCAACGAGGTGGTGGCCAACTCGCTGCCCAACTCCTTCATCAACATCTTCAACGACACCACCTTCGGGATCCCGGATCTCGCGCTGGCGGCCGTGATCCTCGTGGCGCTCGCCGCCTACTGGTTGCGCTACTTCCGCTCGGGCCGCGACCTCTACGCGATCGGCTCCGATCCTGTGGCCGCGGAGCGCGTCGGGATCCCGGTCGCGCGGCGCCTGCTGATGGCGTTCGTGCTCAGCGGCACGATCGCCGGCCTGGGCGGCGTGATCTGGGCGACGCAGTACAACACGATCGACTCGAACGCCGCGACCGGCCTGGAGCTGCAGATCGTGGCGGCGGTGGTGGTTGGCGGTGTGGCGATCTTCGGCGGCAGCGGCAGCGTGGTGGGCGCCGCGCTGGGCGCGCTGCTGCTGCAGACCATCACCTCGGCGCTCAACGTGCTGGGTGTGCCGTCGCTGTGGACCGAGGCGATCGCGGGCCTGCTGCTGATCGTCGCGATCTCACTTGACCGCGGCATCCAGCTGCGCCTGGCCGCCGCCCTGCAGAGAAGAAAGGTGCGTCTCGGTGCCTGAGCCAACAACCGCCGTTCCCCGTCAGAGCGTGCTGCGCCGCCTGCACCGCCGCGTGAGCCCGGCGCTGCGCTGGGAGGGGGCGCTGTCGGTGGGGCTGATCGCCGTGCTGGTGCTCGGCGCCGACCTCTCCCCGCAGTTCTTCTCCAGCTACAACATCTTCACGCTCTGCACCAACATCGGTGACCTGGCGATCATGGCGCTGCCGATGACGCTGATCATCCTCACCGGGGAGATCGACCTCTCGGTCGCCTCGGTGCTCGCGATCGCCGCGGAGACGATGGGCGTGCTGGTGCAGCACGGCTGGTCGATGGGGCCGATCTTTGTGGTGGTGATCGCGATCGGCGTGGTCTGCGGCCTGATCAACGGCCTGCTGGTGACGCGCGTCGGGCTGCCGTCGCTGGCGGTCACGATCGGCACCCTGACGCTCTACCGCGGGCTCGCCGACGTGATCCTCGGCCCGAACACCGTCTCGAGCTTCCCCGCGCCCTACAACCAGCTCGGCGTCAACGGCTTCTTCGGGATCAGCTGGCTGTCCTGGTCGGTGGCGATCTTTCTGGTGCTGGCGCTGATCACGGCGGTGGTGCTGCGGATGACGCCGTTCGGTCGTTCGCTGTATGCGATCGGCCTCAACCAGGAGGCGGCGTTCCACGCCGGCATCCGCGTCAAGCGCGTGAAGCTCGGTCTCTACGTGCTCTCCGGGGTGGTGTGCGCGCTGGTCGGGATGCTCTACGCGTTTGAGCTCTCCTCGGCCGGCGAGAACATCGGCATCGGCTTTGAGCTGCAGGTGGTGACGATCGTGCTGCTGGGCGGCGTCTCGATCTTCGGCGGTCGCGGGACGATCTTCGGCGTGGTGCTGGCCGCCTTCGTCTACGCGGGCCTGCGCAGCGCGCTGCTGCTGGGAACCTCGCTCAACGAGAACGACTACCAGGTGGTCTCCGGCGCGCTGCTGATCCTCAGCGTCGTGGTGCCCAACGGGCCGGACCTGGCGCGGCGTGGGCGCGAGCTGGCACGGATCCGCCTGCGTCGCGGGGTCGAGCCGCTGCGCGGCGACGGCGGCGCCTGAGCATGGCCGGCACCGCACGCAGGCTGGTCGCGGTAGACCTCGGCGCGGAGAGCGGCCGGGTGATCTGCGCCGATCTGAGCGACCGGCGCGTCACGCTCGATGTGGTCTCCCGCTTTGAGACGCGGTCGGTGCGCCTGCATGACGGCCTTCACTGGGATCTCGCGGGGATCTTCGGCGCGATCCTCCAGGGCCTCGCCGTAGCCGCCCGCGACGGCGCGCCTGACGGCATCGGGATCGACAGCTGGGGAGTTGACTACGCGCTGCTCGACGGCGGCGGACGGATGCTGGGCATGCCCTACCACTACCGCGACGCGCGCACCGGCGCGGAGGTGCTGGAGCGGACCTTCGCGTTGGTCTCACGCCAGGAGCTGTATCAGCGCACCGGCATCCAGACGATGGCGATCAACACGATCTTCCAGCTGATGGCCGAGCCGCGCACGCCGGCCTTCGAGGCTGCAAGGCGGATCGCGCTGATCCCGGATCTGCTCGGGCTGTGGCTGACGGGGGAGCTGCTCAACGAGTCAACGATCGCTTCCACCTCCGGGTTGCTGGACGCGCGCCGCGGCGCCTGGGCCCACGACCTGATCTCCCGGCTGGGGCTGCCGCAGGCGCCGTTCGCCGGGCAGCTCACGGAGCCGGGGGCGCGCCTGGGGAGCGTGCTCACCGAGCACGCTGACAGAGCCGGCGCTGCGGCCGGCAGTCCGGTCTGGGTCGTGGCGGCCCACGACACCGCGTCGGCCTTCGTCGCCGCCCCGCTGCGCGACGAAGACTCGCTGGTGCTCTCCTCGGGGACATGGTCGCTGCTGGGCCTGGAGATCGAGGAACCGTGCCTGAGCGCGCAGGCCGCCGCCTTCAACCTCACCAATGAGCGCGGAATCGACGGTCGCATCCGCCTGCTGCGCAACGTGATGGGGCTCTGGCTGCTGCAGGAGTGCAGGCGCGAGTGGCGCGCGGCGGGCAGTGACTATGACTACCAGGAGCTGCAGCGGCTCGCTGCCGCCGCTCCCGCGCAGGTCGCACTGTTCGATCCTGACGGAGACGAGCTGCTGCGGGGTGGTGGGATGACCGCGCGGATCGAGGCCGCCTGCGTTGCGGCCGGCCAGCGGCCCGCAGCAGGTGTCGGCGAGCTGGTCCGCTCGATCCTGGTCTCGCTCGCCTGCAAATATCGGCTCGTGCTCGAACGCCTGCAGCACGTGAGCGGGCGTGACGTGCGGGTGATCCACGCCGTCGGCGGTGGCGTGCGCAACCAGCTGCTCTGCCAGCTGACCGCCGACCTCACCGGCCTGCCGGTGCTGGCCGGACCGGAGGAGGCAACGGCGATGGGCAACGTGCTCGTTCAGTCACGAGCGCTGGGTGAGCTCAGCTCGCTCACCGAGATGCGTGAATTGGCGGCGCGCTCCACGGAGCTGCGCCGCTATGAGCCACGCGGCGGTCGCCGGGACGATGAAACCTTTGAGCGCTTCCTCGCGGCCACCGGGCTGCAGGCGCAGCCAGCGGCCGGCGTGGCCGCCTAACCGGGAGGTAATCAACGTGTCTGACTGGTCTGAGGAGTACCCCCTGCTGGCGGCGCGGATCGCCGCGCGCGGGCTTGATCCGGAGGCGATCGAGCGGGCCCTGGGCGCGTTTGAGGTCGAGACACCCTCGTGGGGCTATGGCGACTCAGGGACCCGCTTTGCGACGTTCCCCGCGCCCGGTCGCCCGCGTGACGTCTACGAGCGGATCGAGGATGCGGCCGAGGTCCATCGCCTGACCGGTGCCGCCCCCGCCGTGGCGCTGCACTTCCCCTGGGACCGGGTCGAGGACTACGCGCGCCTGGCCGCGCACATCCGCGAGCAGGGCCTGCGGGTCGGCGCCGTGAACCCGAACCTCTTCCAGGATCCGGATTACCGGCTGGGCTCGATCACCAATGCGGACGCTCGGATCCGGGCCAGGGCGCTGGATCACCTGCGTGAGTGCGTGCAGATCGCAACTGAACTCGGCGCCGGCGCCCAGTCGCTGTGGTTCGCGGACGGGACCAACTATCCCGGCCAGGATGACATCCGCGCACGGCGCGCGCGGATGTTGGAGGCGCTGCAGGAGCTCTACCGCCAGCTGCCCGCCGAGCAGGAGCTGCTGGTTGAGTACAAGCTCTTCGAGCCTGCCTTCTACGCCACCGACCTGGCTGACTGGGGTTCCGCGTTGCTGCTCTGCCAGCAGCTCGGTGAGCGCGCCAACGTCCTGATCGATCTAGGCCACCACGCGCAGGGGGTCAACATCGAGCAGATCGTGGCGCTGCTGAGCGACGCCGGGCGACTCGGCGGGTTTCACTTCAACAACCGCAAGTACGCCGATGACGACCTGATTGTCGGCTCGGTCAACCCGTTTGAGCTGTTCCTGATCTTCACTGAGCTGGCGCGTGATGTCGGCGACCCGCTGCCGCGACTGACAATCGACCAGTCGCACAACGTCGAGGCCAAGGTCGCGGCGATGGTGCTCAGCGTCACCAACCTCCAGGAGGCGTACGCCAAGGCGCTGCTGGTCGACCGTCACGCGCTCTCACAGGCTCAGGCCGCGGGTGATGTGATCGGCGCCTACGCGCTGCTGCAGGACGCATTCACGACCGATGTGCGCCCGCTGTGTGCGAAGGCGCGGGTTGCGGTAGGGGCCGCGGCGGAGCCGCTCACCGAGCTTCAGCGCTCCGGCTACGCCCACCGCATCGTCGCGCAGCGCCGCGGCTGAGGCCACCGCGCCGGCGGGCGCGGTGGCTGAGTTGCACAGTTGCGGTATGCAACGTACAGCGTGATAATCGCCACAAGCACCTCCGAGATGGGAAGGGCGCCGTGGCAAAGGATGCTGTCTGTGGCAACGGTCGGATCACCCGGCCACACCAGTTGGCCGGGAGCGGGGCCCAGGCGCGGGGCGGCACGGCCATGGCGGGTGCCGAGCAGGAGCTGCGCGCTCAGCAGGCGCTGATCGAGCGCATTGCGCGCGGGGCGCCGCTGGCGCAGACGCTGACTGAGCTGTGCCGTCAGGCCGAGGAGCGCTTCCCGGGCTCCTTCTGCACGGTGCTGACGGTCGATCGCAGCGGTGGCGTGCTGCGCCACAGCGCCTCCCCGAGCCTGCCCCGTGAGTTCGCCGAGCAGATCGACGGGCTGCCGGTGGCGGAGGGGATGGGCGCCTGCGGGACCGCCGCCGCGCGGGGGCTGGCGGTGACAGTCCAGGACATCTTCTCGGACCCGCTGACCGCCGGTTTCCTCGATCTGGCGGCGCGCTTTGACCTGCACGCGGTCTGGTCGCAGCCGCTGCTGAGCCCGGGCGGTCAGGTGATGGGGACGTTTGCGGTCTATCGCAGCGTGCGCCACCGGCCAGATGAGCATGAGCAGCGTTACGTTGCCAACGCCGCCAACCTGGCAGCGCTGGCGATCGACCGCGCCGCCTCGGAGATGGCGCTGCGCGCCGCCGCCGATCTGGACTCGCTCACCGGGCTGCCGAACCGCGCCCGGCTGCTGGAGATCGCCGGCCGTGAGCTGCAGGTCCGCGGCCGGCGGCTGGGACTGATGCTGCTGGAGGTGGACCGCTTCAGCGCGATCAACGACAGCCTCGGTCACCTCGCCGGCGAGCAGCTGCTGCTGGAGGTGGCGGACCGCGTGCGCGCCACAGTCGGTGAGCGCGGCACCGTGTCGCGCTTCGGGGTCGACGTCTTCAGCGTGCTCGTGCCGGGCGCCCAGCAGGAGTCGCTGCAGCAGCTGGCAGATCAGGTGATGGCCAACGTACGGCGCCCGATTGAGGTGGATGGCGTCGAGTTGATGCTGACGGTCAGCATCGGGATCGCCATCGGCGCGCGGCGGACCGACGCGTTCACGCTGGTGCGCGACGCCGATGCGGCGATGCGGGCCGCGCGAGCGGCCGGTCCGGGACACCAGCATGTCTTTGACCGCCGCATGCGGGTGGCGACGGTCACGCGCCTGCGCACCGAACAGGAGTTGCGCGTGGCCATCGATGAGCGCCAGCTGGTGATGCATTACCAGCCGATCCTTGACCTGCGCGCCCAGTGCTGGGCCGGGGTAGAGGCGCTGGTGCGCTGGCAGCATCCCCGCCGTGGCCTGGTGACACCAGATCACTTCATCCCGCTGGCGGAGGAGGCCGGGCTGATCGTCCCGCTCGGAGAGCTCGTGTTTGAGATGGTCGCCCAGCAGGCGCGCAGCTGGTCAGCCCTGCTGCCGTCGCTGCGGTTTGCGGTCAACGCCTCGGTCGTGCAGCTCGCGGATCCGCTGATAGCCGGCAAGATCGAACGGATCCTCGCCGAGGCCGGTGTGCATCCGAGCACCCTGGTGCTCGAGGTCACCGAGTCGGCCCTGATGCAGCAGCTGGACTCCACCCGTGGCGCGCTCGAGCGGCTGGTGGGGGACGGCGCCGACGTGATGATCGATGATTTCGGGACCGGCTACTCATCGTTGGCGCGGCTCGGTGAGCTGCCCATCAGCGGCCTGAAGATCGACCGTCGGTTCGTGCGCGGGCTCGGCTGCGACCCCCAGGTGCATCCGGTGGTGCGGGCCATCGCCGATCTGGCGCGTGCCCATGAGCTGGTCGTGGTGGTGGAGGGGATCGAGGATGAGCTGGCACTGTCAGTCGTGCGTGAGCTCGACTGTGAGTTCGCCCAGGGCTACCACCTCGGCCGCCCGGCACCGGCTGACGCGGTGTTTGAACTGCTCGAGCAGCCGCTTCGCACGGCCACCGCCATCGCCTAGACTCGAGCCTCTGTCCTCACAGTCCGACACCAAGGCTCTGATTGAGACCGGGATCCGGCGCTTCCTGGAGGAGGTGCCGCAGCTGGCGCGGCTCACGGTGGTTGCGGGATTGGAACTGCATGGCCGTGGTGACGTGCAGCTCTACCGGATCGAGCTGCCGGGCCCGACCGTGACCAAGGCGATCCCCAGTGACGCCAAGCTGACGCTGGAGATCCGCCGCGAGCGTTTCAATGAGCTGGCCGCCAAGGGTCACCTGGCCGACTGGCGCGCCGCCTTTGAGCGCGGTGAGGCGCGGGCCACCGGGATCGAGCAGTACCTGAAGCTGATCGTCAAGGTGGTGGAGGCGCAGGAGGAACGCGCGCGCACCCGCCGCGTGCGTCACTGACCTCGCGTCCCCGCGCCCGCGCCGCGCCACTCGCCCGCGCCGCGCCGCTGCCACCGAACTCACGCCCACGCGGGCCTGTAGCTCACACCGGGGCTGGCCGGCAGCGCGATGCGCGGGCCGCGCCCTGAAAACGTGGACGGGGCGCGCAACGCAGGTTGCGCGCCCCGTCGAGCCAGCCGGGAGAGGGACGGCTAGGCCAGCACGAACTGCCCGACGAGGCGCTCCAGCTCCTCGGCGGTGGTCGCCAGCTGCTGGGCGCTGGCGGCGATCTCCTGGGTGGAGGCGCTCGACTGCTCGGTGCTTGCCGAGACCTCCTCCGTGGAGGCGCTGGAGGACTCGGCCACCTCGGCCACCGAGCTCATCGTGTCCCGCATCTGCTCGCCGCTGGCGGCGATCTGGCGGATCGTCGCGGCGATCTGCTCGACGCGACCGCTCATGTCCTCGACGCTCTGGCCGAGCTGCATGAACGCGTCACGCGCCTGCTCGACCGTCTGCACGCCACCCTCGGTCTGGGCCGCGCCGGCCTCCACCACGGTCACCGTGCGCTCGGTCTCACGCTGGATCTCCTCGATCAGCTCACTGATCGACTGCGCGGCCTGCTGAGACTCCTCAGCCAGATGCCGCACCTCCTCAGCCACAACCGCAAACCCACGACCATGCTCACCGGCACGCGCAGCCTCAATCGCCGCATTCAACGCCAGCAGGTTGGTCTGCGCCGCGATCCCCGTGATCGTCTCCACGATCCCACCGATCTGATCGCTCTTCTCACCAAGCGCCTTGATCGCCGCCGTGGTCTCGGCGCTGGAGTCGCGCAGCGCCCGCATCGCGCTGCTGGCCTGCTCCGCGGCCTCGACGCCCTGGCGGGCGACGCTGCGGGCCTCCTCGGCGGCGCTTGCGGTCTCATCCGCGGTGGCTGCGGATGTCTGGGTGGCGGCGGCCAGCTCATCTGACACGCGGCGCGCGTCCTCAACCGAGCGGACCTGCTGCTCGGCGCCCATCGCCACGTTGCCCACCGCGCTGGCGATCTCCTGGATCGCGCGGCCGGTCTCCTCGGAGGTGGCGGCCATCTGCGCGGAGGCCGCCGAGAGGATCCCGGAGCTCTGCGAGATCTCACCGATCATTGCCGCGATCTTCTCCTGCATCGCCAGGAAGGCGTGGGTGATCGCATCGACCTCGGAGCGTGGCTCGACCTTCACGCCGATGTGACCGTTTGCGAACTCTGAGAAGGCGTTGGAGAGCTCCCGCTGGTTCTCAATCACAGCCTGGAAGCTGCGGTTGACCTTGCTCAGCTCGTCCCGCCCGGTGGTGTCGAGCTCGAGCTCCACGTCACCCATCGCAAAGCGCGTGGCGACCTCACTGAGGACCGCGCAGGGACGCATGATCGAGCGCACGATCAGGTAGCTGAGGCCCAGCGCCAGCGCGATCGCGATGATCGCGATGATCAGCAGCAGCGTCTGGCCGTTGCTGATCGACGAGCCGATGCTCGCGGCGCTCGTGTTGAACTTGCCCTGAACCAGCGGCTCGATCCTGTTGAAATCGGCCTGCGTGGCGTTGGACGACTGCAGGTTGCCGACGGTCATCACCTGGGTGGCGGCGACCGGCCTGCCGCCGAGCGCGTCCCGGCCCACCTGGCCGGTGAAGACGGTGTAGGCGGCCCAGTCCCTCTGCAGCTGGGCGACCGCCGCCTTGAGCTTGGGGCTCGACGGGTAGTTGAGGATGTCCGCGATGGCCTTGCGCGCCTGCGCCTCACCGACCAGCACCTGCTGCCAGGTGGTCTTCAGTAGCCCGGTGTCAGCCGGGTTTCGCAGCATCGCCACGGCGGCGACCATGTTCGACTGATCGTCCTGCGTCAGCCAGCCCTCATAGGCGTTGTGCACGTCGGTGAGCTGCGCCGAGGCCTTGTCGGCCGCGTTCTTGCTGGTTGAGATCGAGGAGAAGCTCGAGAAGCTCACGGCCACGAGGACCACCATCGCCAGCGCCATCACGGCGGTGAGGATGATCAGCCTGGCGCGGATCGTGAGGTTGCTCAGGGCCTTACTGAGATTGATGGGCATTGTTCGTCCGTTCGACAAATCGTGGGTGGCACGCTGTTGAAGTCCTCGCCAGCCCCGGACCGCTGGCGCGTTTGAGCATTTGTCGGACGCTTTTCCCCTGCTCTTTAGAGAATCCTCGCGATCTTCTTCACTTAACCGATGGACAAAGATAAACCGAATTACTGCAGATTGAGTGCGGCGCCGCTGCGGGGCTGCCACAGCGCCGCTGCGGGGCCGCCGCAGCGGTGCTGCGGGGGTGTGGCAGCACCGCTGCGGGAGATCCGGTGAGCGCGTCCGTCGCGC
>JAJZDA010000241.1 GCA_021851525.1 Actinomycetes bacterium | reverse complement strand
GGGGTGGCGTGGGGGTGGCGTGGGGGTGGCGTGGGGGTGGCGCGGGGGCGGCGCGGGGGCGCGCACGGCCAGCCCCGTCCGGCCCGCTGGACACTATCTGGGCCGCGTCCCCGCGCGCGGGCGTGCGCGGGGACGGGCAACCATTAGCCTTGGCGCATGAGCACAGTCAAGGTTCTGTTCGACGAGGCCCACAGCGAAGCCTGGACGATCCGCCCGGAGCTCGCGGGCGAGATGCAGCCGGCGCACCCGGCAGACGCGTCGTACGCGCGCGCCGCGGCGGCGCTGAGCGCGCGTGAGTTCGAGGTCGTGGCGCACCGCGAGGGGGAGCTGTCGGCCGCGGTGCTGGCGCAGGCAGATCTGCTGGTGATAGCCCATCCCTCCGAGCCGGCCTGGGAGCAGACCACCGGCGTCGGCACGCCGCGGCTGAGCGCCGCCGAGATTGAGGCGATCGAGGACTACGTCAACGCCGGTGGCGGTCTGGTCGTGCTGGGCGAGACCGAGCAGGACAAGTACGGCAACAACCTCAATGAGCTGCTGGCGCGCTTCGGCCTGCGCCTGCGCAACGACACGGTTCAGGACTACGAGCACTGCGACGGGGCGCCCACCTGGGTGCTCGCGCAGCTCGCGCACGGCGGCCGCGGGCGTGAGGGCGACCTGCTCGCGCGGGTTGGCGCGGCCTGCTTCTACCGGGCCACCACGATCCAGACCAGCAACGGCGCTCGCGTGCTGGCCCGAACCCACCAGAGCGCCTCTGCGCCCGGTGAGCCGCTGCTGGTCAGCTCACAGCACGGTGAAGGACGCGTCGTGGTGCTGGCCGACTCAGATCTGTTCGGCGACGACTGCATCGGCGCGCTCGACCATGAGCCGCTGTGGGTCAACATCGCCACCTGGGCGTCCCGCCGGCCACCCGCGGGCCGGCCGGGTCAGCCGGCGGGCGACCCGGCCGGGGAGCTCGCATCCGCGCCGGAGTGGCGCGCGCTGCGCGACGCGACCGACGCGCTCGGGCTGCTGCAGGCACCTGACGGGTCGCTGGCGGCGGATGCCTCGCGTGAGGATGCGGCGCGGCTGGTGGCCGAGATTGCGAGCGCGCTGCGCGCGCTCGCACCCGGCCAGGCGCACCTGCACGCCGCTGCCACCGACCTGCAGTCCTGGCAGGAGGGCGGCTACGGCAAGCCCGACTTCAGCGCCGCGCTCGCCGCCTTCCGCCCGGAGCGCAGGCGCCAGGACGGTGCCGCGCACGTTGTCTTCTTCCCGATGTACAAGCAGAACGGCTCACCGGACACCTGCTTTGAGGCGCTGGTCGTGCGCGTCCCCTGGCCTGACTGGATCGCTCGGCTGGAGACCACGCGGTTTGACAACCCGAAGTTCGTGCCGGTCGAGCTGGTGGACGGCACCCGCGGCTATGACAGTGAGTGCGCGGTGCTCTTCCCGGAGATGGTCAGCGTCGCTGAGCGCCAGCCCAACCATTGGGGCGCGATCTTCTGCGACCGCGAGTCAGAGCGCCTGCGACGGGTCGCCTCACGCGCCGCCGACCTGCTGGAGATGAACCTCCCGCCGGACGCCGCGCGCCTGCTGGTGGACCCGTGGGTCTCCCAGCAGGCCTACATCCTCTGGGACCTGATCCACGACCGAGCGCACAGCCGCGGCGACCTGCCGTTTGATCCGTTCATGGTGCGCCAGCGCGCCCCCTACTGGATGTACTCGCTGGAGGAGCTGCGCTGCGACCTGACGGCGTTCGCGGAGGCGGTGGAGCTTGAGCGTGAGGGGCTGGCCTTCGCGCGCAATGTGCAGTACGCGATCCTCTTCGACCGGCTGCTGCGCTTCCCGATCACCGGCACGCGCGTGCGCAACTACGACGGGCTCGGCGGCCAGCTGCTGTTCGCCTACCTGCACCGGCACGGCTACCTGAGCTGGACTGACAACCAGCTCTCGATCGAGTGGGGGCGCGTGGCGGAGGGCGTGATCGGCCTGCGTGATGAGATCCTGATGCTCTACCGGGCCGGGATCGACCGCACCAAGCTGCAGCACTGGTCGGCCGCGCATGACCTGGTGGCGGCATACGTGCCGCCGGCCACCGGCTCGCGCTGGGTCGCCGGGGTGCGTGACTTCGCTGAGGTGGAGGACCCGCGGCCCTACTGCGACGCCGTCGCGCCCGACGAGTTTCCGCTGTCGATCTTCTACTCCGCGCTGGCGCGGGTGCTGGGAGCCGGCGCATGAGCCGTGGGCGGCGCGGCTTCGCGTCAGACAACGCCGCGACCGTGCACCCGGCGGTGCTCGAGGCGATCGCGGGCGCCAACGTCGGGCATGCCTTCGGTTACGGCCATGACGAGTACAGCGCGGCTGTCGAGGGCAGGGTCGCCGCGGCGCTCGGCGACCCGCAGGCCGGCGTGTACTTCGTGTTCAACGGCACCGGCGCCAATGTGCTCTCGCTGCGCGCCGCGCTCGCCCCCTGGCAGGGCGCGATCGTCTCTGAGCACGCGCACCTGCACACCGATGAGGTGGGAGCGCCCGAGGCGGTTGCGGGCAGCAAGCTGCTGGTGGCGCCGGCTGTCGACGGGAAGCTCACGGTTGACGCCATCCAGCCGCTGCTGGCGCGCCCCGCGGACGAGCACTTCGTCAGGCCGGGGCTCGTCTCGCTGACGCAGTCCACTGAGCTGGGCACGCTCTACTCGCTGCAGGAGCTCGAGGCGATCAGCGAGGCGGCGCATGCCGCCGGCGCGCTGGTCCACATCGACGGGGCACGGCTGGCCAACGCCGCGGCCGCGCTCGGCGTCGGGCTTGCGGATGTGGTGCGCGGCGCGGACATCGTCTCCTTCGGTGCAACCAAGAACGGCGCGCTCGGCTGTGAGGCCGTGGTGGTGCTGAATCCGCGGCTGCGCGAGGGGATGCTGCACCTGCGCAAGCAGACGCTGCAACTGGCCTCCAAGATGCGCTTCCTGGCGGCCCAGTTCGACGCGCTCTTGCACGACGATCTCTGGCGCACCAACGCCGCCCACGCCAACGCCATGGCCGCGCGCCTGGCGCAGGCGCTGCGCGGCATCGAGGGTGTGCGCATCACCCGCGAGCCGAGTGTCAACGCCGTCTTTGCGGTGATCTCGGCGCAGGCGCGCGAGCGTCTGCTCGAGCGCTTTGACTTCTACGCCTGGGACGAGGCCACCGGTGAGGTCCGCTGGATGTGCGCGTGGGATACGACCGAGGCCGACATCGAGGAGTTTGCGACCGCCGTGCGTGAGGCGGTGGCGGTGGCCTGAGGCCCGCCGCGCGGCGCTGGCTGTGGCCCGGTAACCCGCGGGTGGCCTGAGGCCCGCCGCGCTGCGCGGGCTGTGGCCCGGGCACCCG
>JAJZDA010000050.1 GCA_021851525.1 Actinomycetes bacterium | reverse complement strand
TGACCCTGGCCGCGGAGACGTCAGCCGTTTCCGGCGCGGTCGACCTCCTCAGGCTCCTCATACCAGCGCTTGCGCTCGCCAATCTTCGCACGCAGCTTCCAGGCGCGTGTCTTGGGCACCTCGTCGATCGCGTCGCACAGCTGATCGAGTATCGAGTTGATCTGCTCGGCGTCCGCCTGTGCGACGGCGCCCAGGCCCTCACGCAGACGTCTGAGGTTGAGCTCGAAGGTGTGATGAATGCCCCAGTCTCCGGCTGCCAGCCCTGCGATCCGCGAGAGTTCAATCGCCTCGTGATCCCCTTCCGCGATCGTGCAGCTCTCCAGCAGCGCGTAGCAGTCGTTGCGATCCTTGGTGTTGAGACTGACGATCTGCAGCTTGCTCATCAGCAGGTCGGTCGCTGGGAGGCTCGGTCCAGGCCGGTCTAGACCGTCGACCAACGGCAGCGAATGGCACATCTCGAAGGACTCCACGAAGACGTCGACCTGAGCCTCGCTGGCGGGATCATGGAACAACAGTCGCCGCCCGCCACCGAGTGCGTTGAACTCAGTGGCGGGCTCCCATCCGCGCTTGGCCAGCAGCGTCTCCACATCTCGACGCTGCTTGCGTCGCACCATCACGTCCAGATCGCGGTAGCTGCGCCGGTACGCTGGAGGCAGCCTCTCTCCCAGCAGCAGGCGGATGCCGACACCGCCCATCAGACGCAGATCCAGGCGCAGATCACGGGCTGCCTCATAAAGCTCGCGCCCCTCCTCGATCAGGCGCTCGGCAAAGGGGGGACCCTGACTCATCTCCAGCTCACCCGGCGACGAACTGGTGGATCACGCGGTCCGGGCGCAGCTGGATCAAGCAGCCGGAGATGCGACCCGTGTGGTAGTCGCTGCCGGGGTTGATGCACAGCGTCCTGCCGATGCGCGTGGCGCCGGCGCTCTCGTGGACGTGCCCGTGCAGGGCCAGCAGCGGTTGGTATCGCTCGATCGCCTCGCGCACCGCCAACGACCCCACGGGGATCATCTTCGGTGCCGAGCCGGACATGATCACCTCCAGATCCTCAGTTAGCGCCGGCGCACTGTCCAAGGACGAGTCATACGGCGGCACGTGCAGGTTGAAGATGCACCTATCCATGTCCCCGGCCGCATCTGCCAGCCGGCTGATCCGTCTCAGCAGTTCATCTTCATCGAGCTCGCGGGGCGAATCGAACGGTGTGCGGTTGGCGTAGCCGAGGGAGATCATCGTATGGCCGTCAAATTCCACTATGCGGTCGTCGCATGCCTCGACCTTCGACGCCTCCTCGATCGCGCGGTCGACTCCCTCGGGATCGTCGTTGCCCGGCATCACGAAGCAGCGAGTGGAACTCTCCAGGCGCTCATCGGCAAGTGCCAGCCACTTCGAGAACGTCAGGCGAATCACATCGGCAAACCAGGCCTCCTTGTCCTCCTCGGACAGCTGCGCTACCCGTGAGACCTCCTCTGCGCTCATGCGGTGCGGGTACATCCCGTTGGCCCTGATGCGGTTCTCCATCTCCTCGAGCTCCTCGCCGGAGACAGTCTGCGGGACTCCGAAGAGCTCCACGTGAAAGCCGCCGGCGGTCTCCACGAGCGGCACCACGACCTTGCCGGTGAGGTCGCCGCCCATCACCAGCACCGAGACGCGGTAGGCGGCTGCGGCGTTCAGGAACTTGCGCCACAGCACGTCCGATCCGTGGATGTCGGACGCGTAGTAGAGGCGCACCGTCTCCCGGGCATCCGCGCTGGATGTGCGTCTGAAGAGGCCCATCGTCAGGCCGCCGGCAGCTCGCGGTAAGCGAGGTCGATGTCGATCCCCTGCGTGCGCCTGATGGCTCGCGCCACGTACCAGATCACCAGTCCGGCCACATACACGACGATAGCCAGCTCCAGCTTGCCGGGGTTCTGGCTGAGGCTCGCGCCCGAGCCGGGATCCCACAGCAGCACGGCAACCGCGCCGCTGAAGCCCAGAAGCGCGAGCCCGCCAACCAGCGAGAGCAGTGGGATCCCCGCGATCCGGCGGTTGTAGGGTGAGTTCTCGACCAGTTCGCGCCGCCGGAACGGCAGCAGCACCCCGGCCAGCGCGGTCACCAGCAGCGGCAGGGTCAGACCGAGCAGCGCGGAGAGCGAGCTGAACCAGGTGGTGAAGGAGTAGATCGCGGTGCTGACGATGCTCAGCACAAGCATCACGCCGATCGCCCACAGCGGTGAGCTCGAGCGGGCATCGACGGCCGACAGACGGTCCGGCATAACGCGATCAAACGACCATGCGAACATGTTGCGGCTGACAAGCAGCAGCGTCTGCGGCAACCAGATCACCAGCCCGATCGTGAAACCGACGATCGCGATCACGCCGACGACCGGGCTTCCGGCTGCGATCCCGATCAACTCGGGGTAGGCAGGGGCGCCCGAGGCGAAGCCGTAGCTTGCCGGGTTGGCAAGCCCGAGTTGTGCGCTGAAGTCGTAGCCCACCACGTGCGTGAAGCTGGGGACCATCAGCAGCAGCACCACGACTGCCAGGAGCACCGCGCCCGGCATCGAGTAGATGTGCGTGCGCTTCTGCAGACGGATCTCACCGGCAAAGTAGTTGCTGGAGAAGATGAACCCGAAGATGAACCAGAACACTGAGATCGCTCTGAGCGTCAGGGTCCAGCTGAATCCTGAGTGCACAAAGCCCGCCTTCTTGGCCGATGCCACAAGCGACGCGACCGGCGTCGACGAGCCGAGGTTGTGTCCGTAGGTGTTGAAGTTCGCCAGGAAGCCGGCGTGGCTCTGCAGCAGCCCGACGACCACCGGCACCAGCACGGCGCCGAGCATGAACAGCGCGAAGCAGGTGGCCTGGATGCGGAAGAAGAGCCGCACGCCGCCGATTGCGAACATCACGGCAGACAGCACCAGCACGACGGTTCCGGTGATGAACAGGCCCCAGTGCGTTGAGAACCAGTTGCCGAAGCTCAGCCAGCCGGTGCCGGCTCCGAAGCCGGCCATCATCCGGCCGAACGCGCCAAACCCGTAGGAGGCGATGTAGGTCGTGTAGACACCGATCACGACCGCCAGCCAGAAGGAGTACGAGAAGTTGCCCGCGAACCCCACGGCCGGGTGCAGCGAGCGGCTGTTGAACACGTAATCCCCGCCGGTGCGTGGCATCAGCTGGCTGAGCATCGCGTAGAGGAAGGCGCCGGGCAGGCCGAGCGCAGCCGCGAGCAGGAATGTGATCAACGCGTTTGACCCGGGGTAGAACGCGGCGAACAGCCAGTAGAACGCGAACGTCAGCGCGACGCTCGACCACAGCAGGTTGTAGAACAGCGCGTCGCGCGTGCGGCCTTCGCGCACGAGCCCTGTGGCCTTGCGGGTGAAGAGCGCCGGTGAACCTGCGCCGCTGCCTCTGGATGCCTGCGTACTCATCTCCTCAATCCTCCTCTGTGCACAAGCGAATGGAAACGCACGACTGGTGGTCGGTCTCCGGAACGGTTGCTGTTGGGCGTCGCCGGTGGACCACGGTTGAACCGCTAGCGCCCTGCGCCACCGTGGAAAGCCATCGCCTCGATCGCGATGCGCCCGGCGATCAGCGCCGTCGTGGGGGTCCCGTCAAGGCTGGGTGCTGCCTCGACGACATCCACCCCCAGCAGGCCGTTGCGGGCCACTCCGCGGACGATCTCGATCGCCTCGCGCGTGGTCATCCCGCCCGGCGACGGGCAACAGGTGCCGGGCGCGAACGCCGCGTCGAGCGAGTCGACGTCGAACGACAGGTAGGTGCCGTCGCCCGCGCCGGCCGCCTGCAGCGCGCGGTCGACCGCCCAGGCGGTGCCGTGCTCCCAGATCTCCTCCAGCCAGATCACTGTGATCCCGCGCTCACGGCAGTAGTCGAGCTCGGACCTGGGGTTCATCCAGCCTGAGATCCCCACCAGCGCGATCTTCTTCGGGTCGAAGCCGGCATCGACCGCGCGACTGATCGGGCAGCAGTGATTCAGCTGCTCGCCGCCTACGTCGACGGCGGTGTCGAGGTGCATGTCGACCAGCACCAGCCCGGGATCGCCGACCCGTGCGCGCACGGCGCGCACGGCGGGGATCGTGATCGAGTGGTCGCCTCCGAGGCTCACCGGCAGGGCGCCGGCATCGAGGATCTCGCCGATGTCCTGCTGGGCGCGGGCGAAGGTCTTCTCGGGGTTGGCCAGAACGATCTCGCAGTCTCCGGCGTCGATCGGGTTGAGCGTCTCGATCAGATCGAAGTCGAGAGTTGCGTTGTAGGGCAGGAACTGGCAGGAGATCTCGCGGATCCCGCGAGGCCCGTAGTTGGCGCCCGTGCGGCTGATGTTGGTGGCATCGAAGGGAAGCCCGTAGATTGCCGCGCGGGCGTCGGCCGCGCGCAGCGCCGGCGCCTGCGGCGGGACGTGCGGCAGGCGCATGAAAGTACCGATGATGCCCGAGTGCAGCAGGCTGCTCCACATCGTGGGGTCAACCTTGGTCGTGTCCGTCATTCTCTCTCCTCCGGTTGCAAAGACGTTTTTGCGCCGATGGATCGAGTAGCCTAGGCAAAGCGTTTTTGCATGTCAAGCCCATGAGTGGGGCGGAGGTCGTAGAGTTCCGGTCGTGACCGGCAAGGGACGCAGGATCGGGATCAAGGATGTGGCCGCCGCCGCCGGCGTTTCGGTCACGACCGTCTCGCACGCGCTCAACGGCAAGGGGCGCCTTCCGGAGGAGACTCGGGAGCATGTGCGGCAGATCGCCGCGCGCCTCGCCTACACGCCCAGCGTGGCGGCGCGCAACCTCGGCGGCGGCAAGTCTGGACTGCTGGGTCTGATCGTCTCGCAGCCCGCCGGCTCGCCCGTGCGCTTCTCGGACTTCGCCTACTTCCGCGATCTGATGATGGCCGCCAGCGCATCCGCGATGCGCGCTGGGTATGCGCTGGTCCTGGCTCCCGACGGCAGCGGGCTCGCCTCCCAGCCCGCGATCCCGCTCGACGGGGCGATCATCGTCGATCCAGTGAGCGGTGACCCGGTGGTCGGCGAACTGCTGCGCTCCGGCGTGCCGGTCGTGACCACCGGGCGGCTACTGGAGAGTGACGGTGAGCTTCCCTGGGTGGACAACGATCACGGGGCGGGGGTCCGCTCGGTGCTCAACCACCTTGCGCGTCGCGGCGCTGAGCGGATCGCGCTGATGACCAACCCGGCGGTGATGTCCTACACCGTCGATGTCGAGGGCGCCTACCGTGGATGGTGCGCCGAACAGGGCGTGCGGCCGCTGGTGGCGCGGGTCGGAGCGGATCTCACGGAGAGCGCAGGCTATGCATCGACGCGCAAGCTGCTCAGCGGGGCGCAGCGTCCGGACGCCATCTACGCGACCTATGACCGTGTTGGGGTGGGGGCGTTGCTGGCAGCTCGCGCAACGCACATCGCGGTGCCCGACGAGCTGCTGCTGGCGGTGACCGCCACGGGCAGCGCCGGTGAACCTGGACGCTCGTCGCTGACCGGACTGAGCCTCTACCCCGACCGGATCGGGGCGCAGGCGGCTGAGTTGCTGATTGAGCTGGTGGAGGGGCGCGAACCGCAGTCGCTTCAGATCCAGGTGCCGACTCGCCTGGTGGCGCGCACATCCACGAGACGTCGGGCTCCGCGCCAGGCCCCGCTCGTCCGGGTCTGAGCTGGCCGCCGGCGTCGGGTCGCGGGCCGCCTGTGCGGCGCTAACGCGCCCTGAAGCGGATCAGGAAGCTCGCGGAGGCGGTGGCCTGATAGCCGAGCGGAGGGCCGCTCGGGATCGCGGCGCTGAAGATGTCGGGGTAGATGCTCGTGGCCCGGCCGACGATCGTGAACGTGGCGATGCCCGCGGCGTCGGTGTAGGCGGTCGCCTGGCGGCCGCGGTTGTGGCCGTTGATCGATGCCAGTCGCGGGCGCGTGCTGCTCGGGACCGGCGTGCCCAGCAGCGACTGGCCCAGCGCCGCCGACTGGCTGAGCGTGACCGGCACGCTCGCCCTGCGGATCGGCTTGTTCCACTCGTTCAGCAGCCGCGCGTGGACGACCACCGGGTGGCCCAGCGCCACCGGGTTCTCAAACGACTCGGGGTCGAAGCCGACGTGCCATAGATCGGGGAGGTAGCGGTTGCTGATGCTCACCGACGTGGGGTGCTCGAGGAACGCCACCACCGTGATCCCGTCGTTGACGGTGAACTGCGAGTCCACGTCGGGGGAGCCGATCAGGTAGGTGGCGGTGCGACCGGGCGCCAGCCTGCGGGGGCCGCTGAGCACATGCCAGAAGCTCGACACGCCGGAGGCGGTCTGCATCGTGAAGGCCGGCCTGGCGGCGGCGCCGCTGGTGTTGTGCACCTCGACGTAGATCTCCTCGGCGATGTTGTTGGTGCCGTTGGTGAGCACGTTGGTGATCCGCACCGACAGCGGCGCCGGCGCCAGCAGCGCGTAGGCACCGACCAGCACGCACAGCAGCGCCAGCGCACCGCTGGCCCAGGCCCACGGGCGCGAGCGCAACTGGGCGCGCGCGGCCCGCAGCGGTGGCTGGGAGATCGACTGTGCCGCAACCAGCCCGGGTGGCACCAGCGAGACCAGGTAAGCGGTGTATGAGCGCATCGCGAAGAAGTAGGCGACCGCCGGCAGCGCGAAGGTCGCGGCCTTCAGCAGCGGGTAGTAGCCGATGTAGGCGACCACCAGCAGCGCCAGGACCGAGAAGGTCAGCAGGCTGTAGGCGAACAGCGAGCCGCCGCCGAGGTGCAGGAAGAGCGTGAAGGAGATGGCACCCTGTCCGGCCGGGACCAGGCTCTTGGTGAGCGGCGTGAGCGTGCCGCGCACCCAGGCTGACGGGTCGGCGACGATGTACGGCAGGTTCGGGATCAGAAACGCCGCCAGCGTGAGCGCCAGATAGCGCGCGGCGCGCCGCACCCCGCTGCGCAGGTCGGTGCGCGCCTGCTCATCCAGCGCAAGGCCGATCAGCACGAACGGCAGCACCGGCCAGGGCGTCTGCTTGACGGCCATCGCCAGGCCGAACATCACCGGCCCCAGGTAGCTGCGCCGATCCTGGCCGAAGCGATCCCAGCGGTAGGCCGCCAGCAGGAGCATCGGCATGAACAGCATGTCCGTGAGGCCGATCAGCGAGAGCTGCACGTAGGCGACGCTCGAGCCGACCAGGAGCGCTGCGGGGCGCAGGTGGCGCGGCAGCAGCCTGAAGATCAGCAGCGTGGAGAGGATCCAGCCGATCACATCCAGCCCGACACCGAGCTCACGTGACCAGCCCAGGAGCAGGAACGGCACGTAGAGCAGGAACGACAGCGACGGGTAGGAGAGCTGCGTGACGCGGTCACCGCCGAGCGTGTACGTGTAGCCGCCCGGTGAGACGCGGAACATCGGGAACGCTCCCGCCATGGAATGCGTGTAAGGGTTCAGGCCGTGTGTCACCAGGTGCGCGGCGAACTGGTCGAAGGCCAGCTCGTCGGTGCCGTAGTTGGGGCTCGCCCGCACCGTGACCGCGGCCCAGACCGCGAAGCTGAGCACGCTCACCACGGCCGTGGCCCAGGCGAACGCGTTGCCGTGGCGTTGCGCCAGCCCGCCCGCCAGCGCGGGCACCCAGCTGCTGAGCACCGTGGCCAGGCCCCAGGCGCCGGCCAGCAGCGCGGTCACCGCGGCCCAGCTGAACTGCGGCGCGTGCGAGACGATCCGGAACGACCAGTCCAGCAGCCCGGCGCCGACCAGCGTCCACCAGAGGCGCGTCGACCAGCCTGAGTCCGTGTCCGGGGCGGCGTTCACGGTCAGGATTGCAGCAGCAGCGTGTCGTTTGTCAGCAACTCATGTCGCACCATCAGCCCGACCGCGTCGCGGGTCACGCTGCGCGGCCTGGGGGAGGCCAGCTCGAGCACCGAGAACTGCTCCACGGAGCGCCGCCAGACCGGGTGAAAGCCCCTCACCCATTCGCTCTGGGGCAGCGTTCCGGGACTCAGGTTGCAGGCCGAGCCCCACCAGCAGAAGCCGCCCAGGCCGGGGATGTCGCGCACGGCGATCACGTCTATCTGGCTGACGTCGTGAAACGCGTTGGCGTCCGCGTATCTGAGCCTGGAGACGTACAGGCCCAGCGGCAGCAGCCCCGGGTTGCGCAGCAGCAGCACGAGCCGTGTGCCGCTGCGCGGCGGCGGGCCGATCAGCCTGCCGACCGGCTGCCAGTTGGGGCGCTGCATGTCGTAGTTGGTCGCCACGCCGATGGTCGCCACCACGCCGATCGCGCACAGCGCCACCGTCAGCGCGGCGCCGAGCAGGCGCGCGCGCGCCGCCGCCAGGCCGGCGGCCAGCGCCAGCGCGGCCGGCACCCAGAGGGCCAGCAGGTTGCGTCCCAGGAAGGTGTCGCTGAGCGGGATCACCAGCAGGCTCAGCGCGAGCCCGGCCAGCGCGATCCCCCCGGGCAGCATCGCCCCCTGGCGTTCACGACGTCGCGTGGCGCGCGCCAGCAGCACCAGCGCGGCCAGTGCGCAGGCAAACGCGATGAACTTCAGCACCGTGCGCGCCGGGGTCTGCGGCCCGATCAGGAACAGCGGGATCACCTGATCCAGGCGCAGGGAGAGCGGGGAGTTGCCGATCCACGCGTCATTGCCTGTCTGGTTCTGGACGATCAGCAGCGGCAGCAGCGCCAGACCTGTGAGCGTCACCGCGCCGAGCGCCGCGTAGAGCGCGCGCCGGCGCCGGTGCTCGTAGAGCAGCCAGGCGGCCTCCGGTGCGACCACCAGGATCGAGTAGTAGTGGGTCGTGAGGGCCAGCGCCGCGCTCAGCGCCCACAGCGTGAGCGCCAGCGGGCGCGGGCGCTCACGCGCGTAGGCGAAGCTCAGCAGCGTGAGCGCGCTGACCAGCACCAGCAGCTCATACGCGCGCGCCTCCTGCGAGTACCAGATCAGCAGCGGGCTGCAGGCGGTCAGGGCCGCCGCGGTGAGCGCCGCGCGGCGGCCGTGCAGGAGCTTGGCGGCAGCCGCGTAGCTGACCGGGATCACGGCGGTGCCGAACAGCGCGGAGAGCGACTTCAGGCTGGCGGTTCCGTGGCCGAAGATCCGCGTCCACAGCCAGGCGATGCAGTAGTACAGCGGCGGCGTTGACTCCTGGTGGGGCAGCTGCCCGAGCATCCTGCCCAGCGACAGCTTCGTGAGCACCACCGTGTAGGCCTCGTCGTACCAGAAGCCCTGGTGTCCGATGCCATAGAAGCGCAGTGCCGCGCCGAGCAGCGTGAGCACGATCAGAGGGGCTGTCAGGACCACGTGCGGCAGCATGTCAGCAGTGGCTAAAGAAACGCCCCGATGGGCGGTCTGGCATGATCGCGGCAATGCAGAGGTTGTTTGCGCTCAGGGGTGCCAACAGCGTCGAGCGCAACGACGCTGAATCGATCCTCGAGGCCACGGATGAGCTGATGCGCGAGCTGATCGCCCGCAACGCGCTCACGCCGGAGGCGATGGTCAGCTGCATCTTCACGCTCACCAACGATCTCGACGCAGAGTTCCCGGCGGTCGCGGCGCGGGCGCTGGGTCTCAACCAGGTGCCGCTGCTGTGCAGCCGGGAGGTGCCGGTGCCGGGCTCGCTGCCGCGGGTGGTGCGGGTGCTGATGCACTACTACGCCGAGCCCGATCACGTCTCCCAGCACGTCTACCTGGGCGAGGCACGGGTGCTGCGCGCCGACCTTCAATCGGCCCAGTGACGGGACGGCGGGGATAGGGCATGGAGTTCGCGCAGAAGATCAGACGGATCCCGGTGTATCCGGTGGCCGGCGGCTATGACCTCGGAGCGGAGATGGCGATGCTGGCCTCCAACGAGTCCCCGTTCGCACCGCTGGAGCCGGTCATCGAGGCCGCCCGTCGCGGGCTGCTGGGGGCCAACCGCTACCCCGATCCGTCCTACGCGCCGTTGCGCGAGGCGCTCGCGCAACGTTACGGTCTGCCGGCGGAGCGGATCGCCCTGGGCACGGGGTCCTGCGAGCTGATCCTCGCGGCCGGCGACGCGCTGCTGGAGCCCGGCGCCGAGGTGGTCTACGCGTGGCCGGCGTTCAGTGTTTACCCGCACCTGGCAGCCGCCTCCGGGGCCCGTGCGATCGAGGTGCCGCTGACCGCGCAGGGGGTCCACGACCTTGACGCGATCGCCGCCGAGATCACCGTCGCCACACGCCTGGTGCTGATCTGCAACCCGAACAACCCAACCTCCACCGCGCTGCCGCTGGAGGCGATCGCTGCGTTCTTGGAGCGCGTGCCCGCGCACGTCTGCGTGATCCTCGACGAGGCCTATGTCGAGTTCTCGCTGACCGTCGGCGACCCGTACGCGTCGCTGCCGCTGCTCGAGCGCTTCCCGAACCTCGTGATCCTGCGGACCTTCTCGAAGGTCTACGGGTTGGCGGCGCTGCGCGTCGGCTACGGACTGTGCGGCGCCGACAGCTTCCGGATCGCCGTTGACCAGGTGCGCCAGCCGTTCTACCTGACATCCGCCGCACAGGCCGCCGCGGTGGAGGCGCTCAGGCACCAGGATGAGGTGGAGCGTCGCGTCGTGGCGACGGTCGCGGCGCGCACGCAGATCAGCGAGGCGCTGCGCGAGCGCGGACTGTGGGTCGCCGAGAGCGACGCCAACTTCCTCTGGGTGCGCGTGGCGCAGGACGGTGATGACGCGCGCGTGGTCAGCGCGCTGCGTGAGCGCGGGGTGCTGGTGCGCGGGGGCAGCGCGCTGGGCGGACCGGGCCACATCCGCGTGACGCTCGGCACCCGTGAGCAGAACGAGAAGCTGCTGGACGCGCTGGCGCAGGTTTGCTGATACGTTTTGAGCGAGCGTATGCACGACCTCTGCCCCAACACCCTCGGCTGGTCCTGGTACGCGCGCTACTACGCCTGGCGATTTAGCTAGGCGCTCGGCTGCACGCCTGCTGTCCGTCCTGGCGCACGGTCAGCCACAGGGGTCGAGCGCCGCCGCGGGTCCTCAGCACGGGCCTGCCCGCCTTGCGCCGCCGCCGCTTCCCTAGAGTCTTTGAGCAGTAGCGAGAGGATCCGACCGATGAACCGCAACCCCCGTAGAGTCCGATGATGACCGTGACCAGATCTGTGCGCAGCGACTCCGTCCGTGACCAGCGCATCGAACGGCTGGTGCCGCTGATCACCCCTCAGGAGCTGTTCGACGAGCTGCCGCTGGACGAGTCCCGCACCGACGTGCTGTTGCGCGGGCGCTCGCAGGCGCACGCCGTGCTTGACCGTGTCGACGATCGCCTGCTGGTGGTGGTCGGCCCCTGCAGCGTGCATGACGTCAAGGCGGTCAGTGAGTACGCGGGCAGGCTCGCGGCTGAGGCCCGGCGCCTGAGCAGCGACCTGCTGATCGCGATGCGCGTGTACTTCGAGAAGCCGCGCACCACGGTTGGCTGGAAGGGGCTGATCAACGATCCGCACCTGGACGGCTCGTTCGACGTCAACGCCGGCCTGCGCATCGCCCGTCAGCTGATGCTGGAGGTGCTGGGCGTCGGGCTGCCGATCGGGGTCGAGTTCCTCGACCCGATCACCCCGCAGTACATCTCCGACCTGGTCTCCTGGGGGGCGATCGGCGCCCGCACCACGGAGAGCCAGATCCACCGCCAGCTCGGCTCGGGGCTGTCGATGCCGGTCGGCTACAAGAACCGCACCGACGGCAACGTGCAGGTGGCCGTGGACGCGGTCCGCGCGGCCGCCGCGCGACACGCGTTCGCCGGGGTCGATGCCGACGGTCGCTCGGCGATCCTGCACACGCGCGGCAACCGTGACTGTCACATCATCCTGCGCGGCGGCAAGGCGGGACCCAACTACGACGCCGACTCGGTGGCGGCGGCGATCGAGATGCTGCGCGCCGCCAACCTCCCGGCCCGCCTGATGATCGATCTCTCGCACGACAACAGCGGCAAGGATCCCTCACGCCAGCCGGCCGTGGCGCAGGCCGTGGGTGAGCAGCTGGCGCAGGGCAACAGGGCGATCACCGGCGTGATGCTGGAGTCCTTCCTGGTGGCCGGCAGTCAGGCCCCGGGCCCGCTGCAGACGCTGACCTACGGGCAGTCGATCACCGACGGTTGCATCGGCTGGGACACGACAGTCGAGGTGCTCGAGGGGCTTGCCGCGGCAGTCCGCGCGCGCCGCGAGCACGCCGCCTGAGCGCACCGGCGAGCATGCGCATCGCGGTCATCGGCCTGGGCCTGATCGGCGGCTCCGTGGCGCTCGCTGCGAGCGAGCGCCTGGAGGCGCAGCTGCGCGGCTGGGATCCGGATCCGGAGGCGCTGCGGGAGGCGCTGCGACGCGGCGCGCTGGGCGAAGCGTCTGGCTCGCTCGCGGAGGCCGTGCGTGACGCGCAGGCGGTGTTCGTGGCGGCCCCCGTCGGCGCGCTGCCGGCGCTGGTGGGGGAGGTGCTGGAGGCGGTCGGGCCTGACTGCGTGGTCAGTGACGTGGGCTCCACCAAGCGCGCGGTGGTGGCGGCGCACAGCGACCAGCGCTTCGTCGGCGGCCACCCGCTGGCCGGGGCGGAGACGGCCGGGATCGCGCATGCGCGGGCCGACCTGTTTGAGGGCGCCACCTGGTATCTGACCCCCACCGCCAGCGCCGACGGCGTCCTCTATGAGCGCCTGCACCGGCTGGTGGGAGCGCTCGGCGCGCACCCGGTGGTGATCGACCCGGATGCCCACGACCGGATGCTCGCGCTGGTGTCGCACCTGCCGCACGTGTTCGCCAACGTGCTGGTGGCGCAGGCCGCGGCCGGCTCCTCAGGCGCCGAGCGGGACGCTCCCGCGCAGCGGCTGCCCGTGGTCGGCCCCAGCTTCCGCGACGCGACACGCGTCGCCGGGTCCAACAGCGCGATCTGGACCGACATCTACCTGAGCAACCGTGACGCGCTGATCCCAGCGCTGGAGGACTCGATCGCGCGGCTGAGCGCGGTCAGGGACGCGCTGGCGCGCGCCGATGCGCAGCGGATCACCGCCTGGAACGACGCCGCCGCACGCGACCATCAGCGGCTGCACGCCGGTCAGCTGGCGGGCGGTGAGCTCTGTGAGCTGCGCGTGCCGGTGCCCAACAGGCCCGGCGTGGTGGCACAGCTGGCGCTTGAGCTGGGGCGCGTGGGCGTCAACATCGCGGACCTCGGTCTGTACCCGACGCCCGACAATCGCGCCGGCGTGGTGACGATGTGGATCGCCGGGGAGGACAATGCCCAGCGTGCGCAGGAGCTCGTCGCCAAGCTCGGTTTCGGGGTGTTCAGGCCGTGATCCGCGACGGCGCAGCATCCACCGCGGGTCGGTGTCCGGATGAGTGAGATCGTCAGGGTCTCACCGGGGCATCCGCCCGCGCACTGGCGGGTGCGCGTGCCAGGATCCAAGAGCATCACCAACCGGGCGCTGCTGCTGGCGGGCGTGGCCAGCGGCGATTCGATCCTGATCGAGCCGCTGGTGGCCGACGACACGCGTGCGATGCAGGCGGCGCTGCGTGAGCTTGGCGTCCAGATCAGCGAGCGGCGCGGCGCCGCGGGTGAGCTGCGCTGGGAGGTGCGCGGGCTCGGCGGCGCCCCGCGCGGCGAGCACGCCGTGGACTGCGGCATGGGCGCTACCGTCGGGCGCTTCCTGCTGCCGATGGTCGCGGCCGGTGAGGGCCACTTCGAGCTCGACGCGCACCCGCAGTTGCGCCGCCGGCCGCTGGGCCCGGTGCTCGAGGCGCTGCGCGCCCAGGGAACGCAGATCCTCGGTGACGCATTCCCGCTGAGCGTGGACGCAGCGGGGCTGAGCGGCGGCGAGGTGACTGTCGACGGCTCACTCTCCAGCCAGTTCCTGTCCGGGCTGATGATGGCCGCCCGCTTCGCCGCGCAGGACACGCGGCTGCGCTTCCAGTCACTGGTCTCAAGGCCCTATCTGGAGCTGACGATCGATGCGATGCGTGCGTTCGGCGTGGATGTCGGCGTTGAGGACCATGCGATCAGCATCGCGCGCGGCGAGTACCGCGCCACCGAGTTCGCCGTCGAGCCGGATGTCTCGACAGCCTCCTACTTTCTGGCCAGCGCCGCGCTGACCGCCACCACGGTCACGCTCCCGGGGCTGGACCGGCGCCGCACCGCCCAGGGGGACATTGAGCTGATCACGTTCCTGGCGCAGATGGGCTGTGAGGTGCGCGACGGTGAGCAGCTGACGCTCAGCGGACCCCCGCAGCTGCGCGGCGTGAGCGTGAACATGGGCAACAGCTCCGACGTCTTCATGACGCTCGCGTGCGTCGCGCCGTTCGCCGACGGCGTGACGACCATCGAGGGGATCGGGCACGCGCGGGTCAAGGAGTCCGATCGGATCGCCGCCTGCGCGCACAACCTCGAGCGGCTCGGGATCCGCGTCGAGCAGGGCGAGGACTGGATCCGGATCCATCCCGGGGTGCCGCGCTCCGCGGCGCTGCCGACCTTTGAGGACCATCGCGTGGCGATGGCGTTCTCGCTGATCGGCACGCGCGTGCCGGTGATGCTCGAGCAGCCCGATGTGGTCTCCAAGACCTGCCCGGAGTTCTTCGAGCTGTGGCGCGAGACCGGCGCGGTGGTGGAGTTCATCGGCGGCGCCGGCGAATGGTGATCGCGATCGACGGCCCCGCCGGGGCCGGCAAGTCGACAGTCGCGCGGGCGGTCGCCGCAGCGCTGGGCTTCACCTACCTGGACAGCGGCGCGATGTACCGCTGCGTGGCGCTCGCCGTGCTGCGAAGCGGCGGTGAGCCGGCGGCGCTGGCGCGGTCGCTCACGATCGAGCTGGGCGAGCGCGTGCTGCTGGACGGGGAGGACGTGAGCGGCGCGATCCGCGCCCCAGAGGTCTCGGAGCTGGCCTCCACGGTGGCGGCGCTGCCGGAGGTGCGCAGCGCGATGGTCGCCCAGCAGCAGCGGCTGCTGGGCAGCGGGGACTGGGTGGCGGAGGGCCGTGACATCGGCACGGTCGTGCGCCCGCAGGCGGAGCTGAAGGTCTTTCTGACGGCCTCTGAGGCGGAGCGCGCCAACCGCCGCGCGGCTGAGCTGGGGGCCACGCAGGAGGCGGTGCTCGCGGCGCAGCGCGAGCGTGATCGCCGTGACAGCACGCGCGCCGCCTCCCCGCTGCGCCCCGCCGCGGGCGCGGTGGAGCTCGACACCACCGGCCTCACCTTCGATGAGGTAGTGGCGCGCGTGCTCACGCTCGCCACGGCCCGCTAGGCTGGACGGTCGCATGAAGGTCGCCGTCGTGGGATACCCGAACGTCGGGAAGTCGTCGCTGGTCAACCGCCTCACGGAATCGCGTGAGGCGGTGGTTCACGAGACCTCCGGGGTCACGCGTGACCGCAAGGAGCTCTCCACCGAGTGGAACGGGCGTCAGCTGACGCTGATCGACACCGGCGGGGTCGACCTCGATGAGCGGGATGACCTGGCCCGCCAGATCCAGCTGCAGTCGCAGGCGGCGCTCAGTGAGGCCGACGTGGCCGTGCTGGTGGTCGACGCCAAGGCCGGAATCCGCCCCGGTGACCTGGACATGGCGGACCTGCTGCGGCGCGTCAGCATCCCCGTGATAGTCGCCGCCAACAAGGTCGACTCGGTCAAGGACCTGGCACTGGCTGCAGAGTTTCACCAGTTCGGGCTCGGTGAGCCGGTGGCCGTCTCAGCCGCCCAGGGGCTCGGCACCGGGGACCTGCTCGACCGGATCGTCGAGCTGGGACCAGACAGCGACCCGGAGCCCTCGGCCGACGATCCGATCCGCCTGGCGCTGATCGGCCGGCCGAACGTCGGCAAGTCATCGCTGGTCAACCGCTTCCTCGGCTCAGACCGGGTGATCGTCTCAGACCTCGCCGGCACCACGCGCGACGCGATCGACCTGCCGCTGAGCTTCGAGGGGCGGGCGATCACGCTGATCGACACCGCCGGGATGCGCCGCCAGGGCAAGGTCGACGACTCGCTCGAGTACTACATGACGCTGCGCTCGCAGCGCGCGGCGGAGCGCGCGGACGTGGCGCTGGTGATCTGCGACGCCGCCGACGGGGTCACCGCCCAGGACTTCCGGATCGCGGAGCTGGCGATGAAGTCGGGCTGCGCCACCGCGCTGGTGCTCAACAAGTGGGACGTGCACCAGGGAGACGGCGGCGAGGACGCCGCCGTCGGCCCCGACCAGCTCGACGCGGAGCGTGTGCGGGTCAACCGCAAGCTG
This sequence comes from Actinomycetes bacterium, assembly GCA_021851525.1. GTDB lineage: Bacteria > Actinomycetota > Thermoleophilia > Solirubrobacterales > Solirubrobacteraceae > Palsa-465. The sequence goes on along the minus strand of JAJZDA010000050.1, from coordinate 3,981 downwards.
CGCCTGCGCCCGCGGATCCTCACCGCCAGCGCCAGGACGGGACGCAACGCGGAGCGGCTGCTGGTGGAGGCCGTGGGGTTGGCGGACCGCAGCCGCACGCGGATCCCGACCTCGGCGCTGAACCGCTTCATCGCCGACGTGACGGCCGCCCGCCAGCCGCCGTCGAGCAACAACCGTCGCCACGGCAACCAGCGCCTCAAGCTGCTCTACATGACGCAGACCGGTGAGCGCCCGCCGCGCTTCTCGATCCAGGTCAACTCGCACGCCCTGGTGACGCGGGACTACGCGTACTACCTGGAGAATCGGATGCGCGAGCGCTACCGCATGGAGGGCATCCCGCTGATGATCGACTTCGTCGAGCGCAACGAGCGGCGCTCACGCGCCGGGCGCGGGGAGCGGGATTGAGGCGCCTGAGCCCGGGAGCGAGCGCCGGAGGTTGCATACAAACCGGGCTTGCAGATATCGTCAACCTTGACACGACCATGTCCGACTTCGCCTCTGGCGGACAGAACCGGAGCTAGAACCTATGGCAGACAACGAGTTTCTCTTCACCTCCGAGTCGGTGACGGAAGGGCACCCGGACAAGGTGGCCGACCAGATCTCAGACGGCGTGCTGGACGCCGTGCTGGCTGATGACCCCGCCGGCCGCGTGGCGTGCGAGACGCTCGTCAACACCGGGCTGGTGGTCGTCTCCGGGGAGATCAGCACCAGCACCTACGTGGACATCCAGGACGTCGCGCGCGAGGCGATCCGCCGGATCGGCTACGTCGACCCGGAGCTGGGCTTCGCCGCGGACTCGGTGGCGGTGCTCAACGCGCTGGACAAGCAGTCGCCGGACATCGCGCAGGGGGTCGACCGTGCCTATGAGGTCCGCACCGACGGCGGCGACTCAGATGAGCTGGACATCGCCGGGGCCGGCGACCAGGGGATGATGTTCGGCTACGCCAGCAACGAGACCCCGGAGCTGATGCCGCTGCCGATCTCCCTCGCCCACAAGCTGGCCAAGCGCCTGGCGGCAGTGCGCAAGAGCGGGACGCTGCCCTACCTGCGGCCCGACGGCAAGACCCAGGTGAGCGTGCGCTACGTCGACGGCAGGCCGGTGCAGATCGAGAAGCTCCTGATCTCGAGCCAGCACGCGCCGGGCAGTGAGGCGCTGATCAAGGACGACCTCTGGGAGCACGTGGTGCTGCCGACCCTGCCGACTGAGATGTTCGACGCCAACGTCCTGCGGCGCGAGTTCCTGGTGAACCCGACCGGGCGCTTCGTGATCGGCGGACCGGTCGGTGACGCCGGCCTCACCGGTCGCAAGATCATCGTCGACACCTACGGTGGCTTCGCGCGCCACGGTGGCGGCGCGTTCTCCGGCAAGGATCCCTCCAAGGTCGACCGCTCCGCCGCCTACGCGGCTCGCTACGTGGCCAAGAACATCGTCGCCGCCGGCCTCGCCGACCGTGCGGAGGTGCAGGTCGCCTACGCGATCGGCGTCGCCCACCCGGTCTCCGTGATGGTCGAGACGTTCGGCACCGAGAAGGTCGGTCGCGGCACGATCCTCGACCTGGTCAAGCAGCACTTCGACCTGCGTCCCGGCGCCTTCCGCTCCTACCTGAAGCTGCACAGGCCGATCTATCAGGCCACCGCCGCCTACGGCCACTTCGGGCGTGAGGATGCCGACTTCACCTGGGAGGCCACGGACAAGGCCGCGCAGCTGCGCGAGGCTGCCGGCCTCGGTGATCTGGTCTCGGCATAGCGCAGGCCGCAGGGATCTCCGTTGATCGCGCGGGTTCTGCCGCTCACGCGGACCCGCGCGGTCAAGGGCCTCTTTGACTACCTGGTGGCCCCCGAGCTCTTGGCGCAGGTGGGGGTCGGCTCGCTGGTGCGGGTGCCGTTCGCCGGGCGCACGCTGCAGGCGGTGGTGGCCGAGCTGACGCTCAGCTCGGAGCTGCCGCACGAGCGGCTGGCGAGCATCGAGGCCGCGCTGCCGGCGCGGCTGCCGTCAGACCTGGTGCGCCTGGCGCTCTGGATGGGGCACGAGTACTGCTCCACGGCCGCGCGGGCGCTGGCGGTGATGCTGCCTCCGGGAGCCACCCGCGGGATCAGCGAGAAGCGCGTGCTGAGCGCCACCATCACCGCCGCCGGCCGCGCCGCGTGCAGCGACGGGACGCGCCTGAGCGAAGGCCAGCGCCAGCTGCTGGAGGAGCTCACGCAGAGCACGCAGCTGCCCGCCGCGACGCTCGGCACCGCGGCGCTGCGCAGGCTCGAGTCGCGCGGCCTGGTGAGGCTCGAGCTGCGCGTGGTGGGGCGGCGACCGGGGCGCCACAGCGTCTCCAGCACGTCGGCCACCGCGCCGCCGCTGACAGCGGAGCAGCGCAGCGTGCTCGAGCAGCTGCTGGGCGTGGCGCCGGAGGGCGGCGGCGCCGGGGAGTTCCTGCTGCACGGCGTCACCGGCTCCGGCAAGACCGAGGTCTACCTGCAGGCCGCCGCCAGGACGCTCGAGCAGGGGCGCAGCGTGATCATCCTGGTGCCTGAGATCGGCCTCACCCCGCAGGCGCTGGCCCGCTTTGAGGCGCGTTTCGGGGATGTCGTCGCGGTGATGCACTCGGGGATGAGCGAGGGGCGTCGCTTCGACGAGTGGCTGCGGCTGGCGCGCGGGGAGGCGCGCGTCTGCGTGGGGCCGCGCTCCGCGATCTTCGCGCCGCTCGCCGACATCGGGCTGATCGTCGTGGACGAGGAGCACGAGAGCTCCTACAAACATGAGGGGGATCCGCGCTATGACGCGCGCGCGGTCGCCCAGCGCCGTGCCGCCGAGCATCGGGCGCTGCTGCTCTACGGCAGTGCCACGCCGCGCCCTGAGAGCGTCCACGGCGCCCGCCTGCTGCGCATCTCCCGGCGTGTCGACGGGCGCCCGCTGCCGGCCGTGGAGATCCTCGACATGCGCGGCCTGCACCACCCGCTGCACCCCCAGACCCGGCTGGTGCTCTCGGACTGCCGGCGTGAGGGCGGCAAGGCGGTGGTGCTGCTCAACCGCCGGGGCTGGTCCAACTTCCTCTCGTGCGGCTCCTGCGGCCACGTCTGGATGTGCCCCAACTGCGAGGTCACGCTCGTGATGCATCGCGGCGGCGGGTATGTCAGCTGCCACCACTGCGGCCATCGCGAGCGGATCCCCTCCCGCTGCCCGCAGTGCGGCTCGGTCTCGGTGGCGCGTCACGGCGCCGGGACTGAGCGCCTCGAGCAGGATCTGATCGGGGCGCTGGCGGGCCCCGGGTTTGAGGTGCTGCGGCTTGACGCCGACGCGCCCAGCATGGAGGCCCGCGCACGCACGCTGCAGCGCTTCCACGAGGCCCGCAGCGCGGTGCTGGTGGGCACCCAGATGATCGCCAAGGGGCATGACTTCGCCGACGTCAGCCTGGGCGTGGTGGTCGACGCCGACCAGACGCTGCGCTTCCCGGACTTCCGTGCCGAGGAGCGGACCTTCGCGCTGGTCACGCAGCTGGCCGGGCGCACCGGCCGCGGCGGGCGCGGTCGCGTGCTGGTGCAGACCTCGGAGCCGCTGGCGCGACCGATCGTGCTGGCGGCGCGGCATGACTCGGAGACCTTCCTGCAGGGCGAGCTGCAACGCCGCAGCGCGCTCTCCTACCCGCCGTTCACGACGCTCATCCGGGTGGTCTGCTCGGCGCTCGAGCAGAGCGCCGCGCACGCGGCGGCGGTGGCGCTGCGCGAGCGCATCCAGCCGCCGCGCGCGCGCGTGCTCGGGCCCGCGCCGCTGTTCATGCTGCGCGGCCGCCACCGCTCGCAGCTGGTGATCAAGGCGGCGCTGCGTGAGGCCGCGATAGATGCCGTGGCGGCGGCCGTGGACCAGCTCACGGGCGTGCGTGAGCACCGCGAGGTTGCGATCAGCGTCGACGTCGACCCGCAGTAGGGCGCCCCGTCAGTCTGCGGGCGCCCCGTCGGTCTGCGGGCGCCCCGTCGGTCTGCGGGCGCGCG
>JAJZDA010000049.1 GCA_021851525.1 Actinomycetes bacterium | reverse complement strand
GGCAGCCGGCGGGGAGCGGGCAGCCGGCGAGCGCCGCCGCCGCCCAGTCGCCAGCCAACCCCGGCCATCCGGGTGGCACGCCGCTGGGCGCCAACGACCATGGCCAGGGCGGAGCGGGCTCACCGCCGAGTCCACAGGGCCAGGCATCGCTGTCACAGGGTTCGCTCGGCGCCACCGGCGGCTCAGCATCTGCGGCCTCCTCCGCCGGCGGAGCGTCCCAGACGAACTTCGTCCGCAGCGCCCCGCAGAGCCAGCCGAGCACGCTGCCGAGGTATCCGGTGACCTTGCAGAACGCGGCTGACACGGTCCGTGCCGCGTTCACGACGATGAACCAGGCGGGTGTCTCGACTGCACGGATCTCACTGACCCCGGCCAGTCTCGGCGGGATCAGGATCTCCCTGACGCAGAGTGCCCAGGGGATCGTCGCCCGTCTGGTCACCGACCATCCCGAGGCATCGCAGGCGCTGCTCCAGAACGCCGCCGACCTGCGGCGGTCACTCGAAGCCAACGGCGTCAACATCGTGCGCATGGACATCTCGTCCAATGGCGGCAACTCACCAAGCGGCTTCCCCAACTCCACAGGAGGCGGGACCGGAGGCCAGGCAGGGCGCGGAAACCAAAACCAGGAGACGGGCACCGCTCAGGATGCCCACACAGCGGCCGGGACCCAGCCCGGACCGCAGTCATCCAGCGGCGCGCTGGTTGACGTGCTCGTCTGAGGCAGAAAGGAAGTTCCATGAGCATCACCAACCCGGTGGCAACCAACTCGCAGGGCCAGGCCATGCAGGGAACGCAGGGAAGCGCGATCAGCAACAACAGCGCGACGAATCTGAGCACGAACCAGTTCCTCGACCTGATGCTTGCCTCGCTGCAGAACCAGAACCCACTGAGCCCAAGCTCGCAGAGTCCAACCCAGTACCTCTCGGAACTGGCACAGCTGACCGCCGTCGAGCAGCAGACAAACACCGCCCAATCGACCAAGACCACAGCTCAGGAGGCCGCGGTCAGCCAGGCGATCAGTCTGATCGGCGACACGGTCACCTACATCGATCAGTCGAACGGCAGCACCAAGACGGGCACCGTGCAGAGCGTGCAGATCACCAACGCCGGCCCCACCATCACCGTGGCCGGCGCAGCGGGAGTGAACCTCAGCAGCGTGACCAACGTGGTGCCGGGCAGCACAGCGACTGCCGGCGGCGCAACCGGGTCGGCCGCATCAGGGTCGGCTGCATCAGGGTCGGCTGCATCAGGGCCGGGCGCCACAGGGTCATCAGGCGGCACGGCAGGCTCGTCCAACACCCCGTCGACAAGCGGATCGTGAGTGAGCTGATCAACAACCCGGCGCTGATCCCGCCGGGCGGGGCGCTCGGCGCAACGCGGCCCGTCGTGCCAGCACCGGCCCCCGGCCGCGCTGACTCAGCGCAGCCGCAGCCGGCAGGCACCCCGTCCTTCGCCTCGGTGCTGGCCGAGCAGGCCGCTGCTGCAGGCGCACCGACCTTTTCCAAACATGCGATCGAACGGCTCGAGCGCCGCGGGATCGACATGAACAGTCAGACGATTGGAAGGCTCACCGAGGGCATCCAACGTGCGGCGGGCAAGGGGGCCCGCAACTCAGTCGTGTTCGTTGACGGCACCGCGTTCGTCACCTCGGTGCAGAACAACACGGTCATCACCGCGGTGACACCCGAGGCCATGAGGTCTCACGTATTCACCAACATCGACAGTGCCGTGATCGCGTGAGCGCACGGCTTTCAGAAACAGACAAACGCAACTGCGGCCGGACCTCTTGGAGGAAGCCGCGAGAGGAAATGATGCAGCCATGATGCCAGCGATGTACTCCGCCATCAGCGGACTCGAGGCACACCAGACGATGCTCAACGTGACCGCCAACAACCTGGCCAACGTCGACACCATCGGCTTCAAGGCGCAGCGCACGACGTTCGACTCCGAGCTCTCGACGCTGCTCTCTGGCGGTTCCAGCCAGACGGCGTCCAACGGTGGCACCAACCCCTCCCAGGTCGGCCTCGGGGTGCAGGTCGGGTCGATCGACCAGATCATGGGCGCGGGCTCCTTCCAGGCCACCGGCAACGCGCTGGACGTGGCGCTGCAGGGCGATGGTTTCCTGGTTGTGGGCACCAGCACCGCGGCACCGACAGCGCCCACCGCGGGAACCTTCCAGCCGCCTCTGGCGTCGAGCAACAACGCCACCGCGATCAACGCCAACAGCACCGCTGCCGGCGTCACTCCGGCTGGACTCCCGACCGCGATCACCTACACACGCGCCGGCAACCTCACGACCGACGCCGAGGGCTTCCTCACCACGGCCGCCGGTCAGTACGTGATCGGCTACGCGACGCCACAGGCCGCCGCGCAGGCCACCTCGCCCGGTGCCAACGGTGCTCAGAACGCCACCGGCTCGACGTACCTGTTCATCCCCCCGGGGTCCACCAACATCGCGATCGGCCAGAGCGGCGCCGTGACCTACACGGATGAGAACCCCACGACCACCAACTACGGCCAGACGTGCATCGCCGGTTACGTCGCCGTGGCCTCGTTCCCCAACCAGGCCGGGCTCGCTCGCGACGCCGGCACCAGCTGGTCCGCCTCCCCCAACTCCGGCTCCCCGAGCTATGGAACGCCGGACAGCGGTGCCTTCACCAACACCCAGACGATCTCCGGGGAGCTCGAGCAGTCCAACGTCGACATGGCAACAGAGTTCACCAACATGCTCGAGGCAGAGCGCGGTTACCAGGCCAACTCGAGCGTGATCACCACAGCCGACAACATGATCCAGACGCTCATCCAGATGGCGGGCGCATGATCTGAGGGGCGGCCTGCTGGCTGACAGCTCCGCGGGGGATCGAACAGACGTCTTCCCCCGCGGAGCCGACCCCCGCGCTTGGCATGATGCGCGTAGCAACCGAGACAAGAGGGTTACCACGATGATCGCGCTCCACCGCCTGGGACATCAAGCCGAAGAGTTTCAACTCAATCCTGATCTGATCGTCACCGTCGAAGCGAACCCCGACACCGTGGTGACGCTCACCACGGGCACGAAGATCGTGGTTGCGGAGACCCCGCAGCGCGTGGCCGACGAGATCAAGCAGTACCGCATGGACGTTCTTTCGGGCGCACTCAGCCGTCGACGGGAGATGGCTCGTCCCGAACCGCACGGGATTCATGCGCGCCGAGCGGCCCAGGGGATGCTCCTCTCGCTAGACCGGGCCGAGAAGGGCGATGACCCCGCCGACGAAGCGGATCCGGAAGACAGCGACGCCTGAAACTGAAGTCGACCGCGGCGTCTGATCGAATACCCGCAGGCCTGCGGGTACGGCCACATTCAACTTCGACATTGAAGGTTCGCGGCGAAAAGCCGATTACCAGAACATGAAGCCAGCAACCGGAATTGGCATTGCCGTCGCCGTCGTGGGGATCCTGCTCGCCGCGATGATGGAGGGCACGAGCCCGGCCGCGTTCATCGACATCCCGGCGATCATCATCATCGTCGCCGGCACCGGCGGCGCCACGATGGCCAGCGTCGGCATGGACAACATGAAGCGCATCCCGTCGCTCTACAAAATGGTGTTGAACGCGCCGCCACCGGATGTTGCCGGACGTGTGCAGCTGCTCGTCTCGCTGGCTGAGCAGGCCCGCCGCGAGGGTCTGCTGGCGCTCGACCAGCGCGTCTCCGAGGTGGATGACGAGTTCACCCGCAAGGGGCTGCAGCTGGTGGTTGACGGCATCGACCCGGACCTCGTGCGCGCGGTGCTGGAGGCGGAGATCGACGGCATGACCGCCAGGCATCACATGGGCGCGACCGTGTTTGAGAAGGCCGGCGGCTTCGCCCCGACGATGGGCATCATCGGCACCGTGATGGGCCTCATTCACGTGCTCCAGAACCTCGCGGCGCCATCAACCCTCGGTCCGGCGATCTCCAGCGCGTTCATCGCAACGCTGTTCGGCGTCGGCTCCGCGAACGTGATCTACCTGCCGATCGGCAACCGCCTGAAGGCGCTCTCGGCCTCGGAGGTTGAGCTGCGCACGCTCACGCTCGACGGGATCCTCGCGGTGCAGGCGGGCGACAACCCGCGCGTCGTGGCTGAGAAGCTCAACTCCTACATCGCGCCTTCCGAGCGGCTCGGGGCCGACGGAGAAGGCGCAGCGGCCGCCGCCCAGGGTGCCAGTGCCGAAGCCGCCTGACCATGGCTCGACGTTCCGGCCATCACGAGGAGGCGGAGAGCGGCGAGCGTTGGCTGCTGACCTACGCGGACATGATCACGCTGCTGCTGGCGCTGTTCATCGTGCTCTTCTCGATCTCCTCGGTGAACATCTCCAAGTACATAACCCTGCAGCAGTCGCTGCGAGCCGCGTTCTCCGGATCGATCCTGCCGGGTGGTGGATCGATCCTTCAGGGAGCCAACAACTCGTCGACCAAGAACTCCCCGAACAACACGATCATTCCCGCGATAGTGCCGCTCACGCCGACCATCCCCAAGCCCGGGCTGATCGGCTCCGCGCTCTCGCAATCGCAGCAGAGCTCACTCCTCAAGGAGGCGCAGGCGGCCTCCCAGGAGAACTCCCAGTTCGTGGCGCTGCGCAACCGGCTCAACTCCTACGCCAAGGCGCACGGCTGGTCAAACCAGGTCAAGGCGCAGATTCAGCAGCGCGGCCTGGTCGTGACCGTGCTCACCGACAAGCTGCTCTTCGACTCCGGCTCCGACACGCTGCAGACGGCCTCCTACCCGCTGCTCGACGAGATTGCGACGCTGATCAACCTCGACCCCGCGCGGCATCCGGTGGTGGTTGAGGGCTACACGGACAACGTGCCGATCAACACCCCCCAGTTCCCGAGCAACTGGTGGCTTTCCAGCGGCCGCGCCAACACGGTGCTCCAGTACCTGCTGACCCGCCATGTCTCGGCCGACAGGCTGAGCTCCGCCGGATACGGCCAGGAGAAGCCGATCGCTTCGAATGCAACTCCTCAGGGACGGGCTGCCAACCGGCGGGTGGAGATCGTCTTTGAACGCAAGTATCCCGCCCCTACCCCAGGCGTCTGAGCCACGAGATGAACAAGAAGATCCTGATACCGCTGATCGTCGTACTCGTCCTGGTGGCGGCGTACGCGGGCTACACCCTCACCAAGACACCGAAGAAGACCGTCCCGCCGAAGATCAACGGCACGGTCTACATCCTTCAGAAGCAGTTCACGCTGAACCTTTCAGGCGGCCAGTACGCCACCCTGACGGTCGCGCTGCTGCTTCCGCCGGTCCAGAGCGTCGGGACCACCAGCGCCACCGACCCTCCCCCGACCGGCTTTGGATCGCTCACAGACGAGGCCCCGATCCGTGCGATCATCACCAACGACCTGACCGACCAGCCCGCGAGCGCCCTGCTGACGCAGCGCGGCCGCGCAGTGCTCGAGCACAAGATCCTGAGCAACATCAACAGTGAGACAGATACGAAGGTCACAGCGATCTACTTCACCGACCTGGCAGTCCAGTAGCGCCTGATGTCGGAGAAAGTTGAACTGGAGCAACTGAGCGCGGCGGAGGGAGGCGGCGGCGCCCCCGGCATGTCGGACCTGCGTCGCCTGAGCGACGTCCCGATCGACCTCACGGTCGAGATCGGCCGGACCCGGATGACCGTCGGCGAGACCCTCGAGCTGCGCCAGGGATCGATCCTCACGCTCAACCGGATGGCGGGGGAGCCCGTTGACCTGCTGGTCAACGGGACCCCGATCGCCCGCGGTGAGGTGGTTGTCGTAGATGAGCAGTTCGGGGTGCGAGTGACCGACGTGATCGGCCAGAGCCCCGCACCGCCTCCTGCGCCCCCCACCTCAGAGGCCGCCGGCGCAGCCGCCGAGCCGAGCTCAGACGAGCCGGCATGAGCCCCAGCGTCGCTGCGCAAACCCGAGTGCAGCGGCAGACAACGCTAAAGCTCCCGCCGCAAAAGCCGAAGATCGTAGTACGAGTACGGGCGACGGCGCCCGACACGATCTTCAACACGTCAGGAAGGTAGTCATGGCAGACGAAACACATGCCCGCCAGCTGGTCGTCTTCACCCTCGGCGCGGAGCAGTACGCGCTCCCGATCGGGCAGGTGCACGAGATCATCCGCTACGACGAGCCACGCTCGGTCGCCTCGCCGATCGCCTGGGTGCGCGGCGTCATCAGCCTCCGTGGCCGGATCGTCCCGGTCTATGACCTCGCGGCCCGGCTCGGGCTCGACTCGGAGCTGCGCGAGCACACCAAGATCGTGATCGTCGAGGCCGGCAGTGAGACGGCCGGCGTGATCGTCGATGAGGTCGATGAGGTTCTTACAGTCGAGGAGACGGACTTCGAGGAGGTCCCCGGCGCTGACTCTGAGCTGATCGACTCGATCGCCAAGCTCGGTGACCGCCTGGTGGTCCTGCTCAAGCCCAGCACGATCTTCGCAGGCCTGGAGGAGCTGGCTCTCGCCTGAGCCGTGCTCACGCATCAGCATGTCCGCAGCTGCCCCCACCAGAGTCGTCGTGGCCGACGACAGCGCGATGATGCGCCAGATCGTCGCTTCATCGCTCACGCGCGCCGGCGTTGAGGTTGTCGGCAGCGCCACCAACGGCGACGAGGCTCTGGCGGTCTGTGAGCGTGAGCGACCTGACGCGCTGATGCTCGACCTGACGATGCCCGGACTCGACGGGATCGGGGTGCTGCGCACCCTCCGAGCGCAGGGACGCTCCGACATGCCGGTGATAGTCGTATCCGCCTTCTCCCCCGCCCACGGCGCCAGAGCGGTCGACGCGCTGGCCGAGGGCGCCTTTGACCTGGTCGCAAAGCCGGCCGTGGGTGAGTCGCTCAGTGACTTCGCCGCGGCGCTGGTGGCGAAGGTCGAGGCGGCAACGAGCCGCAGGCGCGCGCGGCGCACCGCCGGCTCCGAGCGCGTCAACTCATCGCTGACGGATGCGGGGCTGCGGCGCCCCTCCCCGAGCCGTCGAGCGCTCGCCTCGCGCACCGCCCGGGTGGTGCTTATCGCGACCTCAACAGGCGGCCCGCGAGCGCTCGCGGAGCTGCTGCCGGGACTGCCTGGGCGCCTGGGCGCCGGCACGCTGATCGTCCAGCACATGCCTCCGGGATTCACCCGTTCGCTCGCCGCCCGCCTCGACCAGGGGGCCAAGCTGACCGTGCGCGAGGCCGCTGGCGGCGAGGTGCTCGACCCCACCGTGGCGCTGCTGGCGCCCGGCGGCAAGCACATGCGCGTGCTGCCCGACGGCCGCACGAACCTGACCGAGGAGCCGGAGATCGGCGCGCTGCGGCCACGTGCCGACCTCACGATCCAGGACGCCGCGAAGGTGTTCGGGGAGCGGACTCTGCTGGTGGTGATGACCGGCATGGGCAACGACGGCCTCGCCGGCGCCCGCGAGGTCAAGCGCCACGGCGGCAGGATCCTCGTCGAGGCCGAGTCGACATGCACGGTCTACGGCATGCCGCGAGCGGTCAACGACGCCAAGCTGGCAGACGCCGTGCTGCCGCTTTCTGAGCTCGCCCAGGCGATCAGCGAGGAGGCGGCATGACCACCGCTGCGATCGATGACTACGTGGAGTTCTGCAACTTCATGCGCAAGCTCACCGGCATCGACCTCTCCCAATACAAGCGCCCGCAGATGGAGCGCCGCCTGCGCTCCTTCTACGCGAACCGCGGGGTCACCTCGCTGACCGAGACCTTTGCCCGGCTGCGCAGCGACCCCGCCCACCTCGAGGAACTGCTCGACCGGATCACGATCAACGTCTCACAGCTGTGGCGCAACCCGGAGCAGTGGGACATCATCCAGAAGCAGCTGCTCCCTGAGCTGGCGCAGACAGGCCAGGTGCGAGCGTGGAGCGCCGGCTCCTCCTACGGCGCCGAGGCGTACACGCTTGCGACGCTCTGCCATGTGGTCTGCGGGAACAGGCGCGTGACCATCCAGGGCACGGACATCGACAAGCGGATGGTCGAACGGGCACGGCTGGGCCTGTTCAGCAATGAGGACGCGCGCAGCGCGCCCGCTGACCTGCTGAAGGCCGGCTTCGAGCAGGTTGACGGCGGCTGGCGCGCGAAGATGGACCTGCGCAGGATGACGCGGTTTGATGTCGGTGACCTGCTGCAGATGCAGCCCCGGCCGGCGGCGTTTGACCTGATCCTCTGCCGGAACACGGTGATCTACTTCTCCGAGCCGATCCGTGATGAGGTGCACGCACGCCTGGCCAGCGCGCTGCGTCCCGGCGGCTATCTCGTCATCGGCTCGACGGAGCGCGTCTCGCACCCGGCTGAGCTCGGCCTCACCACAAAGCAACCATTCATCTACCGGAAAGCCTGATGGACACCTCCGAGTACATGCCCATGTTCCTGGCCGAGGCTCAGGAGCACCTACAAGAACTGAACCTCGCGGTTGTGCAACTCGAGGAGGACCCCTCCAACCAGGAGACCGTTGACGGCATCTTCCGCATCGCTCACTCGCTGAAGGGCATGAGCGCGACGATGGGCTTCTCGCACATCGCCGAGCTCACGCACGTGATGGAGGATGTCTTCGAGCTGCTGCGCCAGCGTGCCGGCGGACTCAGTCGTGAAGCGATCACCACGGTTCTCGCCTGCCTGGACACGCTCCAGGCGGCTGTCGAGTCGATCGAGTCAACCGGCCAGGAGAACCTCGACCCGGCTCCGCTGATCGAGCAGTTGCAGGCCCTGATCCGCGAGCGCACGCCAGAGCAGGTGGTGGAGCGAGCCGGCGGCGCCGAGCTCCCCAACCAGGAGGTCATCGACGCCGCGCGCGCCTCGGGGGTACGGATCCTGCACGTCGTGGTCAAGCTCGATGAGGAGGTGATGATGCCCGCGGTGCGCGCCCACATGGTGTTCGCCGCGCTCAACGACCACGGCGAGACGATCGGCAGCATCCCCTCGCCCGACGGGATCGAGCAGTTCCAGGGCCACGTGATCGAGGCATGGCTCGCGTCCGAGAACGAGGAGAGCGCCGTCGCCTCCGCCGCCACGCGTGTGTCAGATGTCGCCAGCGTCGAGGTGACGGAGATGGGAGCCGGCGAGCCAGCTCCTGAGGGACCGCTCTCCCCCGCCGCCGAGCAGCCCGAGACCATCGCCAGCACCGAGCCGGCGGCTGCCAAGGCCGGGGCGAGTGCCGCCGCCGCAGGCGCCGGGCACTCGGCGGCGCGCACCGTCCGTGTGGACGCGGAGCGCCTGGACACGCTCATGCACCTGATGGGTGAGCTGGTGATCCACCGCACCGCGGTGGAGGCATACACCGCGAACATCAACTCGCCTGAGCTCCAGCACGCGGTCCAGAACCTGACCCGCAGCTCACAGTCGCTGCAGTCGATGGTGATGCAGGTCCGCATGATCCCGGTGGACGTCGTCTTCATGCGCTTCCCGAGGCTGGTCCGCGACCTCTCCACGAAGCTCGCCAAGGATGTTGAGCTGGACCTGGTGGGCCGCGAGACCGAGCTTGACCGCACGGTCGTCGACTCGCTCGGGGACCCGCTCGTGCATCTGGTGCGCAACTCCCTGGACCACGGGCTGGAGCCGCCCGAGGTGCGTGTCGCGGCCGGCAAGCCGCGAACCGGCACGCTGACCATCGGAGCGCGGCACGCCGGCGGCAGCGTCGTGATCGAGGTACGAGACGACGGCCGCGGAATCGACCCGGCGGCCGTTGGTCGCAAGGCCGTGAAGTCCGGCCTGATCGACGAGGAGGCGGCGGCGCACCTCGACATGAAGGGCGCTATCGAGCTGCTCTTCGCGCCCGGTTTCTCGACCGCTGAGACCACCAGCGACATCTCCGGCCGCGGCGTCGGGATGGACGCCGTGCGCGCGAAGATCCGCGAGCTCGGCGGTGAGGTGATCATGGAGTCCGTCCAGGGGCAGTACACGAGCTCTCAGATCCGCCTGCCGCTGACCCTGGCGATCGTCTCCGCACTGCAGGTGGACATCGCCGGAGCCCCGTTCGCGCTGCCGATCGACCGTGTCGAACGCACGCTGCGCCTGAGCGACAGCGCCGTGCGCTCGATCGCCGGTCGGCGCGTGCTCTCGTTGGAGGACGGCGTCCTGCCGCTGCTCGAGGGCGCACCGACGTTCGGCCGCAGATCGACCGCGGAGCATGACCTCGTCGTGATAGTGCGCGGCCAGGACAAGCGCATCGGCCTCACCGTCGACGAGCTGGTCGGTCAACGCGAGCTGGTCACGCGGCCGCTGCCGCCGATCGTCTCCGACGGTCAGCCGGTCTCCGGCGGAGCGGTGTTGGCCGACGGCCAGATCGCTCTGATCGTGGACTGCGACGCGCTGGCGGCAACCCTCAGCGGACGCCAGGGTGGCGCGAAGCGTGGCGGCGACGAGGCAACCGGTTCTGACAGTTCCGGCTCAGCGCTCGTCGCAGCGGGACAATAGAGTCGTGCCCTCATCTGCCCACCCCCGGAACAGGAGTACGCAGTGACACCGCGCTACACGGACATGCAGCTCGACGCGCTTCGTGAGCTGGCCAACATCGCATCCGGCACGGCGGCGACGTCGCTGTCCCAGATGCTCGGACGCGAGGTAGACCTCAAGGTGCCAAAGGCCTTCGCGCTGCCGCTGGCAGATGCTGTCGAGGCGGCAGGAGATCCCGAGGAGATCGTCAGCGGTGTCGCCCTGCAGCTGGAGGGCGACCTCGCCGGGATCGTGCTGCTGCTGATCAGCGCCAGCGGCGCCGCGACGCTCTGCTCGCTGTTGGGCGTCGAGGTTGATACCGAGGTTGGCGAGTCGGCCCTCGGGGAGATCGGGAACATCCTCGGCGCCTCCTACCTGGCGGCGCTCAGCTCGATGACCGGGCTGACGATGCTGCCATCCACGCCGATGGTGGTGAGCGACATGCTCGGCTCGATAGTCGCAACCGTGCTGGCTGAGACCGTTGGCCACGGTGACACCGCGCTGGTGCTCGACTCGCAGCTTGACATCACCGGTGAGCCGTGTGAGATCTCGTTCCTGCTGCTGCCCAACGCGGGTGGGGCCAACGGTCTGCTCGCGCCCCTCGGCCTAGCTGAAGCTGCCGCCTGACCCAGATGGAAAATGTGCGCATGGGAGAGCTCGCAGTGTCCGGCCGGGCCGGCGATGAAATCGTCGCGATCGGCCTCGGGTCATGCATCGGGCTGGCGATGATCGACCGCGACGCGGGCGTGGCCGGCCTGGCGCACGTTGTTCTCCCTGAGTCCCAGGGCAAGCCCGGCCCTGCCGGGAAGTTCGCGGACCTGGCGATCCCGGAGCTGGTCAGCAAGATGGTTCAGGCCGGCGCCGTCAAGCGCCGCCTGGAGGCCGTGCTGATCGGGGGCGCCCGCATGTTCTCGGTCGGCGCCAGCATGGACATCGGCGCGCGCAACGCGGCCGCCGTGCGGGAGGCGCTCAAGCAGGCCGGCATCCGCATCCGCACGGAGGAGGTCGGTGGCAACCCCGGGCGCACCGCACGGATCATCGTCGGATCGGAGATCAGCTCCCAGCTGGCGGGCGGTGAGCGCACCTCGCTGCTGACCCTCACCGCCACCAAACGAGTTCCCGCCCCGAGCGGCCGATGAACGACATCCTCAACCCAGATCAGATCGCGGCGCTGTTTGAGGCGGCGAAGGCGGGCAACATCCCGGAGAGCCCGACCAGCTCGCCGCGGCGCCAGCAGCGCATGCGCTCCGTCGACTTCTCACGGCCAACCAAGTTCACCTCCGAGCACCAGCGGCGGATCACCAGGGCTGTGGACGCCTTCTGCCTCGGCGCCGGCGCGCGGCTGACCGCGGAGCTGCGCGTCTCGGTGGAGTTCGAGACGCTCAACACCAGCCAGGTGACCTGGGCCGCCGCGCAGACGATGCTGCCGTCGCAGTCGCTGATCGTGATGCTCACGGTTGAGCCACTCGGCACGCGCGCGGTCATGTCGGTGGAGTCCCAGTTTGTGCTGACCGCGATCGAGGGCCTGCTCGGGGGCAGCACCAACAAGCCGGCCAAGCCACGTCGTTTCAGTGAGATCGACTGGATGCTCAGCCGCAGGGTGATTGAGTCGGTGGTGCACCAGCTGTCGCTGGCGTGGCATGACATCGGCGGCATCAACTTCAGCGTCGAGGACATCGACCAGCAGAGCGACGCGGCGGCCATCGCCTCGGTCAGCGAGCCGACCTTCGTGGTGATGCTCGAGGCGCGTATGGGAGCGCTCTCGGCAGCCATCGGTCTGCTGATCCCGTGGATTGCGATCGCCCCGGTCAGTGACCTGATCGCCGGACACGATCAATCCGAGCCCGGTGAGGTCCGTGACTCGGGCATCGGCCAGGCGCTGGCACATGCCCCGGTCACGATCAGGGCGGAGGTCGCGTCGCTGGAGCTGCCGGTCTCAGATGTCCTCGCGCTGCGCCCCGGCAGCGTGATCCGCCTCGGCGCCCGCGCCGGCGACGGCGTCTCCGTGTTCGCGGAGAACGTCAGGCTGTTTCACGCCCAGCCGGGAGCCAACGGTGTGCGTCGAGCGGTCCAGATCCGCGGCGCCGTGGAGCCCGAGGAGTGAGCTAGGTGACCACCGAGATCAGCCAGACAGAGGCGCTCACGCACCTCGGCGCGTCAACCGCCGAGGCCGTGGCGCGGGTGCTCGAGATGTTCGTTCCTGACGGCGTGGAGCGTGGCGAGGTGAGCGTGGTGTCCGACGCTCAGGATCCTTTCGCGAACCTTCCAGTGGGCGGCATCGCGGCCTCCGTGCGTTACGTCGACGGGGTCACCGGAGCCAACGTCTTCCTGATGCCGCACACCTGTGCGCGAACGCTCGCCACGGCGATGGGCGCGGGCGCCGAGGAGGGGCCGCTGACCGAACTGGAGATGTCCGCCGTCGGTGAGGCCTCAAACCAGATGCTCGCCTCCGCGGCGGCGGCCATCAGCGTCGTCATCGGTCAGGAGATCGAGATCTCTCCCCCCGACGTCCGCGTGATCGAGAACAAGATTGACGCGGCCGACGTCTGGGGCAGCGCACCGTTCGCCTGCGCAACCTCGTTCACGATCGCCGGCGAGCCCTGCCGGCTGGTGCAACTGGTGCCCAGCGCGTTTGTCGTCCGGATGGCCCGCGCGATCGACGAGCTGAGCATGGACCAGGGCACGGTCGGCGACGCCGACGGCCCTCAGGGGTTGAACGCCGACGGCACCCCCGGGGTGCCGATCACTGAGACCCTCACAAACATCACGCTGCGCTTCTGGGCTGAGCTCGGACGCACGCAGTTGCCGATCGGGACGGCGCTCGAGCTGCCGGTCGGCGCGGTGGTCGACCTGGACCGCACAGCGGACGCCCCGGTCGACCTGTTCGTCAACGGCCTGTTCTTCGGCCAGGGTCACCTGCTGGTGACCGAGGACGGGGAATGGGCGGTAGAGGTCGACTCGCTTTCCAAGCCTTCGACGCGCAAGCCCTCCCTGGTTGGTGGAGCTGGCTTGACAGCCAACCCCACGACAGTATGAAAGGAACAATCTGAATGGCCCGTGTACTCGTAGTTGACGACGCAGCGTTCATGCGCAAGCTGCTCACCGACGCGCTCGTCTCAGGGGGCCACGAGGTGGTCGGAGAGGCCGGGAACGGCATCGAGGCGGTCGCTCGCTGGCAGGAGCTCAAGCCCGAGCTGACAACGCTCGACATCACCATGCCGGAGAAGGATGGTCTCGCGGCGCTCGCCGAGATCATGGCTCTGGACCCGAGTGCCAAGGTGATCATGTGCTCCGCGCTGGGGCAGGAGGCGAAGGTCCTGGAGGCCGTGAAGCTCGGCGCCAAGGACTTCGTCGTGAAGCCGTTCCAGCCGCCGCGTGTCCTCGAGGCGGTCCAGAAGGCGCTCGCCTGACCCGGCTCGCGAGGCGGCCCGCCAGCGGCGCGGACCGCCTCCGCTCTTTGCGGTCAAATCTTTGACCCAGGCCCCCGCCGCACCCCTCGGGGATCCGTTTAATAGGGATCTCCTCGATGAAGCAGCTCACGTCAAGCCGTGGCGCGCTGTTGGCCAGCGCGTCCATGCTCCTCTGCACGCTCGTGCTCGCGTTCGCCCCGGCGGCGCACGCTGCCACGACCAGCAAGAGCTGCAGCTATGGCAGCTGCCAGAAGCTCAACCTGAGCTCCGGATCGCAGGGCGCCAGCAGCGGCGGCGTCTCGGCCACCGGCACGCTGGTGCGCACGATCATCGGGCTGGCGATCGTGCTGGCCGTGATCTACGGGCTCTACTGGGTGATGAAGCAGTCGCGCGCCTCCCGGAACCCCAGCGTCGGCTATGGGCTCGAGCAGCTCGCCGCACTGCCGATGGGGACCAACCGCTCGCTGGCGCTGATCCGCGTCGGCGCTGAGATCCACCTCGTCGGCGTCTCCGAACATGGGATCACCGGGATCCGCGTCTACTCGGAGGAGGAGGCGTACGAGCTCGGCCTGCCGCTGGAGGGCCCGGAGGACGGGCTCGGATCGATGCGCGGCGGCGAGCCGCCGATCCAGCGGCTGGTGGACACCCTCAAGCGCTTCACGGTCAGGTAGGCGATGGCCGCGATCCGCATCGACACGAGCAACGCTGTCCAGATCCTGCTGCTGGTCGGCGGGCTCTCACTGGTACCCGCGCTGATCTTCGTGGTCACCGGCTTCAGCCGGATCCTGATCGTGCTCGGATTCATCCGCACCGCGCTTGGCACCAACAACACCCCGCCCAACCAGGTGCTCGTCGGGATCGCGCTGTTCCTGACGCTGTTCGTGATGATGCCGACCATCACCGCGATCAAGAACAACGCCTGGGATCCGCTGGTGAGCCACCGGATCAGCACCACCACGGCGTTGACCAACGCCGAACAGCCGCTGCGTCAGTTCATGTTCCGCCAGACCAGCAACCAGGAGCTCTCGCTGTTCGTCAGCCTGGCGCACATACCCGAGCCCAAGACCGAGGGTGAGGTGCCGACCTACGTCCTGATCCCGGCGTTCATGATGAGCGAGCTCAAGACAGCGTTTGAGATCGGCTTCCTGATCTTCCTGCCGTTCCTGATCATCGACCTGATCGTCTCCTCCACGCTGATGAGCATGGGCATGATCATGCTCCCGCCGACCTTCATATCGATGCCGTTCAAGATCCTGCTGTTCGTGCTGGTCAACGGCTGGGACCTGATCGCCAAGGCGCTGGTCGCAAGCTTCCACTGAGCCTGGTGGATCAGCGGCCATGAACCAGGACACAGTCATCAGCCTCGCCGGGCAGGCGATGACCATCGCGCTCGAGGTGGCGGGACCGATGCTGCTGCTGGGGCTCGTGATCGGGCTCGTGGTCAGCCTCTTTCAGGCGGTCACCCAGCTGCAGGAGCAGGCGCTCTCCTACATCCCCAAGATCGTCGGCCTGGCCATTCTGCTGCTGCTGCTCGGACCGTGGATGCTCGACAAGCTGGTCAACTACGTGATCAACCTCTACACGTCGATCCCCACGCTGATCCACGGATGAGCACGCAGACGATCGCAACCCTGCTGCGGGCGATCCCGCCCTCACACGTGTACGCGTTCTTCCTGGTGTTGACCAGGATCACGCCGCTCTTCCTGCTCGCTCCCGGGTTCTCCTCGCAGATGCTGGTCCCGCGGGCGCGGACCGTGATCGCGATGGGCCTCGCGTTCGGCCTCACACCGCTGGCGGGACACTCGCAGCAGATCCCCACCGGCCTGCTGGCGCTGACCGGCCTCGCGGTGGAGAACCTCCTGGTTGGCCTGATCCTCGCCTACACCATCTCCGCCGTGTTCGGTGCCGTCCAGGCCGCGGGCGTGTTCGCTGACGCGTTCTCCGGGTTTTCGATCGGCCAGACCGTCGACCCGATCGACGGCAACCCGGGCGGCTCGCTGACCAACCTCTACACCGTCATCGGGCTGGTCATCTTCCTGACGATCGGTGGCGATGCGTGGACGATCCGCGGGATCAGCGCCACCTTCCACGCCGTCCCGCTGACCTCATCGGTGGCCGTGCGCCCGCTCACCGGCCAGGCCGAGACGGCGTTTGGCTCGCTGTTCATCGGCGCCGTGGAGATCTCCGCTCCCCTGCTGCTCGCGATCGTCATCAGTGACATCGCGTTCGGGATGCTCTCCAAGGTCGTGCCGCAGCTGAACGTCTTTGCCGTCGGCATCCCGATGAAGGTGAGCGTCGCGCTGATCGTCGTAGCCGCGTCGCTGCCGTTCCTCGGAACCTGGATGACCGGGGCGCTGGATCAGTCAGTGACCGCGGCACTCCATACGCTTCAGGTCGCATAGCGCGATGGCCGATCCTTCAAAGACAGAGAAAGCGACACCCAAGCGCCGCGAGGAGGCGCGCAGCCGGGGCCAGGTCGCCAAGAGCACCGACCTCAACGGCGCCGGGGTGCTGCTGGCCGGCCTGATCGGCGTGCTCGCCGTTGCGCCGACCGTCGTGCATGACAGCGGCAGCGCGATGCAGCTGATCTTCTCCGACATCGCGCGTCCGCACAACGTGACCACCGCGGCCGGCCTGAACGGCCTGATGAAGGTCGTCGCCACGACGCTGCTCGCCACCGTCGGCCCGATCGCTGCGCTGTGCATCGTCGCCGGGTTGCTGCTCAACTACCTGCAGGTCGGCCTGCGCTTCACGCCCGGGGCGATCAAGCCGAAGTTCTCGGGGCTCAACCCGATCAACGGCTTCAAGAACCTGTTCAGCTCGCGCACAACCGTGAACCTGGTCAAGGACCTGGCGAAGGTCATCGTGGTGGGCGCGCTGGTGGCTCTGGCCCTGATCCCCGACCTGACCCACCTGGGGGCGAGCGTCGGCACCGCTCCCGCTGATCTGGGCTCGCTGATGGAGTCAGGCGTGCAGTCGATCGTCTTTCGCGCGGTGGCCGCCTACCTGGTGATCGGCGTGGCCGACTACATCTGGCAGCGCCGGCGCTTCGAGCAGAGTCTCAAGATGACCAAGCAGGAGGTGCGCGACGAGGTCCGCCAGCGTGACCTTCCGCCGGAGGTCAAGCGCGCCATCCGCCGCCGCCAGTACCAGCAGGCGCGAGCCCGGATGATGGCCGCGATCCCGGGGGCCGACGTGGTGGTCACCAACCCGACCCACTACGCCGTGGCGCTCGAGTATGACCGTGACAACCCCGCCCCGGTGGTGGTCGCCAAGGGCAAGGACCACGTCGCCATGCAGATCCGGCGGATCGCCGAGGAGCACGGGATTCCGATCTACCCGGATCCACCGCTCGCCCGGGAGCTCTACCGCACGGTTGAGCTCGACCAGATGATCCCCGCCGAGCTGTACGCGGCGGTCGCCCAGGTGCTGGCCTTCGTCTACCGTCTCGCGGCGCGTAAGCGGGTCGGCGTATGAGCGCCAGCGCGCCGGCTGCCGGCTCGACCCCGCGTCGCCAGTCCTTCGCAGAGGCGGTGCTGAAGCGCACCGACCTGCTGGCCGCCGTCGGCGTGGTGGTCGTGGTGACGATGCTGATCGTCCCGCTGCCTCCCACGATCCTTGACTTCCTGATCACCACCAACATCTCCCTCGGGCTGTCGATCGTGGTCGCGTCGATGTATCTCAGCAGCGCGCTGGAGTTCTCGGCGTTCCCCAGCCTGCTGCTGCTGACCACGATGTTCCGCCTGGCGATCAACGTCTCAGTGACCCGCCGGATCCTCTCCACCGGGGATGCCGGGTCGGTGGTGCACGCCTTCGGCCAGTTCGTGGTGGCGGGCAACGTGGTGATCGGCCTGATCATCTTCCTGGTGCTGGTGGTGATCCAGTTCGTGGTGGTCACCAACGGCTCCGGACGCGTGGCCGAGGTGGCTGCCCGCTTCACCCTGGACGCGATGCCGGGCAAGCAGATGGCGATCGACGCGGACCTCAACGCGGGCATGATCACCGACGCGGAGGCGCGCAAGCGGCGCGCCGACATCGCCCGCGAGGCCGACTTCTACGGGGCCATGGACGGTGCCTCCAAGTTCGTGCGCGGTGACGCCACGGCGGCGGTGCTGATCACCGCGATCAACCTGATCGGCGGGATCGTGGTGGGCGTCGCGCAGCGCCACCTCGGCTTCAGCCAGGCGATCCACACCTATTCGATGCTGACGATCGGTGACGGCCTGGCCGCGCAGATCCCGGCGCTCTTGATCTCCGTCGCGACCGGCATCATCGTCACCCGCAGCGCCTCGGAGCGCGACCTCGGCTCGGAGATCGCGACCCAGATCCTCAGCCAGCGCCGCGCGACGCTGGTGGCCGGTGGCCTGATCACCGCGTTCGCTCTGGTGCCCGGCCTGCCGAAGTTGCCGTTCCTGATGATCGGCGGCGGCCTGCTGCTGATCGGCCGCTCGGTCAGGAACGGGCTGCCCGACTCGATGCTGGACAAGGCACCCACCACGGAGACGCCCAGCGAGCAGCCGGCGCCCGACAGGGTCGCACGCGAGACGGTGCTCAAGGAGCTGCCGATCGACGCGCTCGAGCTGGGCGTGGGCTTCGGCCTGGTGCCGCTGGTGGACCGTCGTTCCGGTGGCACGCTGGCGCAGCGCGTCTCACTGATCAGGCGTCAGATCGCCAGTGAGCTCGGCATGGTGATCCCGCGCGTGCGCATCCACGATGAGATCGACCTCGACTCGCATGAATACGTCTTCAAGGTGCGCGGCGCTGAGGTTGCCCGCGGGCGGATCGTCGCCGGCCACATGCTGGCGATGGATCCCGGCGATGCGGTCGGCAAGCTGCAGGGCATCCCGACCACAGAGCCCGCGTTCGGCCTGCCCGCGCTCTGGATCCATCAGAGCCAGCACGCGGAGGCGGAGGGACTCGGCTACACCGTCGTCGACGGGGAGTCGGTGATCGTCACCCACCTGACGGAGACGATCCGCGCCCACGCCGCGCAGCTGCTGACCCGCCAGGACGTGCGCCAGCTGCTGGATCAGCTCAAGGACAGCAACGAGGCGGTCGTCAACGAGGTCGTGCCCGACGTGCTCACGCTCGGGGAGATCCAGCGCGTGCTGCAGCACCTGCTCGGCGAGGGCGTCTCGATCCGCGACCTCGGAGCGATCGTCGAGTCGGTCGGTGACAAGGCCCGGTTGACGCGTGACCCGGCGCTGCTGGCCGAGTACGCGCGCCAGGCCCTGGGTCGCGCCATCACCTCCCCCTACCTCGATGAAAGTCGCACTTTGCACGCTATTACGCTCGATCCGGCAATCGAGCATGAAGTTGTCAGCGCGATCACGCAAACTACCGAGGGTGAGTACCTCGCAATGGAGCCGTCGAGAGCCCAGGCCGTGCTGAACGCGCTGCGCGAAAAGTCAGATGAGGCGGCGGCACGCGGCGGGATCCGTCCGGTGCTGCTCTGCTCGGCGCGGATCCGCCGGCACATCCGCCGGCTCGTGGAGCAGACCCTGCCCCATTTGGCCGTATGCTCCTACAACGAAATCGCCACGGGGATCAACGTCGAGACGATCGGCGTGGTCAGCACATGACCGGTGGCTATTGGGGAGTGAAGGGTGGCCACTAGCAAAAGCTTCAACGACGCCTCCAGGGGGGTCAAGACCTATCGAGGGCGCACGCTGCAGGAGATCCTGCCGCAGATCCGCGCCGAGCTCGGCGCGGACGCGATCATCCTGCGTGAGCGGGAGGGCCTGGTCGGCGGCGTCGGCGGGTTCTTCGCGCAGCGCTTCATCGAGGTCGACGCACGCCGTGGCGACGGGCAGTCGATCGACATCTACGACGACGCTCCCGAGTCAGATCTGCGGCTGCGCCCGGCGCGCAGCGAGCAGCTGACCGCGATCTCCTCCCCCAGGACCGAGCTGCCCCCGGAGCCGACCGAGATCGGTTCGCGGCCGATGCTCGCCCCGCTCGCCCCGCCCCCGGCCGAGCGGCGCCAGCCCGAGCCGCCCCCCTCTGAACAGCGCCGGCCCGAGCCGCCCCCGCCGCAGCGGCGCCCGTCCGAGCCGCGCCCGTTCGTCCCGCCGTCAATCACCCGAGAGGCGCCCAGACCGGCGACCCGGCGCTTCGAGGCGACCGTCTTCATGGACCGCCTGCGCGAGGCCTCGGCGGTGATCCCGGACGACGACGACACGCAGCAGCAGCCCAACGGGCGCCCGGGCGTACAGCCGCCGGGCGGCTCGCGCCCGAAGACCGCCGCCAAGGCGCCCGCGCGCCCGGCTTCCGCGCCGCAGCAGCGGGCCCCCCGGCCGGCGGCGCGATGGTCAGACGAGATCGACGCGATGCCGGTCCCGGACATTGAGACCGCAACCGCGCGTGACCTGGTCGCAACCATCCCGCAACCCCCGGACCCCGCCCCCGAGGCGCCCGCCGCGCCCGCCCCTGCCAAGCCCCGGCGCAACACCAGAGCAGGCGCCTCCGCCAGCAGGACACAGCGCAAGCCGCAGAACCGCGAGACACCGGC
>JAJZDA010000048.1 GCA_021851525.1 Actinomycetes bacterium | reverse complement strand
CTGCGGGCGGCGGGCCTGCGGCTGGCTCCCGAGCCCGTCGACGTGCTAGGCGAGCTGCATGACGTCGGCGGCGCCTGGGACGGCCGCCTGCGGGTCGTGGCGGTCGCGCGCGAGAGCGGACGGCGGGTCGTCTTCGGGTCCCCCGGCGCGCCACACGCGACCGTGCTCGAGGCGGTGCGCGCCTCATGCTCGGTCCCGTGGCTCTACACCCCGATCGTGATCGACGGGACCGAGTACGTGGACGGCGGCATCTGGAGCCCCACCAGCATCGATGTGGCGCCCGCGCACAGCGGTGCGCGGGTGCTCTGCCTCTGCCCCACCGGAAGCCTCTTCGGCAGCTTCAACCCGGCGGTTCGAGCCGCGTCGCGCGCCGCCGCGATCGTCGAGGCGGCGGCCGTCACGGCCCGCGGCGCCCACGTGCAACTGATCTTCCCCGACAGGCTCAGCGCGCAGGCGATCGGCCGGCGGCTGATGGACGACGAGCCGACGGCGCAGATCCGCGCCGCCGGCTATCGCCAGGGCCTGCTGCTCTGAACGCTCAGGGGGTGGCGGACAGCTGCGGCTCCGCGCCCTCGTGATCGCGGCGCCTGGCCGCGTTGGAGAGCGCGCGCACATAGGCGCGCGCCGCCGCGTCGACGATGTCTGTGGAGACGCCCTGCCCGGAGCCGGTGTGGCCGTCCACCTCCACGACGATTGAGGTCTCCCCCAGCGCATCCTGCCCGCCGGTCACCGCGCCGATGTGGAACTCCCGCAGGCGCGCGTCGACCCCGGTCGCCGCGTTGATCGCCCTGAAGATCGCGTCGATCGGCCCGTCACCGCCGAACGACCCCTCGAGCTCCTCGCCCTCCGGCGAGCGGACCGCCACACGTGCGTGCGGCGGACGCCTGGAGGAGGACTCCACGTCGAACCACTCCAGCGAGTAGCCCGCGGCGGCATCCTCACGCAGCTCATCGGTGACCAGCGCCTCCAGGTCCATCGCCGTGACCTGCTTCTTCTTGTCAGCGATCTCCTTGAAGCGCTTGAACGCGGTGTTCAGCGTCTGTCCGCTGACCTCGATGCCCAGCTCGGAGAGCGCCTGCTGCAGCGCATGGCGACCCGAGTGCTTGCCCAGCACCAGCTGGTTTGACTCCAGCCCGACCGACGCTGCATCCATGATCTCGTAGGTGCTGCGCTCCTTGAGCACGCCGTCCTGGTGGATGCCCGACTCGTGGGCGAAGGCGTTGCGGCCAATCACCGCCTTGTTGGGCGCCACCGGGTAGCCGGTCAGCCGCGAGACCACACGTGAGGTGCGGGCAATCTCGCGCGTGTTGGCGCCGGTGGTGAAGCCCAGCTCGGCCTGGCGCGTGGCCAGCAGCATGATGATCTCCTCGATCGCCGCGTTGCCGGCGCGCTCGCCGATCCCGTTGACCGCGCACTCGACCTGGCGGGCGCCGGCCAGCAGGCCGGCGAGGGAGTTGGCCACCGCCAGCCCGAGGTCGTCGTGGCAGTGCACCGAGAGCACCACTTTGCGCAGGTCCGGCACCAGCTCGTAGAGGCGCGTCAGGAAGGCCGTGTACTCGTGCGGCACCGTGTATCCGACCGTGTCGGGAATGTTGATCGTCGTGGCACCCTCATCGATCGCGATCTGCAACACCTCAGCGGTGAACTCGACGTCGGCCCGGGTGGCGTCCATCGGTGAGAACTCCACGTCCTCCACATAGGACTTGGCGTGCGCCACGGCGGCGCGCGCCTGGCCCTTGACATCCTCGCGCGTGCTCTGCAGCTGGTGCTTGATGTGGATGTCAGAGGTGGAGATGAAGGTGTGGATGCGGGGCCGGGCGGCGTCCTTCAGCGCGCCCCAGGCCGCGTCGATGTCGGCCGCGTGAGCGCGGGCCAGCCCGGCGATCACCGGCCCCTCAACCTGCCGCGCGATCCCCTGGACCGCCTCGAAATCCCCCGGCGAGCTGATCGGGAAGCCGGCCTCGATGATGTCGACCCCGAGCCGTGCCAGCTGCTGGGCGATCTCCAGCTTCTCGGCGGCGTTCAGGGAGATCCCCGGCGACTGCTCACCGTCACGCAGCGTGGTGTCGAAGATCAATACTCGGTTTGGGTCCTGCGATGGCGTCATTGCTGAATCCTTTGGCTCGTCCTGCTGCTTCTCGTAACTGGTTCGCGGCTACGTGCGGCCGCCCACGCGCTATTCCCCCCGGAGGGGGAGGAGGAGAAGTCGGAGGTCGAGGGCGCAAGCCATCGCGTGAAGCCTATCAAGCACGCAGGCGGGACCGAGCTGCTGATCGCCGGTGCCGGCGATCAGCAGCCAGAGTCGGTGCTGCCGCGTTCAGAGGTTGACGGTGACGCCCGCGAAGAAGCCGTCGGTGGCGACGATCTCGTCCACCAGCGTCTGCGGCACAGGGACGTCGGTGGTGATCACCATCGCCGCCAGGCCCTCGCTGTCGCCCTCCGGCTGGCGTCCGACTATCGAGGAGACGATGTTCACCTCGTGCTTGCCGAACAGCGTCCCGACGCGCCCGAGCATCCCCGGCACGTCGCGGTAGCGGAAGAGCGTGATGTGGTCCTCCAGCTGAACCTGGAAGCGCTGCCCCCAGGCCTCCAGGAGATGCGGGCGGTGATGGTTGCCGATCACCGTGCCGACCACGCTGGCCTGCTCGTCCCCGCTGGCCACGGTCACGCGGATCAGGTCCGTGTAGTCGCGTGAGCGGGTGTCGTTGAGCTCGCTGGTGCCGATCCCGCGCTGCTTGGCCAGCGCCGGAGCGTTGACCTCGTTGAGGTCCCGCTCGCCGCCGCGCTCGAGCACGCCGAGCAGCACGTTCAGCGCCAGCAGGCGCGTGTCCCTGGAACCGATGCCACCGAGGAACTCGGCGCGCACCGAGTCGATCGCCGTGCCGTGCAGCAGCGCCGCGGCGATCTTCCCCAGCGAGCGGCTGAGCGGCACGTACGGGGAGAGCGCCTCGAGGTCGTCCTCGGGGATCGCCGGGATGTTCACCGCGGTGGTCACCGAGCCGCCCGTGAGCGCCGCGACGATCTGCTCGGCCGCCTGGAACCCGGCGCGGTCGTTGGCCTCCGCGGTCGAGGCTCCCAGGTGCGGCGTGGCAATCACCTTGGGATGCCCGAACAACGGGTGGTCGGTGATCGGCTCGGTCTGGAAGACGTCCAGCGCCGCGCCGGCGACCTTGCCGCTGTCGAGCGCCGCCTGCAGGTCAGCGTCGACCACCAGCGGCCCGCGCGCCACGTTCAGCACGCGCACGCCGTCCTTGCACTTCGACAGCACCTCGGCGTTCAGCCAGCCCGTCGTCTCAGGCGTCTTGGGCAGATGCAGCGTGAGGAAGTCAGCCACCGCGTAGACCTCATCCGGGGTGGCCGCGCGCTCCACCCCAAGCTCCTCATAGCGGGAGTGGCCGACGATCGGGTCGTACGCAATCACGTGCATCCCGAACCCCTTGGCGCGCTCCGCCACGAGCTGCCCGATGCGCCCGAAGCCGACCACTCCAAGCGTCTTCTCGTAGAGCTCGACGCCGGAGTACTTGGAGCGGTCCCAGCGACCCTCCACCAGCGACTGGTGCGCCTGCGGGATGTTGCGCGCCAGCGCCAGCAGCAGCGCGAGCGTGTGCTCGGCCGCGGTGACGACGTTGGAGAGCGGCGCGTTGGCCACCACGATCCCGCGCTTGGTCGCCTCTGCCACGTCGACGTTGTCAACGCCGACGCCGGCGCGGCCGATCGCGCGCAGCCGCGTGCCGGCGGCCAACAGCTCGGCGTCGAGCTTGGTCGCGGACCGGATCAGGATCCCGTCGAACTCGCCGAGCCGCGCCCTGACCTGCTCGCGGTCCCAGTCGAACCCCAGCTCGACGTCGAAGTGCTGCTTCAGCAGGTCGATGCCGGACGCGCCGACCTTCTCGGCAACCAGAACCTTGGCTTTGCTCATGCGGTCTGCTCCAGGATGTAGTCGATGCAGGCGGTCAGCGCCTGCACATCGGCGGGGTCGGTGGCGGGGAACATCGCCACGCGCAACTGGTTGCGTCCGAGCTTGCGGTAGGGCTCGACGTCGACGATCCCGTTGGCGCGCAGCGTCGCGGCGATCTGGGCGGCGTCGACCGACTCCTCAAAGTCGATCGTCCCGACCACCAGTGAGCGCTTCGCGGGATCGCTCACGTAGGGCGTCGTCACCGGGTTGGACTGCGCCCATCCATAGAGCCTGCTGGAGGAGTCCGTGGTGCGTTTCACCATCCCCTGCAGGCCGCCGCCGGCGAGCATCCAGTCGATCTGGTCGGCCAGCATGAACAGCGTCGCGACCGCCGGGGTGTTGTAGGTCTGGTCCTTTGTGGAGTTGTCAAGCGCTGTGGCCAGCGAGAGGAACTCCGGGATCCAGCGCGTGGCGCCCACGGTCGGGCGCTCGGCCTCGATCCGCGCGATCCGCTCGAGCGCCGCCGGGCTCACCAGCGCGAGCCACAGCCCGCCGTCCGATGCGAAGCCCTTCTGCGGCGCGAAGTAGTACACGTCAGCCGCGCTGACGTCCACCGGCAGTCCGCCCGCCCCCGAGGTAGCGTCGATCAGCACCAGTGCGTCGGGGTCGAGGCCCGCGGGGCGCAGGACCGGGACCATCACCCCGGTGGAGGTCTCGTTGTGGGCCCAGGTGACGACGTCGACCCCCGACTGACCGACCCCGGCCGGATCGGGAGCGTCGCCCGCGGGCGCCTCCACCACTACCGGGTCCGCGAGGAACGGCGCCGCCCTGGTGGCCGACGCGAACTTCGAGGAGAACTCGCCATAGGTGAGGTGCAGTGCGCGCTCGCGCACCAGCCCGGCGGTGGCGGCGTCCCAGAACGCGGTGGTGCCGCCGTTGCCGAGGATCACCTCGTAACCGTCCGGCAGCGAGAACAGCTCACGCAGGCCCGAGCGCACCCGCCCGACCAGCGCCTTGACCGGCTTCTGGCGGTGCGAGGTGCCCATCACCGAGGCGCCCGAGGCCGCCAGGTTGGTGAGCTGCGCGGGACGCAGGCGGGACGGCCCGGACCCGAACCGCCCGTCGGCGGGCTTCAGCTCGTCAGGGATCACAAGCGGTGTATCGGCCACGGTGGCTCCTCGGTCGTTCAGGGAGAGATGGAGGTGCCCAGGCGCGCGGCCACACTGCGCCGCCGCTTCCCGGTGGTTGTCCCACCTTGATTGCGCCAGTCACGACGGGCAAGCTTCAGGATACAGATGTCCGCCGCCCGGGAGCTGGCAACGGCTGGGGCGCGGGGCGGTTTGCGAGACCGTGGCCGCCGCTTGGGGCACGGGGCGGTTTGCGAGACCGTGGCCGCCGCTGCGGCCACGGTCTGCCTGATCACTCGTGGAAGGACGTGTCGATCCAGGACATCTGTGCGCGCAGCCCCTTGCCGACCGTCTCCACCTGAGTGGCGGCCTGCTCGGCGCGCATCCGCTTGAAGTTCTCCTGCCCGGCGTTGTTCTCGGCGATCCACTCGCGCGCGAACTCACCGGACTGGATCTCCGCCAGCACCTGCTTCATGGCCTGGCGCGTCTGGTCGGTGATGATCCGCTTGCCGCGGGTGTAATCGCCGTACTCGGCGGTGTTGGAGATCGAGTAGCGCATCCCCGCGAGCCCCTTCTCGTACATCAGGTCGACGATCAGCTTGAGCTCGTGCAGGCACTCGAAGTACGCCATCTGCGGGTCATAACCGGCCTCCACCAGCGTCTCAAAGCCGGCCTGGACCAGCTCCGCGGTGCCGCCGCAGAGCACCGCCTGCTCACCGAACAGGTCGGTCTCGGTCTCCTCGCGGAAGGTCGTCTCAAACACGCCGCCGCGCGTGCAGCCGATGCCCTTGGCGTAGGCCAGCGCCAACCGCTGGGCGTTGCCGGTGGCGTCCTGTGCGATCGCGATCAGTCCGGGCACACCTGAACCCTCGGTGTACTGGCGGCGAACCAGGTGGCCGGGCCCCTTGGGGGCAACCAGCGCCACATCAACGTCCGGCGGCGGCGTCACCGTCCCGTAGTGGATTGAGAAGCCGTGCCCGAAGAGCACCAGGTTGCCGGGCTCAATCCCCTCGCCAACACCCGACTCCCAGACCTGCGCGTGCAGCTCATCCGGCGCGAGGATCATCACCAGATCCCCCTCGGCCGCCGCGGCCGCGGGATCGACAACCCGCAGACCGTGCTCCTGCGCCTTGGCGATGCTCGCCGAACCGGGCCGCAGGCCAACAACGACGTTTACGCCGGAGTCCTTGAGGTTGAGGGCGTGCGCATGGCCCTGTGAGCCGTAGCCGATGATCGCGACGGTCTTGCCGTCGAGGAGCGTGAGGTCTGCGTCGTCGTCGTAGAACATGCTCCGCAGGCTATCCGGTTTGCGGCCGGCCGCACGCGCGGCGGCTACGCGCCGGCGCTCGCCGCGAGCGACACGGCCGGCAGCACAAGCGCCCCCGAGGCGTCGGTGAACTCGCGCGCCAGCTCACCGATGCGAGCGCGCAGGGCCGCCCGCTGCTGGTCCCCCAGCGCGTTCCAGACCCCCCGGAACGGACGCGAGAGGTCGACCGTCTCCCCCAGCCAGGCGTTCAGGTTGGCGTAGCTGCGTGGCATCTCGACCGGCATCACCTCAACGTCGAAGAAGCCGCCGTCCTCCAGCAGCTCGCCCAGGCGACCCGGTGCCGCCAGCGCGAACATGCCCGGGGCTCCCGGGGGTGGCGCGTCGATGTGGCCGAGCTCCCGCAGCGCGCGCTGCGGGATCGTGGTCCAGGGGTTGCGCTCGGGCGCGTCCCAGACGGCCAGCGCGAGCCTCCCTCCCGGCCTGAGCACCCGCCGGCACTCGCGCACCGCCGCCTCGGGGTCGAGCACCAGCATCACGCCCCACTTCACGATGATCGCGTCGACGCTCGCCGTCGGCAGGTCGATCCACTCCAGCTGCAGCTGCTTGAACTCGACGTTGGCGACACCCTGCTCGGCGGCCCGCTCGCGCGCCACCTCCAGCATCGCCTGCACCGCGTCGCTGCAGATCAGCGTGCCCCCCGGGGCCAGCGCGGAGGCGGCAAGGAAGCCCGTGTCCCCGGGACCGGCGGCCAGCTCCAGCAGCGTCTGTCCGGCCCGCGGCGCGACCCGCTCGACCAGCCAGCTGCTGACCGGCATCGCCGCCGCGCGCACGGAGTCGGCCTGGCGGCCCCATCCCTTCGCGGCCTCATCCCAGCCGTCGAGCAGCAGCTCGCGCTCGTCTTCCTCAGGTTCTCTCATCGCAGCTCCCGTCGCAGCAGTTTGCCCGACACTGTGCGGGGCAGCGCGGACGCGACCTGAATCTGCTTGGGCACCTTGAAGCGCGCCAGGCGCTGCGCGGCGAAGCTGCGCAGCGCCTCCTCACTGAGCTGCGCGCCGTCGCGCAGCACGACGGTCGCAACCACCGCCTCGCCCCACTCCTCGTCCTCGCGCGAGAAGACCCCGGCGTCCACCACGTCGGGATGTTCCAGCAGTGCCGCCTCGACCTCGGCCGGCGCGACGTTCTCACCACCGGAGACGATCGTGTCAGCCTTGCGCCCGATGATCCGCAGGCGACCGCCCGCGTCGAGCTCGCCGAGGTCACCGGTCCGCAGCCAGCCGTCGGCGTCCAGCCTGTTGGCGGCGAAGCTGGGGCCGCGAACCACTATCTCGCCCGCCTCGAAGGCCAGCTGCACGCCGTGCAGCGGCACCCCGAAGGTCGCGATCTGGGAGCAGCCCTCGGTCATCCCGTAGGTCGGAGCGACCGGCACCCCGGCAGCTGCCGCACGCTCCAGCAGCGCGGCCGGGATCGGTCCGCCGCCGAGCAGCGCCCAGCGCAGCGTCGGCGGATTGGTCAACCCCGCGTCCAGCAGCCGGGCGAGCATCGTCGGCACCAGCGAGACGAGCGTGATCCGCCGGCGCGCGCTCATCAGCTCCGCGCACACCGCGTCCGCGACAAAGCGCTCGTGCAGGACCACGGTCGTGGCGTAGAACGCCGAGCGCATCAGGATCGAGAGCCCGCCGACGTGCGCCAGCGGCATCACGCACAGCCAGCGCTCGGCGGGATCGAGCCCCAGCGCCAGCGCGGAGCCGATGGCGTTGGCCTGCCAGTTGCCGTGGCTGAGGTGCACCGGCTTGGGCGCGGAGGTGGTGCCGGAGGTGAACATCGCCGTGGCGGTGCCCGCGGTCAGCGTCTGCGGGTCCACGCGGCGCAGCTCCAGCTCCTGCTCCGTCAGCCGCCCGTCGACCGGCACCGCCACCGCGCCGTGCAGGAGGATCCCGTGCAGCGTCGCGGCGAAGTCGGCCCCGCCACGGCCGGCGAGGCTCACCGGCGTCCCGGGTGCCACACCGTCGGCGCGCAGCCCCGCGGCCAGCCCGGCCGCGGCCGCGGCCAGCTCCCGGTAGCTGACGCCCTGCCCGGGGCCCGGTTCCACGGCCGCGCGGTCCGGATGCAGGACGACCGCGCGTTCAAGCCAGTTGTGCATCTGCGAAACGGTAGTCTCAGCCGGCGTGAATGTGATCTGGAAGGCTGCGGCCCAGTACGAGGACATCCGATACGAGCTCTCGACCGGCGAGGACGCCGGCATCGCGAAGATCACGATCAACCGGCCGGAGGTCCGCAACGCCTTCAGACCGGAGACGGTGATCGAGCTGATCGACGCGTTCAACCGAGCCCGCGAGGACCAGTCGGTGGGGGTCGTGATCCTCACCGGTGAGGGTCCGCTGGCGTTCTGCAGCGGCGGCGACCAGCGCGTGCGCGGCAGCAAGGGCGGGTACGTCACCGGAGCCGACCCCTCAGAGGCCGGCCACCACGACGTGGCCGGGCGCTTCCACGTCACCGACCTGCACGTCCAGATCCGGCGGATGCCCAAGCCGGTGGTGGCGATGGTGGCCGGGTACGCGGTTGGCGGAGGCCACGTGCTGCACGTCGTCTGCGACCTGACGATCGCCGCTGAGAACGCCCGCTTCGGGCAGACCGGCCCGAAGGTCGGCTCCTTCGACGGCGGCTTCGGCGCGAGCGTGCTCTCGCGGCTGGTCGGGCCCAAGAAGGCCAAGGAGATCTGGTTCCTCTGCCGCCAGTACGACGCGCAGCAGGCGCTTGACATGGGCCTCGTCAACGCGGTGGTGCCGCTCGACCAGCTGGAGCAGGAGACGGTCAGATGGTGCAGGGAGATGCTCGCGCTCTCCCCGTTCAGCCTGCGTCTGCTGAAGGCGAGCTTCAACGCCGAGGAGGACGGCCTGGCCGGCATCCAGCAGCTGGCGCACGACGCGAACCTGCTCTTCTACATGAGCGAGGAGGCCGCCGAGGGCCGCCAGGCGTACCTG
The DNA here is from genome assembly GCA_021851525.1 of Actinomycetes bacterium. Classification (GTDB taxonomy): domain Bacteria; phylum Actinomycetota; class Thermoleophilia; order Solirubrobacterales; family Solirubrobacteraceae; genus Palsa-465. The sequence continues at coordinate 11,089 of JAJZDA010000048.1, read as the reverse complement.
GAGAAGCGTCCCCCGGACTTCTCGCGCTTCCCGCACCGCGCGTGATGAGCGCGGCGCAGACTCAGCCCGGCGGGGCGCTCCCCAAACCCAGCGCGCTGCAGATCTGGATGATGGCCGCGCGTCCCAAGACGCTTCCGGCCGGGATCGCGCCGGTGCTGGTCGGCACCTCCCTGGCGGGCTACGTGCACGTCTTTCACCCGCTGCGCTTCGTCGCCGCGCTGCTCGGCTCGGTGCTGATCCAGATCGGCGCGAACCTCTCCAACGACTACTCGGACGCGCGCCGCGGCGCCGACACGGAGGACCGCCTCGGGCCGCTGCGCGTCACCGCCGGCGGTCTGGTGCCCCCGCGCCAGGTGCTGATCGCCACCTACGTGACGTTCGGCCTGGCGGTGCTGTGCGGTGCCTACCTGATAGCCGTCGCCGGCTGGCAGCTGCTGCTGATCGGGGTCGCCTCGATCGCCGCCGGCGTGCTGTACACCGGCGGTCCGCGGCCCTACGGGTACGAGGGCCTGGGTGAGCTGTTCGTGTTCCTGTTCTTCGGCGTGGCGGCCGTGGCCGGCTCCTACTTCGTGCAGCTGCGCGACTTCAGCTGGGAGTCATTGGCGCTGTCGGTCCCCGTCGGCCTGATCGCCTCAGCCCTGCTGGTTGTCAACAACACCCGCGACATCGACACCGACAGGCGCGCCAACAAGCGCACGCTGGCGGTGCGCCTCGGCCGCCGCCGTGCGCGGCAGATGTACGCGGCGATGGTTTACCTCAGCTTCCCGTTGGCGCTGATCACCTGGATCTTCGGGCCGCTGCAGCCGTGGCTGCTGCTGTGCTGGCTGGCGCTGCCGCTGGCGCTCCCGGTGGAGCGCCTGGTGCGCACCCACACCGACGGCCCGTCGTTGAACCGCGCGCTGGCCGCCACCGGACGCCTGCAGCTGGTGTTCTGCCTGCTGCTGAGCGCAGGCATCCTGCTCAGCCGGTGAAGCTCGAGGTCTTCGTACGTCAGGCCAGGTGGCGGGTGCCGCTGCGCACCGCGTTCACGCACGACACGGCGACCCCGGAGCCCCGCCCGCTGGTGCTGGTGCGCCTGGAGTCGGCCGATGGTGCCGTCGGGTATGGCGAGGCCGCGCCGCTCGCGGCCTACGACGGGACGACACTCGACGCCGTGCTCGCTGCCCTGGCCAGCTACAGGCTGGTCCTGGCCCGCGCCGCCGGTCTCTCCCACGCTGAGCTGATGGCGAAGTGTGCGGGCGCCGCGGCGCTGCCGCAGGCGCTGGCAGCAGTCGACCTGGCGCTCTGGGATCTCGCCGGGCAGCGCGCCGGGCTGCCGGTCTGGGAGCTGCTCGGTTCGAAGGTCGCGCCGGTGCTGGAGGTCAACGCCACGATCGACGCGCTCGACCCCGCCGCCGCTGCGGCGGCGGCACGCGACGCCGTTGAGCGCGGCTTCGGCACGCTCAAGCTGAAGGTCGGTGACGGCGAGGATGTGCGCCGCGTGCAGGCCGTGCGCGCGGCTGTCGGTGCGGGCGTGCGGCTGCGGATCGACGCCAACGGCAGCTGGCTGATGGATGAGGCGATGAGCAAGCTCAACCAGCTCGAGGACACACAGCTGGAGCTCTGCGAGGAGCCGGTGCACGGCGTGTTCGGGATCGCCGCGATCGCGCGCTCCTTCCCGCGGCTCACGCTCGCCGCGGATGAGACCGGCAGCGACCCGGCGCTGTTCCGCGCCCGGGTCTGTGGCGCCGTCTGCCTGAAGATCTCACGCTGCGGCGGGATCACCGGCGTGCTGCGTGACGCGGTGGCCGCGCACGGCGTCGGCTACGAGACCTACCTCGCCTCCACGCTCGACGGGCCGCTCGGGATCGCCGCCGCGCTGCACGTCGCGGCAGCACTCGAGCTGCACCGGCCGTGCGGGCTGGCGACGCTCGACCGCTTCGAGGCGCCCGAGGTGCTGCGCCCGCGCGGCGGGCACCTGACCCCACCACGGGGCTCAGGCCTGGGTGAGCGACTGGTCGGCTGGTATGACTCGCTCTAGCTCCCGCACCACCGCCTGCGGTGCCTCGAGGTGAACCGCGTGTCCGGCGCCGGGCACCACCACAACCCGCGCCTGCGGGATCACGGCGGCCATCCGCTGCGCAAGCTCGGTGAACTTCAGATCGCGCTCGCCGCTGATCAGCGTCACCGGCATGGTCAGCTCGCTGAGGCGCTCCCACAGGGAGGGCAGCGCGCCGGTTCCCAGCCCGCGCAGCGCCGCCGCGAGCCCCGCCGGGGTGCTGCGCAGGCGGTCTGCGTGAGCCGCCGCCTGAACCTCCGCCGGCGCCCCGCTCAGGACCGGCGTGCGCGCCCACTCCTGCGCAAACCGCTCGATGCTCAGCTGCTCGATGCGGCTCGCCAGCCGCTCATCCGCGGCCCTGCGCTCAGCCCGCTCGCGGGCGTCGGCGATCCCCGGGCTCGCCCCGATCAGGACCAGCGCGCTCACACGTCCCGCCAGCGCCAGCGCCGCGTGCAGCGCGATCCGCCCGCCCTGTGAGTACCCCGCCAGCGCGAAGCTCGGCGGCGCCAGGGCGCTCAGATCGCTGATCACCGCGTCCAGCGTGACCGGTCGCAGATGCGACGCGCCCGCGTGCCCGCGGATGTCCGGCGTCAGAGCGCGGTACCGTTCACCGAGCCCCGAGACAACCGGCGCCCAGCTGGCGCCACTGTTGGTGAATCCGTGCAGCAGCACGATCGCGGGAGCCTGATCCATACCCGCATCATGACCGCCACCGACCACCACCTGCTGCTTCGCGCGCTGATCGATGAGTTCGTGCGCTGCGGCATGCGGCACGCGTGCACCTCACCGGGTTCGCGCAACACGCCGATCGTGATCACGCTCGCGCGTGAGAGCGCGCTGCGCACCTGGTCGCACATCGACGAGCGCTCCTCCGGGTTCTTCGCGCTGGGAGCCGCGAAGGCGTCCGGTCGTCCGGTGGCGGTGACGTGCACCTCTGGCACGGCGGCGGCGAACCTGCTGCCGGCCGTGATCGAGGCCCGCCACGCCGGCGTGCCGCTGATCCTGCTGACCGCCGACCGCCCCCCGGAGCTGCGCGACATCGGCGCCGGGCAGACGATCGACCAGCTCAAGCTCTACGGGGACGCGGTCAAGTGGTTCTTCGAGCTCGGTGTGCACGGCGCCAGCGCTGAGCGCCTGCGCTGGGTGCGGGAGTTGGCGTGCCGCGCCTACTGGACCGCACTCGACGGCACCCCCGGGCCGGTCCACATCAACGTCGCGCTGCAGGAGCCGCTGATCCTCGAGGGGCCGCTGCCCGACTCCGAACCCGGCGGCGGCGGGCGCCCCGGCGGGGCGCCCTGGACTGCCCACAGCCATCCCGCACCTGCCAACCATGACCCGCAGCCGCTGCAGCTCGAGCGCGCCGTGCTCGTCGCCGGGGACCTCGGTGTCGAGACATCGGACGGCGGTCACGGCGGGCCGACGCTCGGGTCCCGACTGGCCCGGCTCGCCGCGCAGGCGCGCCTGCCGCTCTTGGCCGACCCGTTGTCGGGGGCGCGCAGCGGACCCGCTGCCATCGCCCACTGGGACCTGATCCTGCGCGACCCGCAGACCGCCGCTGCGCTGCGCCCCGCGGTCGTCTACCGCTTCGGCGAGACCCCCACCTCAAAGCCGTTGCGCGCCTGGCTGGACGCGCTGGACGTGCCCCAGGTCCAGGTCCTAGCGGATGCGCGCTGGTCAGATCCGGTCTCCCGGGCAACGACCCGTGTGGTCGGACCGGTCGCGGCCTTCCTCGAGCGCTTCACCCCGCTCGCGGACCAGAGCGACTGGCTTGACCGCTGGACGCGCGCGGACAGCGCGGTGGCCCACGCGATCGCCGAGCCGCTCTTGCCGGCCGGCCTCTCGGAGCCCGCTGTGGTCACCGCGCTGGCGCAGTTCCTGCCCTCCACCGCGACCCTGTTCGTCGCCGCCTCGATGCCGATCCGTGATGTCGAGGAGTTCTTCCCGGCGCTCAACGACCCGCCGCGGGTGCTCGCCAACCGCGGCGCCAACGGGATCGACGGGACCGTCGCGTGCGCCTTCGGTGTCGCCGCCACCACCACCGAGCCGGTCGTCCTGCTGACCGGCGACGTCACCCTCGCGCATGACATCGGCAGCCTGCTGGCCGCGCGCCGCACCGGCCTCAAGCTGACGATCGTGCTGCTCAACAACGACGGTGGCGGGATCTTCAACTTCCTGGCCGTCGCCGGTGAGAGCGACGTCTTTGAGCCGCAGATAGCAACCCCCACAGGCCTTGACTTCAGCCTCGCCGCCGCGCTCTACGGACTCGATCACCAACTGGTCAGCGACCTTGACGCGTTTGCCGGCTCACTGATCGCGGCGCTGCGCAGCGAGCGCAGCACGATCATCGAGGTGCGCACCGAGCGCGTCGCCAACCGCGAGCTCCACGCGCGGGTGGCCGCCAGCGCCCTGACCGCGCTGGCAGCCACCCGCTGAGGCCCGCCTCAGCTGCGGCGCCGGGCCTCGCGAACCAGGTCCTGGCAGCTCTCGATCGTGTTGATCATCGTCGTGGAGATGCCCGCCAGCCGCTCCGCGGTGTTCGCAACCTCCTCCGACATGACGTTGAGCTCGTCAGAGGATCCGGTGACACCCTGGACTGCCAGCACGATCGCGTCCAGCGCGGTGGCCGTCTGCTCCACCGCACCCTGGATGACACCGAAGTTCTGACGTGCGGAGCCGGTCTGCCCGCTGACCGAGTCAGCGGCCTCCGTGGTGGTATCCACCGCGGCCCGCACATTCTTCAGCGCCAGCAGCGACTTCTCGTTGAGGTCCGTGATGTCGGCGAGCGACTCCCGCGTGCGGTCGGCGAGCCGCCGGACCTCCTCGGCCACGACCGCGAAGCCGCGCCCGTGCTCACCCGCCCGGGCCGCCTCGATCGCCGCGTTGAGCGCCAGCAGGTTGGTCTGGTCGGCGATCGCCTTGATCACGTCGACGATCCGTGTGATGTCCTCACCCTGTTGGGCGAGGACACCGATCTGCTCGACAATCCCCTCGACCGCGTCGTGCATCCCCTCCACGGCCCTTGAGGTGCCCTCCACGACCGTCGCCCCGGAGCGCGCGGCGTCGACCGTCTGCCTGACCAGCTCATCAGCGGCCCGCGTCTGCTCCGTGATCTCCGCCGACAGCTCATTCATGTTCGCCGCTGAGGCATGGGCCTCCTCGGCCGACGCGGCCAGCGCCTCGGACGCCGATGTCATCTCGCGTACCTGCTGGCCGATGAAATCGGTCGTCTCCTCGATCCGCTGGACCATCTCGGCGGTGCGATCGCGCGAATCCATGAACGTCTGCACGACGATCGCGACATCCGCCATCGAGAGTTTCTGGAACGCGCCGATCGCCTTGCCAAGTGCATGCGGCTGATCTCCGAGCAGTTCAATCAGGGCGGGGATCACAACCCGGTTGATCCGCAGGGTGGCGCCGATGTACGCGTGCAGCGGCAGGTCAATCCGGTCGTGCACCACACCAATCCGCTCTATCCCGTCAAGTCGCTCGTCGGTCAGTTCGCCGCTGAACAGCCCCCGGTAGTACCGCTCGAGCGTCACCCGCAGGCGCTCAACGTCGCTGTGCTCCTCGATGATCTGGCGCAGCTCCGGATAGCTGAGGATGTGGTCATAGAAGGACTTTGAGACACCCGGGGCCAGCTCCGCCAGCGACCCCACCGAACGCAGCAGCGCCAGATCCTCATCGCGGATGTCACAGAACTCCAGCACCTCCGCCCAGCGCTGATGGGTCACCCGCACCGCCGGACCGCCGGTCGCATAGCGGTCGGGATCAAGGGCGCGCAGCTTCGCGCCCGGCTCCTGCGCCGCTTCCACCTCAGCCGCACGTCCGCCTCTGCCGCGCGCCTCAAGAACAGCCATCCCCACCCTCCCGATTGGTCAGTGACTCCAAAGCGTGTACGAATCTGCCACTGATTTCGGTGCTGTGGCGGAGAACTTGAGGCCACCACTCGGTCTTCTCAATCGACCGGAATTAGTTCAGAGTTTTTCCGCGGCGGGGCTCAGCGTCAACCCGAAGCGACCGCTGCTGAGCGCTCAACCCGAGAGGATCGGCAGCAGCGCCTGCAGCTTTGTCTCGGTCTCGGCCAGCTCCTCAGCCGGATCGGAGTCCGCGACGATCCCGCCGCCCGCAAAGCACGACGCGACCCGTCCGCGCAGCAGCGCACAGCGCAGCGCCACGCAGAACTCACCGTCCCCGCCGGCGTCGCTCCAGCCCACGGCACCCGCGTACCAGCCGCGGTCCATCCCCTCCAGCGCGGGAATCAGGCGCTGCGCCACCTCCCCGGGCTCACCGCCCACCGCCGGGGTTGGGTGCAGCGCACCGGCCAGCTCGATCACGCCGGTGGAACCCTTCAGCTGCGCGCGGATCGGCGCCGCCAGGTGCTGGATGTTGGCGACCTTCACCACCACGGGCTCCGGCGCGACCGCCACCCACAACGAGAGCGGCTGCAGCGCCCTGGCAATGCGCTGCGCGACGATCAGATTCTCCTCACGGTTCTTGTCGCTGCGCAGCAGGCTCTCACCGAGGTGGTCATCAACCGCCGGATCCGCGCTGCGGCGGATCGAGCCGGCCATCGCCACGGTGCTCGCACGCTGCCCCTCGCGCCGCACCAGCAGCTCCGGGACCGCGCCGATGAAGGTCGCGTCGCCGCGTCCGACCGCGTAGATGTAGGAGGTTGGAAAGCCCCCGCGCAGCACGTCAAAGACCGCCGCGGGATCATGGTCGGTCGGCGCCTGCACCTGCACCTCACGCGCCAACACGACCTTCTTCAGCTCGCCGGCGCGGATCCGCTGCACCGCCCGCGCCACCGCCTCCTCATGGTGCGCGGGCGGGATCGGGCTGTGCACCCTGAAGCTCCCGGTCGGCGCCGGGTCGAGCATCGGCAACGCGCGCTCCTGCAGCCGCGCGAGCAGCTCATCCAGGCGCGCGTCGGCCTGCGCCGGATCGTCGCCCCGCCTGATCGCGGCGTTGACGGTGATCCAGGTCTCCCGCCCGCGCCTGGCGAAGGTCACCTCGGGCACCACCAGCGAGGCCGGCGGGAAGCCGGCCCACGCCGGGCTCCGGCCACCGTCAGGGGCGAACGCGAAACCGCCGACCGCGGTGAGGCCCGCGCCGGCAGGTCCGCCGCCACCGTCTGCGCGCGAGGCCGCGCTCAGATCACGCCAGCGCTCGTTCAGCTGGCTGAAGCGCTCACGACCGGAGGCGTCGAGCTGATGCACGCAGCCCAGCGCCGCCAGCGCCGTCCCGTCGCGGTCGGGCTGCTCGAAGCAGAACCATGGCTCCGACGGCAGGCGCGAGCTGAGCACGATCGCGGAGGGGTCGTGCTCAGCCTCGAGGCGCTCACTGACGCTCACGAGGATCGGCAGACTGCCCTTGGCCTCACGCGCCGCCGTCCGGAGCCGCGCATGCCAGCGGGCATGCGCGGCCGCGGACAGCCATGCGGATGTTGCTGTGGCGCTCAGGTCTCGCTGCGCCCGCGGGCGATCGCAATCTCGCCGGTGCGGGCCATCTCGATCAGGCCAAACGGGCGCACCAGCGCCTCGAACGCATCGACCTTCTCCTGCGTGCCGGTGACCTGCGCCACCACCGCGCGCTTGCTGACGTCGACGATCTGCGCTCTGAAGATCTCGCAGATCTGCATCACCTCGCCGCGCGCCGCCCCGTCAGCGGCGACCTTGAAGAGCGCCAGCTCCCGCGCGAGCGTCTCCTCGGGCTCCAGATCACGGATCTTGAGCACGTTGACCAGCTTGTGCAGCTGCTTGGTGACCTGGTCAATCGAGTGGACAGCGCCATCGAGCGTGATCGTGAACCTGGAGAACGCGGGATCGTCGGTCGGTCCGACGGCCAGCGTGTTGATGTTGAACCCCCGGCGCGAGAACAGCCCCGCGACGCGCGCCAGCACGCCCGGCTTGTTCTCGGCGAGGATCGAGACGATGTGCTTGCGGCCGGTGCGGAAGTTGCCCGCGGCCTCCAGCTCCGCCAGCGAGAGGATCTCCTTGGTACCTGGATCGCCCATTGCTCAGCCCACCATGTCGCGCGCGGCCTCACCGGCCGGGATCATCGGGAACACGTTCTCCTCCGGTGTGACACGCACGTCGACGATCACGGGACCGTCGGTGGCGATCGCCGCCCGCATGTCGTCGACCAGCGTGTGCTTGTCGGTGAGCCGCAGGCCGGTCGCGCCGTACGCCTCCGCGAGCTTCACGAAGTCCGGGTACTGGCCCATGTCGACGTGGCTGTAGCGCCTGTCCCAGAAGAGCTCCTGCCACTGGCGCACCATGCCCAGGTAGCCGTTGTTCATGATGAACACCTTGACCGCGATCTGCTCCTGAGAGCAGGTCGCCAGCTCCTGGATGTTCATCTGAACTGAGCCGTCGCCGACCAGCGCAATCACCGTGTCGTCGGGGCGGCCGACCTTCGCGCCCATCGCCGCCGGGAGGCCGAAGCCCATCGTCCCAAGGCCGCCGGAGTTGATCCAGCGGCGTGGCCTGGCGAAGCTGTAGTGCTGGGCCGTCCACATCTGGTGCTGGCCGACATCGCTGCAGACGATCGCGTCGCCGCCGGTCGCCTCATACAACGCCTGGACCATGTACTGCGGCTTGATCTCGCTGTCGGTCGAATCCTCGTAGGAGAGCGGGTAGCGCTCCTGCCAACCGGAGATCCGGTGCCACCACTCCTCGAGCCGGCCCGGGTCCGCGCCCAGCGCCCGGTACTCGGCGGTCAGGCGCGGCAGGATGTTGCGCGTGTCGCCGACGATCGGGATGTGCGCGGGCACGTTCTTGGAGATCTCCGCCGGGTCGATGTCGATGTGCACGAACTTCGCCCGCGGGGCGAACTCCGAGAGCTTGCCGGTGATGCGGTCATCGAAGCGAGCGCCGATCGCGACTATCAGGTCGGCTTCGTCCATCGCGTAGTTGGCGGTGCGGGTGCCGTGCATCCCGAGCATCCCGAGCGACTGCGGATGGTTGCCGGGGAAGGCTCCGAGGCCCATCAGCGTGCAGGTCACCGGCAGACGGTCTGATGTGGCCAGCTCGAACAGCTCCTCGGTGGCCGCCACGCTGCCACCGCCGACGTACAGCACCGGGCGCTTGGCGTTGGCCAGCGCCTTGGCGGCCAGACGGATCTGCTTCTGGTTGCCCTCGGTGGTCGGCTGGTAGCCCGGCAGGTGAATGTCGGTGATCGGCTCGTAGGGGATGTCCGCGCGGCTGAGGTCCGTCGGGATGTCGATCACCACCGGACCGGGCCTGCCGGTCCGCGCGATGTGGAACGCCTCGTGGATCGCGCGCGGCAGCTCATAGGGGTGCTGGATCATCGTCGAGTGCTTGACGATCGGCATCGTGATGCCGATCGTGTCTGCCTCCTGGAACCCGTCGGTCCCCAGCAGCTCGGTGCGGACCTGACCGGTGATGAAGACCACCGGCACGGAGTCCATCATCGCGTCGCAGATCGGCGTGACCAGGTTCGTCGCCCCCGGGCCGCTGGTGCCCAGCGCCACACCGACCCGGCCGGTCGCCTTTGCGTAGCCCTCGGCGGCGTGACCTCCACCGGCCTCGTGTCGCACGAGGATGTGCCGGATCCCGGCGTCATGGAAGGCGTCGTAGGTTGGGAGGTTCGCGCCGCCCGGATAACCGAATACGACATCGACACCCTCTGCCTTGAGACATTCCATCAGTGCGTCGACTGCACGCATAGCGCTCGCCTCCTTTCACGGAGCTCGTGTGGGCGCGGCCCTGTGCCGCGCCAAGATCAAACGAGTCTAATGGAGCGGCTGGCCAACCCCGTTCGCTGGCCGCCGGTCCCAGGGTTTGAGCCAAGGCTCGCAGCGCGACTGTGCGGCGGCGACAGCAGCGCGAGCGAGCGCTCAGCGCGACCTGCCTGCCGGCGCCCCGACCGCTCAGCGCGACCTGCCTGCCGGCGCCCCCGACCGCTCAGCGCGACTCTGCGGCGGCGGCGCGCGCCAGGTACAGCTGGTAGTCGCGCCGCTCGGGCTGCAGCGAAGCGGCCTGGGCGAGCGGCGCCCGGGCCTCCGCATTGCGCCCCATCAGCTGCAGGCAGCGTCCCAGGCAGAAGAGCGCGTAGTCATTGGTGGGCGCATGGTCGGCAACGGCCCTGAACTCCGCCGCGGCCTCCTGGTAGTGCTGCGTGCGGAACAGCGCGCGCCCGAGCGCCTCGCGGATCGAAGCGCTCTGCGGCGACAGGTCCCGCGCGCGACGCAGCGGGACCGCCGCCTGATGGTGGTGTCCGTCAGCGATCAGCTGGCAGCCGCGGCAGTAGAGCTCGTAGACGTCCTCCATACGAGCTCAGCCTAGCACCGCTTGTTGAGTCCTCAACTGTTGCTCTCGCAGCCGGACCACCTCCTCCAGGATTGCGCGTGCAACCTCCGGCTTGGCCGACCTGCCAATCCAGCGTTCACTCCCCCCGCGCCCGATGATGACCACCTCATTCTCGGCCGCGTCGAAACCGATCTCGGGCCGCGAGATGTCGTTGACGACAATCGCGTCCAGGCGCTTGCGCGCGAGCTTCTCACGTCCGTAGTCAATCGCGCGCGATCCATGCTCGGCCGCGAAGCCGATCACCAACTGCCCCTCGCGCCGCTGCTCGGCCAGGCCCAGGAGCACATCCTCGGTGGGCTCGAGCTCAATCCGTGACGGTGCGCCGGGACCGGTCTTCTTCAGCTTGGTCGCGGCCGGCGACACCGGCCTGAAATCCGCAACCGCGGCCGCCATCAGCAGCACGTCCGCGTTGGCGAAAGCCTCACGGCAGGCGGCCGCCAGCTCAGCGGCCGTCGCCACCTCGATCACCTCGACACCAGCGGGCGCGCCCAGCTTCACGTTCGCGGCCACCACTGTCACATGCGCGCCAAGCTCAGCCGCCGCCTCGGCGAGGGCGTAGCCCATGCGACCGGAGGAGCGGTTGCCGATGTAGCGCACACTGTCGATCGGCTCCTGGGTGCCGCCGGCAGTGACCAGCACACGCACCCCGCTCAGACTCCGCGCGGCGGCGGGGCGCGCCTGCGCGCCCTCCGACCCCGCCCCGCGCGCGGCAAGCGGCGCT
>JAJZDA010000047.1 GCA_021851525.1 Actinomycetes bacterium | reverse complement strand
CCCCTCAACGCTCGATGAGCCATCGAAGGTCGCCGCCAGTTCGGACGGAAGTGGAGCCAAATCAAGCGTCCGCACTGGGGCCAACTCAGGCGTCCGCAGCCAAAGCCCTGTCGCTCATACCAGGCCACGAGCTCCGGTGCGGCCGCCCAGCAATCCACGCGCAGCAACTCTGAGCCAGCGCCACGCGCGTCAGCAACGGCACGCCGGACCAGCGCCGAACCAATCCCCAGCCCAGCGCGTGTGCGGTCGCTCACCAGGAACAGCAGGTAAGTCTCTCTCCCCGCCGTAGGGGGCACATAGTCCGGGCAGGTGCTAACGATGACGCTCGCGCCGACACCCTCACCGTCAATCTCCGCCACACGCAGGCCCTCGCCCGTCTCCCACTCGCGCACCATGTCCCGGTTCCGGCTACGCGTCGATGCTGGCTCGGTTCCCCACTGGCCCGCCTGCCCTCGCTCCACTAGCCACGCTATCGCTGCGTCCCAGAGCGCAAGGACAGCACCAGCGTCCCCGGCTGTCCCAGCTCTCACCTTGACCCCAGCGCTCACGCCCGAACCGTAGCCGTGTCAGCGGCTCCAGTGGGCCCCCAGCGCGTCCCACTTCTCACGAGCGCCGCCGAGCAACCCCGACAAGCCGGGCACTTCAACAGCTGCGGAGGGCGAGAGCAGACCAAGCTCTTCCAGTTCGCCGCGATGCTTCCGGCGAGTCGCAGGACCGTTCTTGCCCCTGAACTTCCACCAAACGAGCGGGTCACGGCGCTGCATCACGAAGAGCGACCCGAGCAGCCGCAACCCCTTCTGCGTCGGCACCGAGCCGTCCTCGATAAGCCGCAGCAGACGCTCGTGCTCGTCCAGTGCGACCGCCCCCACCTTCTCGGCCCTCATCTTCTGTGTCCAGTCCAGAGCTTCGCCCGTCCAACTAGAGCCGAGTGCAGTTTCGAGCGTGGGGCAATCCGTGCCCTGCCAGCGGAGCTGGCGCTCAATCCTGACCAGCTCACCATGCGGACGGTCGCCGGTCTTGTCCCCACGGTCGTAGATGCGCCCGACCAGCTCCCGGCGCTTGCCGGAGAACTCATAGAGGCTGACCGTCTCAGCCCCATGACCTGCCGTCCAGGTGTTCAGCTTGCAGCCAGGGACAGGCTTTGCCCTGGAGACCGCATCGAGGAAGGCTCGACCCGCCGTCCGGTCCGAGAACTCCACATCTGTAGCCAGGTCCAGACGGCGCAGGAAGCACGGCTCGCCGCCGTCGAGCAGCCCCAGCCATCGCAGATGCACCGCCGCCAGCCGTGCCGCGTCCTCTATGAGGTCGGGGGCGCACAGGCGGTCGGAGCTGTCCAGCAGCAGGCTAGTGAGGCGGCCCTCGACGGCCACGCGACGGGCGGGCGGCCACACCATCAGCTTGCCGCCAGTGGCGATGCTCTGCCGGGAGACGTAGCCGCCGAGTTTGCTGCGGCGCATCTCACACTGAGGCTCGGGCACGCCCTCGACCGGCATACCCGCCTTGTGGTCAATCCACCCGGCCCGGAGACGACCCGCCACCATCTCCCACCAGTCGTCATCGTCAGGACGAGGTTTCCACGAAACGCTGACCGTATCCACTCCGCACGCGACGACATCGAAGGCGAGACGTGCAACGCCATGTTGTGTTGTCCGGTCTGTTAGAGGCACCGGACCATCTCAAAAGCCGAACTGAGCGGCGAACAGGTCCTCATCCAGTCGCAGGGGCGAGGCGTGCCGGTAGTTACTCCACGGATGCGATGGCGGCAGGTCTGCGCTATCGCCACTGCCGCTGAGCACGACGGGCAGCGCCGAGGCGAGCAGCAGCGTCTCGGTCCGCAGCCACGGCAGCGCACGCGCCGCGTGGGTCAGCGAGCAATGCACGCCCGCCAGGAGCATGGCCGAGTGCAACGAGCCAGCAGCCTCCATCTCCGCTTGCCCGCTGTCCAGGCGCTCCGCTGTGTCGGCCAGGAGCGCTGCGAGCTCCTGCGCGTCAGCAGCTAGCGTGCGCGCTGCCCGCTGTAGAGCTACGAGGTTGTAGGCGCACTGCGAGTCGTCCATGCCGCGAACTTAGGCGCGGCGACGCGCAGCTCGCCGAGATTTCGCAAGCGTGCGCTGACCCGGTGCCCAGGCGGTCTCCGCTCGCCGCGTCTGCGGTGGCTGGCTGACCTCGCTCCGCTACCGCTCGCTCGGCCCGCCAGCGCCCTTGCTGCGCTCACGCGCCCGCCTGCGCCGCACCGGGCCAGTCATTACACCCTGCTCAGGAGGCAGCAGGCTTATCCACGCCGACGACGCGCAGCTTGTAGGCCGCGCCACGCTCGGACTGCACACGGCGACACGACAGACGCAGCACCACAGGACTGAGCGGCTTCAGCGGCACCAGCAGCCGCGCGACCTCTTCATCAGCCGCCAGCTTGTAGGTGTCCGCCGTCGCCATGTCCAACACGCTGACCAGCCACGACGCAGGGAAGTCGCCACGGGCGGGCAGCTCTTCGACTTTGAGGAGATGAGCTTCGAGAACCATGACCCGAGCTTGCACCCAACTCGTCTCCGCCGCCGAAACCTCCACAGACAAGCAAGCCCGCGCCATGTCCAATTGGTCATAGCGGCTACACCGACTGTCCAGCAGACGGGCTAGCAGGCCGATGTGCCCCCGACACTCATATCCAGACGAACATACGGCCTTCCCTGCCGCAAGTCGTTCCGGTCGCACCGTGAGCTGCGCCTACCGTGACTTCACCGCCCCGAGACTGGCTCGGAGCAAGAACCAGAGGTCACCACGATGAACTGGACGGAAACTCCGACACACAAGGCCGTCTATCGCCTCCTCAACTCTGCCTCTCTGAACGGCGTGCTCAACCTCGACAGCTACGCCTCCGAGCGACTGGACGAGGACGATTATCTCTATGACCATCTCGACTTCCGCCAGATGGTCTGCTGCCTCCCTCGCGACTATTGGCAGCCTCACCGCGAGCGGGTAATGCTCATCTGGGCCGCGCAGTCACTCTGGCTCGGAGGCTGTAACGAGACCGGCGAGGAGCCGAGGCTCTCGGAACGGTCCGACCTCGACGCGGACGCATTCGACGCAATCGTCCAAGCCATCTACTCGTCGCGCGGCAAGGGTGAAGTAATCACAATCTCCCGGCCCGACGGCAGCACCCGCAGCTTCTAGCTCGGGTGCTACCGCCACCGTTCCGGATGCCCTGGCAAGTCACTGAACCAGCTCGCCAGCGCGGCTGAGCGTCCCTCGCCGGACGGACGCGATTACGACGCCAGCCATGCCAGCCGCACACGCCAGTGCGAACGACATTCCAGCCCCAGCTCCTGTGAGCTGGCCAGCAACTGCCGAACCGAACGCCATCCCCGCTGCCTGTCCAGTCGTCAGCCAGGTGAAGGCCTCGACTGCCCGATGCTCAGGCACTACCTCATCCAGCAGCTCGTAGAGCGCGACTGCGAACAGCCCGAGGCCAGCGCCCGACAGGACCAAGATGAGCGAGGTCCCAGCGATGGACCTGAGGACGAGGAGCGGGAGCAATGCCAGGCCAGCGAGCCAGCAGCCGGTGAGATAGCGCCAGGCAGCAGACTTGCCGAGCCGTCCCGTTCCCGACCACAGGGAAACAAGCACGCTCCCCGCAGCCGTAGCTGAAAGCGGGACCGCCGCCAGCTCAGCAGCGTGGGCGCGAGCGCACAGAGCGGTCACGGCCACCTCGATGGCTCCGAACGCAACGCCAAACGCGGCATCGCCCAGCAGCAGAGTCAGCAGCCCAGGGCTTACGACCAAGAGGTGCCCTTGCCCCCCTTCTGCCGCCGCGTCGCCGGCGGACGCGAGGGAACGACCACCCCAGCGCGACGCGACGAACGCTGCCGCCACCGAGGCCGTCCCTGTCATCACCGCGAAGCCGAATGATGGCGACACAGCCGCCGCCAGACCACCAGCCATTGCTGGTCCTGCAAGCGAACCCGCATCGCCGAGCGCGCCATTCAATGCGTGAGCAGTCGGGGTCAGCTCGCCCGCGACTTCACCCCAGACACGCCGAGCGGTGGCAATGAGCGGCGGCGCGAGCAGGCCCGCAAGACCAGCCGCGACCAGGAGAGGCGCGGCTCCAACGCGCAGAGCGCAGCACACAACCAGCGCGCCCGAGGCGGCAGCGTGTCCTACCGCGAAGACGAACAGGTAGCGCGCCCCGCGCCGGTCAATCAGACGGCCCCGAGCAGGCGCGCCGATGCCTGACCCCACCGCGAAGGCAGCGACCGCACCGCCTGCCTCCGCAAACGAGCCAGACGCGGCATGAACAGCAAGGATTACCGCGAGGCTATACCCGGCGAACACCAGCCACCCGAGCGCACAGGCGAGCGCGAGCGAACGCGCCCCAGCGCGCGCAAGCAGCGCACGATACGACGAAAACATGGGAACTCCTGACCCGCCCGACTCCGGGCGGCTCGCTGTTGACACGGACCGTTAGAAGCGGCGCGACTGCGCCGGATGCGGTCCTCGGCCTACGGCGGAGTCAGTCGAAAGAAGCTCACCATGAAGCGCAGAGATTACGCGACGCACCAAAGTCCTGTCTGGGGCTCGCCGGAGGCTCCGAGCATGGCCACGCTAAAGTCACAGGCGCGGCACCCGACGCGCCCGATGAATAGTGAATAGCTCACTAAATCGGGCAGATTTCCCGGATGGTCACAGCCCATCTAGGAAGTCAAGCGGCGGCCCCAAAAAGCCGCGTTTTGCAGGACAAAGGGGCCATAGCTCAGCTGGGAGAGCGCCTGCTTTGCACGCAGGAGGTCAGCGGTTCGATCCCGCTTGGCTCCACTACTCGCGAATCGCCTTTGTTTGCGAGTGATCCTGCTGGTCGGCCGCGACACACCGGACCGTCAGCGTCCGGACGCAAGCGCTTTGGAAGCCACGTGAGGCGCAGCTGCTACCAGCCAGCGGACGTCCGCTCGCCTCGCTCACTTGCGTCCGTCAGGCCAAGACGACACGATTCATGCAGTGCTTGGGTTCGTCGCACCCACCGATCATGGCTGGTACCAGTTCCTCCGCGCCAGGCCCGAAATCACCGAGGTCAACTTTTGGCGCCCTGGCGGCACGACGTTCAAAGCCCTGCCGCCAGGCGGACCGTTCTTCTTCAAACTGAAACGGCCGTACGACGCGATCGGTGGCTTCGGCCTGTTCGCTCGCAGCGACCGCCTGCCCGTATGGCAGGCCTGGGACATATTCGGTCAGGCCAACGGGACACGCGACGAACATGAACTCCTCGTGAGGCTCGATCGTCTCGGTGGCAAAAGCGAACAACGCATCGGTCGAAGCCGGATGATCGGCTGCGTCGCGATCACTGAGCCCGTGTTTTTCGCGCCCGATGAGTGGGTCGCCGTTCCGAGCGACTGGTCGCGCAACATCGTCTCGGGGCGGACCGAGAACCTCTCGCGTGGCGACGGACTCCGCATGTGGAGAGAGTGCCTTGAGCGGGCTTCCGCTCAGTCAGCCAACGGTTGGGTAACTGACGCATTGACCGACCAACGCGCTGGCAAGCCAGTTCTGATCACGCCGCGCCTTGGCCAATCCAGCTTCCGCCTCGCGGTACTCGACGCCTACGGTCAACAGTGCGCGGTCACCACCGAGCACTCGCTACCAGTGATAGACGCAGCCCACATTCGACCGTGGGCGGCCGGCGGCACCCATGCGATCCCGAACGGCCTCCCGCTTCGCCGTGATCTTCATCGTCTGTTCGACCTCGGCTACATCACGATCGGAACGGACATGGCGCTGGCGGTAAGCCGACGGCTTCGGGACGACTACGCGAACGGCCGGGCCTACTACGAACTTGATGGGCGCGAACTTCGACGGCCGACGTCGCGCGATTGTCTGCCGGACTCCGAAGCGCTCGCCTGGCATCGAGATGAGGTTTTTCTGGGCAGCTGACCGGCGAGACGGCGACAACCGGTGCGCCGAGCCCGCGACTAAGGTGCCTCGGCGTGAAGACGAACGTCTACATCGACGGGTTCAACTTCTACTACGGGGCAGTCAAGGGCACGTCCCACAAGTGGCTCGACTTCCACATGCTGTCCCGCAAGCTGTTCCCTAAGAATGAGATCCATCGGATTCGCTACTTCACGGCGTTGGTCGACGCTAGGCCGCCGGATTTGCAGCAGCCGGTGCGCCAACAGATGTATCTTCGCGCGCTCCAAACTGTCCCGAACCTTTCTGTCCATCTGGGAAGCTTCCGCACCCGTAAGACGCGCGCGGCGCTGGTCAACCCTCCGAGGCAGGGACCGAGGACGGTCGAAGTTTGGAAGACCGAGGAGAAGGGCTCAGACGTGAACCTCGCGACCTATCTGCTACTCGACGCGTTCCAGAAGGACTGCGAGGTCGCGATCGTGTTCTCCAACGACGCCGATCTGAAACAACCCATCGAGATCCCAAAGAACGAGCTGAACATCGCTGTCGGCGTGGTCAACCCGCACCCGCCCAAACGCCGCAGCCTGGACCTGCAACCGACATTCTTCAAGCAGCTGCGAACGGGACCCCTGGCTGCGTCTCAATTTCCGCCAGAACTGACCGACGCGAATGGCTCGTTCCGCAAGCCGGCGGGGTGGTGAACCCGGCGCTTAAATCGCTGAGGCCCACCGAAGCGGGCCTCGCACCCAGCCACCGAGGCGACTGGGGGGATGAGCGCAAGTGTAACGCGGGAGACGCCGCTGTCCAAGGGCCATGGAAGCTTTCTGGAAGCGTCAACCGCCGCGATCACACCCCCTCAAACTATCGTCAGCTTTATGGGAAATCGGGCAAACAAAAGCGGTTCCGGCACCTGATCGCCAGCGAATCTGCGCCGGCTGCTCTTTGCAAGCAGGAGGTCAGCGGTTCGATCCCGCTTGGCTCCACTAGCGAATTACCTGCATACTGGCAGTTTTCCGGGCGGCGTAGCCGCCAGATGGATTAGTTGTACAACACATCTGTACAACAAACGGGTCCCCGGAGCGACACCGCCACGCGGCTAAGAAGGCGCTCAGATGCTGGCTGTCACGCCGCAGGTCGCGGGTTCGAGCCCCGTCGCTCCCGTCCCAACGAAAGCCTGCGAATGCAGGCTTTCGAGCCTTAACGACTCCGATCCATCGGTGCCTTAAGAGCGATTGGGCATCACGATTGGGCATCAAACGGCCACCTCGAGAGATCCCAGCACCACGGCGAGATCCTTCGCGGGCTTCCGCCAGCCAATAGCTGATCTCGCCGAGCTGTCGCCGGCTGCGGTGTGGATCAGTCGGCGCAACGCCGTGGACTACCGAACGTTGTCCGTGCGCCAGTTGCGTACCGGGCTGTTGCACGACAGCGGTCGCTCAGCGCCGCCCGCCGAACTCCCAGTCCAGGATCTCGAGCTCAAACCGCTCGCCGTTGTGCGCTCTAGCGTCCCTCAGAAGGGCATCAACATGTTCTCGTGTTGGCGCGTGCAACGCGAACGCGACTCCCGCTGGTTGCGCCTCATCCGCAGTGAGCAGCTCACCATGAACGATCAGGCGCTCCGGCTGCAGGGTCAGCAGATCAGATTGCATCCCGGCGGGTGCCTGGTCTCCCTCCGCGGCCCGGAGGTGCGCAATCACCAAAAAGCGCGGGTCCACAGACTGCTGCGGGAACTCCCACATGCTGCGGCCAAGCACGTTCCTGAAGCGACGGATGAGGTGGCGCTCAAACAGGCCCGCGCGGTTGTATGGCTCGCGCTCGACAAACTCGCGAGCCGCATCGAGATTCGGCAAGTCGACGATGTGGAGGCTGCCCGTCCAGGTCGCTCGATCCGCACCCAACGTAGGTCCGCGGGCGATCATGCCGGCCGCGAATGCGTCCATGTAAGACCAGTGCTCCTCGTTGAGCGCGGGGTCATCGGTGCCTGCGGCCGTGCGCGCGGCGCGACTGTAGATAAAGAACTCGATGGCGCGCAAACTAACTCTTATGGAGAAGGATTTGTCAAGCGCGGACGCCGAAGTTCCCGTGCTGGCGGGCTTCTTGTCGGTCGAGGAGGGCGGCGAGCCTGGCCGTGAACAGCTGGTGCGCGACGCGCGATCAGACTCTTATGCGCGGTTCGTCTCGCCGCAGGACCGGGTTTCGTCGTGAGAGCCGTGCTGTCTAAAGATCGAGCGTGGCCCGTGGTTTGCGGGTTGCTCACAGTTAGACCGCCGATGCTCTCGCGCGTTGGCGGGTTCTCGCCGCCCTCCTCGACCGACGTGGCGTTGAGCGGGTCTGGGTCAGTCGGCGCGGGCGAGTGCCCAGCAGAACCCGGCGAGCTCGCGGGCGACCGCAACCGCGACGATCGTTGAGCGCTTGCCGCGCTCGTCGACCAAGCGTGTCCAGACGCGGTGCAGTCGCTGCTGCGCCTGCCAGCTGATCGCGACCACGGTCGCAGGCTGTCCTTCCTGGCGACGTTGAAGGGTGACGCCGCGGGCGGGGGTCTTCTTGTAGTGCCAGCTCGCTTCAACGAGGAGTCGGCGGGCGTGCTTGGACCCCGTCTTGGTGATCTTGCCCTGCCGGCGGGTCTCACCGGAGCTGTTCTCCGATGGGACGAGCCCGAGGTAGCTCATCAGCTTCCCGGGCCGGTCAAACCGGGTGAGATCACCGATTTCGGCGGCCAGTCCACCCCCAGGCGATCCTGCATCGTGACTTCCGACGGCACGGAGAGCTTCAAGACGTTCACGATCTGATTTCGCCAGTTCCGGTAGTCGCACTTCCGCAGCTGTGATGGGTCCTCTTCACATCCGTGGTGTTGGACGAACACCTTGATGTGTGCTGCGAACATTGCGTCCGACACCTTCATGCCGCGGCGCGCACGGGCCTCCGCGACCCCAGCGACGTCGAGCAGCCCCGCAGCCAGCATCACGTCAGCGACCGTTCCGCCTAGCCGCCGATGGATCATCAGCACTGCCGGATATGGACGCCAGTCGCGCTCTACCCAACGCTGCTTCAGGATCACCAGGCGATGCTGCTTCAGCCGCTTCCTGTTGAGCGGATGTCCGTACGTCGCCCGCGACCAGGCGTCGGCATCGCGAACGACCTGCTTCAACTGCTCATCGGAGATCGCCCGGTCAGTCGAAGTGAGCCGGCAGAAATTCTCGAAGGTAATCCCGTCGAGAATTCCAGCGGCAGCAAGCGCGCCGAGCCAACTTCCGAAGTGCTCGCAGTAGGTGGGGATACTGATGGCGGTCCGCGACGACTGACCAGACAGCGAGCCGTCCCGCAAACGCTCAACCGCCCATCCTCTGAATGCCTTGAAGCGGCGCTTTTCGTCCGGTGCCTGGACGTGCCACGACCGTAGAGCGAGCAGCAGTTCCTCGCGTGTGAGTGGGCTGCCGGCCCTACTCATTGACAATGCGCGCAGATCGGCGATCGGCTTCCCGTCCAGCTTCGCGCGAAGCGCCGTCCAACCCCCAAAGGGCTTCTGCACCGCCTCCACGCCGGGCCAGTCCATGTGCGCCGGTTGGCGCGTGTGCCATTCCTTGTACGCGACCTCAGTAGGCGCCTGCGCTAACCCCTGATCGGACATGCACTGCCGGACCGCTTCTTCTGCTTCCAGCTGGTCTTCTTCGAGCTGAACCCCGAGCCGTTGCGACAACGCCCGGAAGACGAACTCCTGCTCTACGATCGAATACCTCTGAACCTTGTCGAACAGGATCAGAGCAGCCCGATCCACACTCCTGCGCTCGGGAAGCGCGGGCTCACGCTCACCCGCGAGTCGAGGCTCTTCGATAGCCGTGCCAGTAGTGTCCTTCGTCGTCATCAGGACCAAAGTAGGGCGCTGGTCGACTGCGGACCCGCTTTTCTCGTGTGCGCCTGGGGACGCGTCGTGGGGAAACAGCGACGGCTTCGCTGGCTGAGGCTTGGGGAACCGAAACCCGTATATACACTCAGGATCCCGGCGCGCGCAGAACGCAATTTGGGGAACTCGAACCGCCGTCTTGGGGAAACGCGGCGTCCATCGCACCGCCGATTTGGCATAGTCGGGCACCAGATATGGCTGGGGCCAGACTTGCCACTGCCCCATGCCACGCGTCTCACTCGAACCCCCGGCATGAGGGTTCGAGGGGGACGTTTCCCCGCCTGTCGCTGCGATCGGCCCTGCTCCCTCCTGAGCAGGTCCACGGGTAGCGCTGGGCGTAGCCGTGGCGTCCAGCGAGACCCTGCACGAGCGCAGCGACGGTCCCGCAACCGCGACACTGGCCGCCGAGGCCGGGATCGCGATCTTCAACGTCGCGTTTGAACGCTGGATCACCTCGACGGATGCCGTGCCACTGTCGAGCCTGGTCGAGCAAGCGGCACGAGACCTCGCGAACCTCGCCCGGCAACGCGATCCCGCCGTGCCGAGCTAAACCGCGGCCCCGAGGGCGGATCGGAACTCGCTCAGGGCGTTCCTGATCGCGGCGTCAAGACCGTGCTCCGGTTGCTGGACCCAGTCGTCGACCGCGGTCGTGAAGATCGTGGTGGCGGCCTGTGAGACGAACGCCGCCTCGCGCGGGGAGGCTCCGCGGGCACCAAGCAGCTCGGCGACCTTGGCTGTCATCGACGCCATCTTCATCAGGTTGCGCTCTTGCAGCTCCGCAGATGACTCGATCAACGCCCCGCGGGCACGGGCCAGGTCGGGATAGTCGCCGAGCGGCTCCGCCGCCTTGGAATAGGCCCAGACGGCCGCGTCGAGCGGCTCGAGCTCCGGGTCCGCACGGCCAAGCGCGTCAAGGACGCGGGCCTCGAACGCATCCGCAGCGGCAAACATCACCTCGCGCTTATCGGCGAAGTGGTTGAAGAAAGATCGCTTCGTCAAGCCTGCCTGCTTGGCGATATCCGCGACGGTCACCGCGTCGTACCCGTGCTCGATGAACAGCGCCATCGCCGCCTCCTGAAGGCGCCCACGCGCGTCCGGTTCCCATCTGGCCATTCCCTCAAGCCTAACCGATGAGCGCACCCTATTACACCAAGTGCAATCACTGTGCTACCGTTCTTATTGCACCTGATGCAATCACACCCTGTTGAGACAGCACCAGCCGGCCCTGACCTCACGCCGACCATCCCGGCCGCAGACCACCCCTTCACCCAGGAGCAGAGATGAGCACAACCTCACAGCGCTCGATCGCGATCATCGGCGCCGGGCGCATCGGCAGCGCCTACGCCTACCAGCTCGCCGGGGCGGGCCACCAGATAACCCTGATCGCCCGCCCCGACTCAAAGCGCCTCACCCAACTGCAACGTGATCACGGGATCATGCTCACAAGCGGCGAGCGTGCCGACGTCACGGTTGCTGATCAGCTCGACGAGCGGGAACCGTTCGACCTCGTCATCGTCACCACCCTGGCGCACCAGATCGACGCCGTCCTACCCGCGCTCGAGCGCAGCATCGCCAAATCCGTGCTGTTCATGTTCGTCACCCCCGAAGCAGAGCGTCTCAGGGCCGCCGTCGGCGCTCGCCGCGCCAGCTTCGGCATGGCCGGCCTCCTCGCGACCATCAACGGAAGCGGGAAGCTTGACCTGCAGATCGGCCGCACCAAATCCATGCAAGGCGATCAACGCTGCGTCGACCTCTTCAACGCGGCCGGCCTGCCGTCAAAGCTCGAGCAGGACATGGGCCGCTGGCTGCGCTCCCAAACCCCGCTGACGATCGCGATGGAAAGCGTCACCGGCGCCGGCATGCAACACAAGCGCGGAGCCACCTGGGCCGAAGCACGCGTCGGCGCCCGAGGGCTGCGCGCTGGATTCTCAATCCTGCGAGAGCTCGGCGAAACCCCGTACCCGCGCAACAAGAACCAGATCAGCCGCGCGCCGCGGCCGATGCTCACATTCATCCTGCGGATGGTCTCCCGCAGCAAGTACCGCGACACCGTCGGGAACTCCGCCGCCGAATGCCGCGGGCTGATCGACCTGCTCGCCGCCGAAGGCAAGCGCAATCCCAAGCTACACACAGAAGTCAACGCGCTGCTTGCGCTCAGGCCGAACGACACAAGCCCGATCAGCAGAGCACGGTCTGTCAGCGAGACAGCCTGACGGACTGCTCAGACCTGGATCAGTGAGTCAGCGGACGGGATGTCACTGGCTCAGATCGTGCAGTGGAACCCGCAGCCCGTTCAACTCGTGAAGAAGCATCTTGAACGGCTGCGCGGCTCCAGGTCCAGCAGGTCCTCGATGGCGCAGGGTGGATCGAGCAGTCCGATGAGCTCAGGGTCGCCGGTGAGTAGGGTGAGGTCGTGTGCCGCCGCGGTCACGGCCCCAAAGCAGCAGGCCGGCGCGATCCGTGCCCGTGCCTTCAGCCGGGCGGGACTCGATCAGCTGATTGATGCGTACCAGCGCGGGCTCTTCGCCATCAGGCCGGGCCAGGATCGCCCAGGGCCAGGGCAGACGCTCACCGCGGCTCGCTGGCGCGGATCGGGGCCGGGCATGTCCTGATGCCGGGGTGCGGCCCAGTCGCGCCCGGACGGGCCGGGCCGCAGCGGCGTCCGCGTGTGGGCCGGCGCAGGATGCAGAGCGACACTCCGACCGGCGCGTTCTGTCCGGCTCGATCCGGGGTTGCTGCTCCCAAGCCCTGCGGTAAATGCCGAGCTCACGGGGTTTGCCGCCCCGTCTTGGCGCTCCAGGAACGCGCGCCACGATCGGCGCCAGGGTCGGTCTCGGCGGGCGCGCGCCCCGCTGGCCAGGAAGCCGGGACGCCGCAGCAGGATCATGGGTGCTCGCAGCCACAGGCCGCAGGCATCATTCCGGGTGGGCGCGGGTGCCTGAGATGGTGTCCGCGACCGTTGACGGATCCGGCGGGTGCCGCCGCCCCCTGCCGTAGGGTGCGCGGGCCCTCCGAAAGCTGGTGGGCGCGGCCAGTGACCGACGCCTGCCCGCATGTGATGGTCCGCGTTTGGCGACGCATCGGCTCGGCGCGCGCGGCTCTGGCAGGCACGCCACGCTCTGGCAGGCACGCCACGCTCTGGCAGGCACGCCACGCTCTGGCAGGCACGCCGCGCTCTGGCAGGCACGCCACGCTCTGGCTTGCACCACCCTGGGGGAGAAAGCCGGCGTGGGAAGGGCTTTCTCCCCCGGAGTCAGGGCGGACAGCTGTTTGCCGATGTGTGGCGGCCGGTTGATGGCGAGCGCCGGTTGATGGCGAGCGAGTCACGCGCGACGATCGCAGCGGCGCCAACGGACAGGCGTTGAGGCTGCGTTTGTTGTCTGTCCCGTGAATGGCCGGGCACCGAGGGGCGTCGCGGGCTGATGTCGGGCAGTGACGCAGGAGCCTTAGCGTGGCAGAGCCAGCCGAGGCGACGAGGGCGCCGCCTCGCGCCGAGTCGCCGCCGGTCACACGATGACCATCCGACTGAGGCTCAACGCCAGGGGCAGGCGGCTGCTGGCAGGCCACAGCCCGCTCAGGGCCAGACTCGTCGTCGCGCAGGCCCGCCGGAAGGTGCTCACGTCGAAGATCACGATCCGCCGGAGGCGTGCGCGCAGACGCCGCGCAGGCCGGTTGGTCACGGTGCGCGCGCCACACCGGGCAATGCGAGGAGCCAACCGGGCTGCTTGAGAGTCGTGGGTGCGGGCCATCGGTACGCGACCGGTCCCCGTAGCACCACAGAACGCACGCGAAGACGAAACGTGAGCCCGCTGTGGCCGGGAGCCCGCTGTGGCCGGGAGCCCGCTGCTCCCCAGCGCAGATCAGCGGGCACTGCGCACCGGCGGGCCTCCGGACGCCACCCCGCTGCGGCCGCCGGTCACCGCACCGTGCGACGTCAGGCGACGAACAGGCGAGGGTCTGCGGTGGTGATGCCGTGGACGCCGATCGTGCGCAGCGCGTCGATCGCGGCGCGCTCATTGACGGTCCACGCGTACAGCAGACCGCCGCGGTCCATCACCGCCTCCAGCAGCGCCGGGTCGACCAGGCGATGCTGCGCCATCAGCGCGTCCCAACGCCGTGCCGCGATGCCGGCCAGGACCTGCGAGCGCCAGTCTCGCCAGCGGCGACTCAGGCGCGCCAAGCGACCGCCGACGGAGATCCCGGTGTGCGCCCGCGGCTCGAGCTCGCGCACGCGGTCAAGCACGTCGGTGACCTGTGAGGAGATCAGCGCGCGGTGCAGCAGCCCGCGCTCACGCAGGCCGTCGAGCAGCCCGCTCTCACAGCCGCCGTGCTTGACGTCCAGGTTGATGCCGACATCCGCGAAGCGTGCCGAGGAGAGGTGGTGGAGCGCGTCCGTGAGCCGCACGCAGGACCCGCGCCGGGCATCAAGGATCGTGTGCGCCAGCACCAGCTCCCCGCGGTGGGCGCGCACGTCGAACTCCACCAGGTCAACGCCGACGTCGAGGGCCGCGTCGAACGACGCGAGCGTGTTGGCAGGTGCCAGCGCGCTGGCACCACCGTGACCGATCCGCTGGCAGGCGTGGCCATGCATCGCCCACAAGGATGACAGCACACGGTTCAGAGCTCCAACTCACCCGGCGTTCACGCCATCGCAGCGGTGAGGGCACCGGCGCAGAGTCCCTCGGGCAGCGGCGTGCGCGGCTGCCCGAGGGACTGCCGCGCAGCTCAACGGCGAGTGCGACGCGGCGGGCTCCACCGTCGCGCCGCACCCTCCCTGCCGGCCGGCCTCGTGCGAGGCGGCGGCGTTGGCTGAGCGGCGGCGGAGTTGGCTGAGGGGCGGCGGAGTTGGCTGAGGGGCGGCGGAGTTCGCTGACAGGCGAGCCGACACCGGCTGCCTCAGCGAACCCGCACCCCAGAGCACCACTAGCTGCCGACCGCAACCCCGGCGTCGAGCTTGAACATGCTCACCAGCTCATTGAGTGACTGCGCGTTGGCCGAGAGCTCCTGCGCGGGGCGGCGATCTCCTGCGCGGAGGCGGAGGTCTCCTCGGTGGACGCGGAGACCTCCTCAGTGGCTGACGAGGACTCCTCCGCGACACCCGCAACCTGGGAGATGGTCGTCTGCACGGTCTCCGCGCTGGCGGCGATCTCCTGTGACACGGCCGCGACCTGCTCGATCCGCGAGGTCATCTGGTCAACTGCTTCGCCGATCCGCAGGAACGCCTCGCGGGTGGCCTCGACCACGACCGTGCCCTCCTGCGTGCGCTCCGCACCGTCGCCCACCACCTGGACAGCCCGGCCGGTCTCCGACTGGATCGCGGTGATCAGCTCAGAGATCTCCTGGGCCGCGTGCTGGGACTCCTCGGCGAGCTTGCGGACCTCCTCAGCGACGACGGCAAAGCCGCGCCCCTGCTCACCGGCGCGCGCGGCCTCGATCGCCGCGTTCAACGCCAACAGGTTGGTCTGCCCGGCAATCCCGGTGATCGTCTCCACGATCGCCCCGATCTGCTCGGACTTCGCAGCCAGCTCCGTGATCGTGTCACTGATCTGCTGGGAGGAGTCACGCACAGCCCGCATCGCCTCATTGGCCTTCTCAGCCGAGCTGACGCCCTCCTGCGAGACCGCCCGCGCCGAATGCGCAAGCTCAGCCGTCTCCTGCGCGGCCGTCGCCGCCTCGGTCACCGCGCGACCAACCTCCTCCGCCGCGCGCCGCGCGTCCTCGACCATCTGCACCTGACGCTCAGCGCCCTGCGCGATCCCACCGACCGCCTGCGCGATCTCACCGGTGGCACGCCCGGACTCCTCAGAGGTCGACGCCATCTGCTGCGAGGCGGCGGACACCTGCCCCGCGGAATCCGACACCTGCCCCATCACACTACCCAGCTTCTCAGCCGTCTCGTTGTAGGCCAAAAGCGCCGCGATCACACGCTCACGGATCCCGTTGGCGGCCTGCGCGACCTGACCGATCTCATCGTTGGACGGATCCTCGATCACCGGCGTTACGGGCGCGTAGCGGTTGGTGAGGTCGCCGCTGGCCAGCGCCCGCAGACCGTCGCGCACAAACTCCAGGCAGTTGTCGCGCAGCGAGCCGAGCCGCTCGATCACGAGGTCGGCGTTGCGCTTGACCGACGCGGACAGCAGCCAGGCGACCACCAGCCCGATCACGGCAACCACCAGCAGCAATGCGATCCCGACGACCTGCGCCGAGCTGTAGGTGCTCTTGTCCGCGGCAACCTGAGCGGAGGCCTGCGACTTGTTGAGCTGATGCCAGTTGGTGAGCGTCACCGTCAGCCTGCGATAGGCGGAGTCAGTGGTGTTGACGAGCGCGACCGTCCTGCTGCTCTTGGTCGAAGCGTTGGGGTCGCTGAGCGCCGCAGAGCCGGTCAGATAGGCGTTCCACTCGCTCTGCGCAGACGCGGCGAACTGCGCGTCACGCGCGTTTGAGACGAGCGCCCGGTACTGCGTGAAGTAGCTGGCGACCTTCGACCGCGCCGACTGCATCGCGCTCTGGGCAAGCGCCCCGTTGTGCGCGTCGGTGCTCGTGATGTTCCACAGCTGGTCGACGCGATAGTCCGCCTCCCAGTATCGGATGCTGTCGATCGTCTCGATGCTCGGCAGGGCACGGCTGCCGACCTGCGCGCCACCGCCGTTGACGCTGCTCATCTCCGAGAGCAGCACCACCCCCATGACAACCGCCAGCGCAATGACGATGCCGAACGACGCGAACAACTTTGTTCGCAGCGACATGTCCCTCAGGCGTTGCTTCATTGACTGCGCCTCCTCAGGCATTGTGGGCCGTAGCCCTCTGTCCGGTCCCCATGGCACGATCGGTCCACTTAGCGGAACGTCGCGATCGCGCAAGTAAAACGCATTTCTAAACCGAAACCTTAGGAATCAGGTTAGCGTTTTCGTCTTTTCTAGAGTTTCGGCTTTTACAGGACTTTCACATCTGGCGTCCACCATCCGGAGCGCTGCTAGAGCGACCCACAGCTGGCGCCGAGGCAGCCGCCCAACGCGCCCTGTCGCCAGGCAACACCGGTGCAACCACGGGGTACCCAGAAGGCCCCGGCTCACGCCGGCCGGCCGCTTCGCCCAGCAGGATCGCTTCACCGTCCACGAGACCGCGTGACCAGGCGACAGGCCGCCGCGGCGTCAACCACCACCCGACTCGACACGAGCGACCAGGCGGCCCGCACGGCACGGGTCCGCAGGCCCGGCTGAAGATGTCGGCGCGGACAGCCGCGCCGCGGAATCCGTCCCCTACCCGGCGCGCCTGGAGCGCCAGACGCGACGGCCGAGCCAGGCGGCCGTCAGCACCAGCACGTTGAGCGCCACCTGCAGCGTCAGGCGGTTGCGCCGGTCACGCGGGCGCAGGATCGGGTGCGCCTCCTCCGGCGCGGGCATC
Organism: Actinomycetes bacterium; assembly: GCA_021851525.1. GTDB lineage: Bacteria > Actinomycetota > Thermoleophilia > Solirubrobacterales > Solirubrobacteraceae > Palsa-465. The sequence continues at coordinate 3,242 of JAJZDA010000047.1, read as the reverse complement.
GGGAACTCCTCAGCCGCCAGCACGTCGTGGGGTTCGTCGGCGACCGGATCCGGCGGCAGGTTGAGGACCTCCGGGCGCAGCAGCGGATCGGGCGCCGGCACGGCGAACACCTCCGCCGCGAGCACGTCGACCGGCTCTGATTCGAGGCTCTGCGTCTGCACCATGGTCATGTGAATCTTCGCAAAGATTCACAAACGCGCAAGCCCAGTCTTACCGCAGGCGATAATCTAAGTCGTGTCAGCTGAGATTTCAGAACTTCCGAAAGAACGCCTGGTACTATCAACTTACCCCTGATTAGCTCCTCTTGAAAGCGAAGTGACATGAGCCGCCTGCTTCTCGTACCACTTGACGACCTGGTCGTCTTCCCAGGAATGAACGTGACCCTCACGGTCGACGCCGGTGACGGCGAGGAGCGCGTGCTGCTCGTGCCGCGCCATGAGAAGGAGTTCGCCGCGGTCGGCACGGTCGCCACCGTCACCGACCGCGTGCGCCTGCCCGGCGGCGCCAGCGCCGTCGTGCTGGAGGGGCTGCACCGCGGGATCGCGGGAGCGGCCATCACGGAGCCCAACGGGCGGCTCTACGTCGACGTCGACGAGCGCCCCGACCCGGTGGCGGTGCCTGACCGCCAGACGCGTGAGCTCGAGCGCGAGTATCGCGCCGTGGTCGAGGAGATCCTCGAGCTGCGTGAGGCTGACAGCCGGATCCACGCCTTCCTGCGCAGCGTCACCGAGCCCGGTGCGCTGGCGGACACCTGCGGTTACTCCCCCGATCTCACCTACGACCAGCGCGTGGAGCTGCTGCAGGCCGTGGAGATCCCGGCGAGGCTCGAGCTGGCGCTGCGCTTCCAGCGTGAGCGGCTCGCCGAGCTGCAGGTTCGCCGCCGGATCCGTGAGGACGTGGAATCGGGCGCGGAGAAGCAGCAGCGCGAGTACTTCCTGCGCCGCCAGATGGAGTCGATCCGCCGCGAGCTGGGCGAGGACGACGCCTCAGTGGTGGATGAGTACCGCACCAGGATCGCCGAGCCGGGGATGCCCGAGACGGTGCGCGAGCAGGCTGAGAAGGAGCTGGCACGGCTGGAGCGAGTCGGCGAGCAGACCGGCGAGTCAAGCGTGATCCGCACCTACCTGGACTGGCTGCTCGCGGTGCCGTGGGGCGAGCGCTCGGAGGAGCGCCTGGACCCGCAGTACGCGCGTGAGGTGCTGGACCGTGACCACGCCGGGCTCGAGGACGTCAAGGACAGGATCGTCGAGTACATCGCCGTCAAGAAGCTGCGCCAGGAGCGCGGGATCACCGAGGACAAGCGCTCCGGCGCGATCCTCACGCTGATCGGGCCTCCCGGGACCGGCAAGACCTCGATCGGTGAGTCGATCGCGCGCGCGACGGGCCGTGAGTTCATCCGCATCTCGCTGGGCGGGGTGCGCGACGAGGCCGAGATCCGCGGGCACCGTCGCACCTACATCGGCGCGCTGCCGGGCCGGCTCGTGCGCGCGCTGCGCGACGCCGGGACGATGAACCCGGTGATCATGCTCGACGAGGTGGACAAGGTCGGCGCGGATTGGCGCGGTGATCCGGCGTCCGCGCTGCTGGAGGTGCTCGACCCGGCGCAGAACCACAACTTCCGCGACCACTACCTGGACGTCGAGCTCGACCTCAGCGGCGTGATGTTCATCGCCACCGCGAACGTCGCCGACACCATCCCGGGACCGCTGCTGGACCGCATGGAGGTGATCCGCTTCGACGGCTACACCACCAGCGAGAAGGTCGCGATCGCACGCGGATACCTCTGGCCACGCCAGCTCGACCGCAACGGGCTGCGCGCCGAGGAGGTCGAGGTCAGCGACGAGCTGCTGCGCACCGTGGTCACCGAGTACACGCGTGAGGCCGGCGTGCGCAACCTGGAGCGCGAGATCGGCACGCTGCTGAGGAAGATCGCCACGCGAATCGCCTCGGGCAGCGCCGGCACGCCGGTGACCGTCGACATCGATGCCGTGCGCGACGCGCTGGGACGCCAGAAGCATTTCCAGGAGTCCGCGATCCGCACCGCGGTCCCGGGCGTGGCCACGGGTCTGGCGGTGACCGGCGCCGGCGGCGACGTGCTGTTCGTGGAGGCCACCTCGATGCCCGGCAAGGCGGGCCTGACCCTGACCGGTCAGCTCGGAGACGTGATGAAGGAGTCGGCGCAGATCGCGCTCTCCTACGTGCGCGGGCACGCCGAGGAGCTGCACCTCGAGCCGGCCGCGTTCGACGAGCACTCGTTCCACATCCATGTGCCTGCCGGCGCGATCCCCAAGGACGGGCCCAGCGCGGGCGTGACGATGGTCACGGCGCTGACCTCGCTGCTGACCGGCCGCCCCGTGCGGCACACGGTCGGCATGACCGGCGAGGTCACGCTCCAGGGTCGCGTGCTGCCGATCGGCGGGGTCAAGCAGAAGGTGCTGGCGGCGCACGCCGCCGGCCTGACCGAGGTGGTGCTGCCGGAGCGCAACCGCGGTGACGTCGATGATGTGCCCGCCGAGGTTCGCGAGGCGATGAAGTTCCACTTCGCGATGTCGATCGATGAGGTGCTGGCGGTCGCGCTGGAGCCGGCCGCGGTCACCTCGGCCGCCTGAGCGGCTGCGCAGGGAGCTGGGGCTGGTCCGCAAGACCAGCCCCAGCATCACGGCTCAGTACACCAGGTACCCGGTACGGCTGAGGATGAAGCCGCGGTGGTCCGCGGCAAAGCAGTTGACCCCGAAGGACCTGACCTCACAGGTGATCTGACCGACCCTGTCATCGTGACCGCTGGGCAGCGGCGCCGGGCTCTGGCTGAAGGCGCTCGTGCCCCCGCACGCGAACTGCGCCCGCGGCGCGCTCACACGGTTGTTGGTCAGCACCAGCGCCCCGCCCCACGCCTGCGTGCAGCTCGCCGGCTGCGCGGGCGGCGTGAAGCTCTGACCGCTGACATCGCAGCGCACGCTGCCGCCCCCCAGCACGCACGCGATCGCACCGCCGGCGGCGCTGAAGCTCGTGAGCGCGAGTGCGGCATGCCGCGACGGCAGGAACGCGCCGACCGGCACGTCCGGGGGCACCGTCCTGGTCACCGTGCGCGTCACGGTGCGGGTGCGGTACCTGGTGACCGTCACGTAGCGTGTGATCGGCCGCCCGGCGGCGCCACGCGCGGCGCCCTTCGCAGCCGTGTGGGAGCCGCCGACGCCCGCCGGACGGGAGCCGCCGACGCCCGCCGGACGGGAGGCGCCGCTGCC
>JAJZDA010000046.1 GCA_021851525.1 Actinomycetes bacterium | reverse complement strand
GCCGGCAGCCGCACAGCCCCCCCCCCCCCCCGATCACCAGGTTCCTCGCGGCCCGACAGGTGAAATACATTAATCCCGCTCGGGTTTTGGTATATTCTCGCTCTCGCACAGCACACGACGCACGAGGGATCACATGACGCCCGCCTCGCTTGAAGAAACCCCGCAGGGACACGGCCCCAAGGAAGGCTCGCTGGAGAACCCCGAGCAGCTGCTCGACGTCCCCGGCCACGTGATCCCGATCCTGCAGCGTGAGTTCGATGACTTCGACACCGAGGCGGCGAAGTTCATGCGCGGTGAGCTGGAGGGCGATGAGTTCATCAAGTTCCGCCTGCGGCAGGGCGTCTACGGCCAGCGTCAGCCGGACGTGCAGATGGTGCGCATCAAGCTGCCGATGGGTGGCGTGACACCGGATCAGCTGGACGCCTTCGCGGCGGTGATTGAGAAGTACGTGCCGCTGCGCAAGGGCCACATCACCACCCGCCAGAACATCCAGATGCACCACGTCCCGCTGCCGCAGGCCGCGGAGCTGATCCGTGAGCTCGGTGAGGCCGGGCTCTCCAGCCGCGAGGGCTGCGGCAACACCGTGCGCAACGTCACCGGCGACCCGCGCGCGGGCACGCTCCCGGGAGAGCTGTTCGACATCACCCCCTACGCCGGGGCCTACGTGCGCTACTTCGTGCGGCACCCCACCACCCAGCTGATGCCGCGCAAGATCAAGACCGCGTTCACCGCCACCGACGATGACAACGCGATCACGCAGATCCATGACATCGCCTTCACGCCCCGGATCCGTGAGCGCGACGGCGTGCGTGGGGTGCAGATCAGGGTCGGCGGCGGCACCTCGATCATGCCGCGCCTGGCGCCCGTGCTCTATGAGTTCGTGGAGCTTGACAACGGCGACTACCTCAGGGTCGCGGAGGCCGTCTTCCGGATCTTCGACCGTGAGGACTCGCTGCGCGTGAACCGCGCCCGGGCGCGGATCAAGGTGCTGATCGACCGGATCGGGATCGATGCCTTCCGGGAGCGCGTCGATCAGGAGCTGGCCGGCGAATGGGTGGCGGAGCGCGACTTCTCGATAGCCGGCCTGCTGCTCTCGCACGATGAGCAGGCCCACGCCCCCGCCACTCCGCAGGACTGGGGTTCCCCCAACGGCGACCGGCGGGAGTTCCACCGCTTCCAGGTCAGCAACGTGTCGGCCCAGCGCCAGGCGGGCTTCTCAACCGTCGAGGTCAACGTCGAGCGCGGCGATCTGACCCCGGAGCAGCTGCGTGGCCTGGCGCAGATCATGCGCGAGCACAGCGGCGGGCACGCACGCACCACCGTCCAGCAGAACCTGGTGCTGCGCTGGGTGCGCGATGAGTCGGTCTATGACGTGTGGAAGCGACTGGTCGCGCTGGGGCTCGGCGATGCCGGTGTGAACGAGATCACCGACGTGGTCAGCTGCCCCGGGACCGACTCCTGCAAGCTCGGGATCACCAGCTCGATGGGGCTCAACCGCGCGGTCCGCGAGCGCCTGCTGAGCATGGAGATAGACGACGAGCTGACGCGCCGCATCCATGTGAAGATGAGCGGTTGCCCGCACGGCTGCGGCCAGCATCACATCGCCTCGATCGGCTTCTACGGCGCCTCGATGAAGGTTGGGGAGCACACCATCCCGGCCTACATCCCGCACATCGGCGGCAGGTTCGAGGGCGGCGACGTGCGCTTCGCCACGCACCTCAAGAGCCGCCTCCCGGCCAAGCGCGTGCCCGATGCGGTGGAGCGCTGGGTGCGCTTCTACGAGTCGGAGCGCAACGCCGGAGAGGAGTTCAGCGCGTTCGTCGACCGCGTTGGCGTGGCCGCCTTTGAGCAGCAGATCAAGGACCTGGCGATGCCCGTCGAGTTCTCGCTGGAGAACATGAACTACTTCATCGACTGGACCAAGTCCGGTCCCTTCCGGGTCGAACGTGGCGAGGGCGAGTGCGCCGTCTGAGTCTGGTTTAGATCGCACTTAACAATCTCGATCGCTAGTCTGAACAATCGCCGTGAGCACCACGACCCCAGATCTCGAAGCGGCCGGCGCCCAGGAGGTGCTGGCCTACGCGGTGCAGCGCTTCCATCCGCGCCTGAAGACAGCCTGCTCCTTTCAGAAGGAGGAGACCGTGCTGGCCCATATGCTCAGCCAGATAGCGCCTGACGCGCGGCTCTTCACGATCGACACGGGCGTGCTGTTCCCGGAGACGCTCGCCACCTGGAAGCGCTTTGAGGAGCGCTTCGCCCTGCCGATCGAGGTGGTTGACGCCTCCAGCCCCGGCGCTCCCTGGACGCAGAGCAACTGCTGCGGCCAGGCCAAGGTCGACGGCCTGGAGCGCGCCCTCGCGCAGACCGACGCGTGGGTGACCGGGATCCGCCGCGAGCAGTCACCGACCCGCGCGCAGGCCCGCAAGCTTGAGCGCGACGAGAAGCGCGGCATCTGGAAGTTCAACCCGCTGGCCGACTGGAGCGACCGCGACGTCTGGCGCTACATCTTCGAGCACGACCTGCCCTACAACCCGCTGCACGACCAGGGTTACGAATCGATCGGCTGCGCGCCCTGCACGCTCCCCGGCTCCGGCCGTGAGGGCCGCTGGGCCGGCGAGGAGAAGACAGAGTGCGGGCTGCACGTATGAGCGTTCAGGTGAGCGACGAGACGCACGCCCACTACGAGCTCTCGCATCTGCAGACGCTCGAGGCCGAATCGATCTTCATCATGCGCGAGGTGGCGGCGCAGTTCGAGCGCCCGGTGCTGCTGTTCAGCGGCGGCAAGGACTCGATCGTGCTGATGCGCCTCGCCGAGAAGGCCTTCCGGCCGGGACGCTTCCCGTTCCCGGTGATGCACGTCGACACCGGGCACAACTTCCCCGAGGTGATCGAGTTCCGCGACAGGCTGGTGGAGCAGCTGGGTGAGCGCCTGATCGTGGCCAGCGTGCAGGACTCGATCGACGCCGGGCGCGTGCGCGAGGAGACCGGGCCGCGCGCCTCCCGCAACCGCCTGCAGACCACCACGCTGCTGGACGCGATCGCGCAGCACGGGTTCGACGCCGCCTTTGGCGGCGCCCGCCGCGACGAGGAGCGCGCCCGCGCCAAGGAGCGGGTCTTCTCCTTCCGCGATGACTTCGGCCAGTGGGACCCCAAGCAGCAGCGGCCTGAGCTGTGGTCGCTCTACAACGGGCGCATCCGCCGCGGCGAGCACGTGCGCATCTTCCCGATCTCCAACTGGACCGAGCTGGACGTCTGGCAGTACATCGCCCAGGAGCAGCTCGAGGTGCCCTCGATCTACTACGCCCACACCCGCCAGGTGTTTGCGCGCGACGGGATGCTCTACGCGGTCAACCAGCACATCGAGCTGATCGACGGCGAGGCACCGTTCGAGGCTTCCGTGCGCTACCGCACGGTGGGCGACATGACCTGCACCGGCGCGGTGCGCTCGAGCGCGACGACGCTCACCGAGGTGGTCACCGAGATCGCCGCCACGCGCGTCACCGAGCGCGGCGAGACGCGCGCCGATGACCGCGTCTCCGAGGCGGCGATGGAAGACCGCAAGCGCGAGGGCTACTTCTGATGCACGCCAACCCTGACGTGCCCGCGCGCGCATGCGCGGGCACGCGCTCGAGCGCGGCGGTGAGCCGATGAGCAGGCCCGCCAGTGAGCTTCTGCGGATCGCCACGGCCGGCTCCGTGGACGACGGCAAGTCCACGCTGATCGGCCGCCTGTTGCACGACACCAAGTCGATCCTCGAGGATCAGCTCGAGCACGTGGCCCAGACCTCGGAGCGGCGCGGCGACGGCTACCTGAACCTTGCGCTGCTGACCGACGGGCTGCGGGCCGAACGTGAGCAGGGGATCACGATCGACGTCGCCTACCGCTACTTCCAGACCGGCTCCGCGGCGACCCTCGAGCAGGCCCCCGCGACGCTTGAGGCAGCCTTCAAGAGCGGGCGCAAGTTCATCATCGCCGACACCCCGGGACACGAGCAGTACACGCGCAACATGGTCACCGGCGCCTCCACCGCCGACCTCTCGATAGTGCTCGTCGACGCCCGCCGCGGCGTCTCCGAGCAGACCCGGCGCCACGCCTTCATCGCTTCGCTGCTGCGGATCCCGCACCTGGTGGTGGCGGTCAACAAGATGGACCTGGTCGACTACTCCGAGCAGGCCTTCGACGAGATCGTCGCCGAGGTCACCGACTGGGCCACGCGCCTGGAGATCGCGGACATCGTCTTCATCCCAATCTCCGCACTGCAGGGCGACAACGTCGTGGAGCGCTCGGCCAGCATGCCCTGGTATCAGGGGCCGTCGCTGCTCTACCACCTGGAGCATGTCGTGATCGCCACGGACCGCGCGATGAGTGACGTGCGCTTCCCGGTGCAGTGGGTGATCCGCCCGATGAGTGATGAGCACCATGATTACCGTGGCTACGCCGGCCAGATGGCTGCCGGGGTGCTGCGCCCCGGCAGTGAGGTGGTGGTGCTGCCCAGCGGCCGCCGCACGCGCGTGCGCTCGATCGACAGCTACGACGGTGAGCTGGACGTCGCCTTCCCGACGATGTCCGTGACGCTGCGCCTGGAGGATGAGATCGACATCTCCCGCGGGGACATGATCGTCGACGCTGAGGAGCTGCCGACCGTCGCCCGGGAGATCGAGGCGATGGTCTGCTGGATGAGCGAGGAGCCGATGCGGCCGGGCGGACGCTATGTCGTTCACCACACCACCCGCTCCGCCAAGGCGATCGTCGACCGCCTCGAGTACCGCGTCGACGTCAACACGCTCGAGCGCGACCTCGACGCTCCGCAGCTGGCGCTCAATGAGATCGGCCGTGTGCACCTGCGGACCAGCACGCCGTTGCTGGTCGACCCCTACGCCCGCAACCGCGCGACGGGCAGCTTCATCCTGATCGACGAGTCGACCAACGACACAGTCGGCGCGGGCATGATCCGTTCTGGGCGCTAGCTCGCTAGCTTCCTCCAGGATGTCCGCGCTTACAAAGCGCCGCGCGCGTGTAACTGTGCGCGTCGAGCTGCTGGTTCTCGCTGTTCCCTTCGCGGTCGGCGCGCTGCTGTGCGCCGTGGAGCTCGGCACGCGCAGCCTCTGGATCGATGAGAGCGCGACCTACGCGATCACGGCCCAGAGCGGCGCGGGTCTGTGGCACGGCATCGCCCACGACGGCGGCAACATGCTGCTCTACTACCTCCTGCTGCACGGCATCGGCGTGCTCTTCGGGCACGCGACCTGGGTGATGCGGATGCCGTCGCTGCTGGCCGATGCGCTCACCGCCTCGCTGGTGGCGATGCTCGGGGTGCGCCTGCTGGGGGACCGCCGCCAGGCGGTGGTGGGCGGGGTGCTGAGCGCCGTCAGCCTGCCGCTCGTCTTCTGGGGCCAGGATGCGCGCGGCTACGCGCTGATGGTGACGCTCGCCACCGCCTCGATGCTCACCTTCCTGTTCGTGGTCGAGCCGGGCATCGGCGAGCGCGAGACCGAGCCGGTTCCGCTCTCTCCGCGCGCCGCGCTGGTCGCGTATGTCCTGACGACCACCGCGGCGCTCTACGTCGGCTTCGACGCGGCGCTGGTGGTGCTCGCGCAGATCACGCTGCTGCCGCTCTGCCGCGTGAGCGCCAGGCGCGTGCTGGCGGCCATCGCTGTGGTCGCTGTGCTCTGCCTGCCACTGGTCGCACTCGCGCTGGCACGCGGCTCAGGCCAGCTGTTTTGGGTGCCGGCGCTGACCTGGCAGATCCTCGGCGAGTCGATGCTGACCCTGCTCTCGGCCGGCATGTCGCCGAACTTCCACCACACCGCCACGACCATCACCACCGCGATAGTGACCGGGATCGTGCTGCTGGGCAACCTCGGGATCGCCGTGCGCCTGGCCGTGCGCACGGCTGACCGCACCACGGTCTGGCATCTGTGGGTGCTGGTCCTGTGGCTGGTGGTGCCGGTTGGGGTGGCGGTGCTCGCCTACGCGGTCGGTGAGCCGGTGGAGCTTCAGCGAGTCGTGATCCTCTCCATGCCGGGGCTGGCGCTGCTGCTCTCCTGGGGGCTCACGCGCGTGTCCGCCTCGTGGGTGCCGGGCCCGCTGCTGCTGGCCGTGCTGCTCTCGCTGCGGCTCGTGCAGGTGCTGCCGATCTACGGCACATCCCCGGAGAACTGGAAGGCGGCGGTCGCCTACGCTGCGCGCACGGAGCGCGCCTCGCATGCCTGCGTGGCCTTCTACCCGCAGGACGGCCGCCAGGTCTTCGATTACTACCTCAACCAGGGTGACAGCGGCCTGGCGTCGCATCTGCGTCCGATCCTGCCGACGCTGCCCTGGGGTACGGTGCGGCCGTTCGTGGAGCGTTACGACACGCTCACCGGCAGCGCCCTGAGCGCGGCCACAGCCGGCTGCTCCACGCTGCTGTTGGTCGCCAGCCACGTCGGCCAGCGCGACGGGCCGCCCGCCTCACGCGAGCATCTGCGCCGCTACGAGCAGCTCCGGGCGGCGCTTGACGCGCGCTACGCCCACCACAGCATGCGCAGCTTCGGCTGGGCCGCGCCGGTCGACGTGATCAGCTACTCGCGCTGAGGGGCGAGCGCAACCCCCGGGAGCTACTCGCGCTGAGGGGCGACCGCCACCCCCGGGAGCCGCCCGGCGGCGCCGGCGCCGCGAAGCCGTCACGGTCTCAGCCAGCCGCCCTCGTAGGTGATCGGGCTCATCAGCAGCAGCACCACCACGTTGGCGATCAGCAACCTGGTTCTGGCGCGTCCCGTGAAGTGCGCCCCGATGATCATCACCACCGGGAACATCGTGATCAGCAACCGCGGGTTGGGTGGTGTCTTGGCGGACGTCAGCGCCAGCAGCGCCGCCACCAGCGTCCAGGTCCAGACCGTGGCCGGGATGGTTTCGCGCACCTTCCACATCAGCCGCAGGCCGTAGAACAGGAAGGCCGTGCCCAGCAGCGCGGAGATGCCGTTGAGGTCGATGCCGCCGGGACCGTGGTTGCCCACGCCGCTGATGAAGATCTGGTGGATCAGTGAGCCGAAGACGTCCGGGATCGCCAGCGGCGTCGAGCTCTCCTGCCAGGCGCCGTGCTGAGCGTCAAAGGAGGCCAGCGGAGTTCCCGCCCAGATCCACAGGAAGATGGCGAAGGCGGCTGCGCCGAGCGTCGAGAGCGCCGGCGCCCACAGCGACTTCAGCGCCTCGCGATCCCGCCAGCCGTGGCGGCGCAGCTCCAGCAGCGCGGCCACCCCGCAGGCCGGCATCACCGCGAACGCGACGGGCGCCACCGCCGTCGAGAGACCGGCCAGCAGCCCGCCCAGGATCCAGCGCCGGCGCTCCAGCAGCAGGAAGCAACCCGCCACCAGGGCGATTGTGAGGCCCTCCGTGTAGACCATCGAGAAGACGATCGTCCCCGGGAAGAAGCACCAGAACGGAACCGCCCGGCGTGCCGCCTCCTCACCCCACCAGGCGCTCGCCAGGCGCGTCACCAGCAGCGTCGCCAGCAACCCGAAGATCAGCGAGAGCGTGAAGCCGGCGGGCACCACGGAGAGCTGGATCGTGTGCACCACCAGCCATTCGAGCAGCGGGAACAGCGGCAGGAAGCCGTAGGTCGACCAGTGCCCGGGCGTGGTGTAGAAGTGGACGTTGAACGGCAGCGGGTAGCCGTGCTGCTCGGTCAGCACGTACCACTTGCCGTCCCAGTTGTGCAGCTCGGTGGCGATGCTCGTGTGACGCACCAGGGAGTCGGCGATCGCCACCACCATGTAGAGCACCCGCGATGCCCCGTACATCGCCAGCGTGTAGCGCAGGATCTCCGAGCTGAGGCCCAGCCGCAGGCGCCCCATGCCCCGTTGTGGCAGCGCCTCAACCAGCGTGTTCACGGCGCCGAGTGTAGATGGTGGCTGCGACCGTCAGCCGCCGGGCTGCGGTCGCGGGCAACCCCGCTGCGGCCACCGGCAGCCCGCTGCGGCCACCGGCAGCCCCATTTGCGGCCGCTCGCAACCCCGCTGCGGCCACCGGCAGCCCGTCTGCGGCCACCGCAGCTCCACGCTGGCCTCCGGCAGCTCCACGCCGGCCTCCGGCGGCTGGCGGCGACCCAGGCCCCGGGTTGCATCGGCGCGCGCGGCGGTGGTAGGTTCGCAGCCGACCGGGAGCAAGTCGTGCACAGACCCGCTCTGTGCCCATCCGATCAGGAGGCAGAGGATGAAGTTGAGCTGGAGGTCCGCGGCCGCGGCGCTGGCATGTGTGGCGTTGTGGGTCATCCCGACGGGCGCGTCCGCGTCGCTGCGCCGGTCCCACCATCAGGCGCGCTGGGGTCAGAAAGCGCATGATCTGGGTTGGGGTGACATCGACCAGGGCTCGGGCAACCCGAGTCTCGGTCCCAACGTGATCATCTTCAACCCGACCATGTCGCAGGCGGCGATCCAGGCGCAGCTTGACGCCATCTCCGCCCAGCAGGTGCCCAACCAGTTCGGCTCGCAGCGCTACGCGATCCTGTTTGAGCCCGGCACCTACGGTTCGGCCAGCGACCCGCTCGACTTCCAGGTGGGCTTCTACACCGAGGTGGCGGGACTTGGCGCGAGCCCCAGCGACGTCGTCATCAACGGGGCGATCAACGTCTTCAACCAGTGCGTCAACGGCGTCTGCAACGGCACCGACAACTTCTGGCGCTCACTCTCCAACCTGACGCTGAACGTCGACCTGCCGAACTCGCCGCCGAGCTACTCGCCGTACTCGGGTGACCCCTACACCGCCGCATGCGACAACTCCACTGACATGTGGGCCGTCTCCCAGGCGGCACCGGTGCGGCGCGTGATCATCAACGGGCGCTTCACCCTGCAGGACTACTGCTCGCCGACCGGCTACGTCAGCGGCGGTTACTTCGCGGACGACGAGTTCAACGGCGCCCAGGTCGACAACTACGGCCAGCAGCAGTTCTTCGTGCGCAACAGCAACATCGACAGCTGGACCAACTACGTCTGGAACCAGGTGTTCCTGGGTGACAACGGGGCCCCCGCCAACAGCTTCGGCACCGGCGTCGGGCAGTACACCAACGTTCCCGCCACGCCCGTCTCCCAGGAGCAGCCCTTCCTCTACAGCGACGCCAACGGTGCGATGCGGGTGTTCGTGCCGGCGGTGCGCCACGGCTCCGTCGGCCCCGACTACGCGTCGGGCGCTGCCCCCGGGTACTCGCTGCCGATCTCACGCTTCTTCGTGGCCAGCCCGAGCACGCCGGTTTGGCAGATCAACGCCGCGCTCGCGTTCGGTCGGGATCTGATCCTCACACCCGGCGTGTATGACCTGCCGCAGACGATCTTCGTGACCCATCCCAACACGATCGTGATTGGTCTCGGGTTCGCGACGCTCGTGCCCCAGAACGGCAACATCGCGATGTTCACCGCGGATGTGCCCGGGATCAAGCTCTCGGGCATGATCTTCGACGCGGGCCCGCAGAGCTCACCGGCGCTGCTGGTGCTCGGTGGGCCACGCGGATGGCGCCACGAGGCACCTTGGGGCTCTGACTGGCGCTCGCCGTGGGGTCCCGGGTTCAGCGACCCCAGCGACCCCACGCTCGTTCAGGACGTGTTCTTCCGGGTCGGCGGCGCGCAGCCCGGGAGCGCGAGCACGAGCCTGGTGGTCAACGACAGCAACACGATCCTCGACGACGTGTGGGCGTGGCGCGCGGACCACGGCAACGGCGTCGGCTGGACGCAGAACACCGCCGACACCGGGGTGATCGTCAACGGCAACAACGTGCTCGCCTACGGCCTGGCGGTGGAGCACTACCAGAAGAACGAGGTGATCTGGAACGGTCAGGGCGGACAGGTCTACTTCTTCCAGAATGAGATGCCCTACGACCCGCCGAGCCAGGCGGCCTGGATGTCGAGCCCGACCAGCGACGGCTACCCGGCCTTCCTGGTGAGCCCGAACGTGACGAGCTTCACCGGCTACGGGATGGGCAGCTACTCGTTCTTTGACCAGGGAGTGCCGATCTACGCCGCGCAGGCGTTCTCGGTTCCCAACACCCCCGGCGTGCAGTTGCATGACCTGTTGACGGTGTTCCTCAACGCGACCACCGGGCAGGGCGGGATCAACTCCGTGATAGACGGCTTCGGGGGCGCCTCCACGGCCGCCAACGTCAGCACACCGGTCGACGTCACGAGCTTCCCGTAGGCGTCGGGACGCCCGGGGTTGGGTGGCGCCGCCGGCGCCACCCAACCCCGGCGGGCGCTTGTGCCGCGGCCGGTCAGCCGGTGGGGGTCGTGCGTGGCGCCGCGGGTCAGCCGGTGCGGGTCGTGCGCGCGTGTGGGCAGTGCCGCGGCCAGCGGGCCGCGGCAGGCTGCGAACCTTCACACACTGATCACCGATAAAGTCCGGCGGCCATGTTTTCCAAGGTTCTGATCGCGAATCGTGGTGAGATCGCGCTGCGGGTGATCCGGGCCTGTGAGGAGCTCGGCATCGCGACGGTCGCCGTCTACTCTGAGCTCGATCGCGACGCGCCGCACGTCCTGCGCGCGGACGAGGCGTTTCTGCTCGGTCCCGGGCCGGCTGCCGAGTCCTACCTGAACGTCGAGCGGATCCTCGACGCGGTGCAGCGCTCGGGGGCTGAGGCGGTCCACCCCGGTTACGGCTTCCTCGCTGAGAACGCAGCGTTCGCTGCGGAGCTGGAGAGGCACGGCGTGACCTTCATCGGGCCGTCCGCCTCGGCCATTGAGGCGATGGGCTCCAAGACGCGCGCGCGTGAGCTGATGGCGGCTGCCGGGGTGCCGATCGTTCCCGGCACCACTGAGCCGGTTGAGAGCGTCGCGGATGCACGCCGGATCATCGCCGAGTCGATCGGGTACCCGGTCGCGGTGAAGGCGGCGGGGGGTGGCGGCGGCAAGGGCTTCCGCGTGGCGCTGAGCGACGCGGAGCTCGAGGCGGCCTTCGAGGGCGCTGCCCGTGAGGGTGAGAAGTTCTTCTCCGACGCGACCGTCTACCTCGAGCGCTACCTGCCCGACCCCAGGCATGTGGAGGTCCAGATCCTCGCCGACAAGCACGGCAACGTGATCCACCTCGGCGAGCGCGACTGCTCGCTGCAGCGCCGCCACCAGAAGCTGATCGAGGAGGCGCCCGCGCCGGCCGTCTCGGCGGAGCTGCGTGCCAGGATCGGGAAGATCGGCACGGACGCGGCGGCGGCTGTGAGTTACTCCGGGGCCGGGACGATCGAGGGTCTGCTGCAGGACGGTGAGTATTACTTCCTGGAGATGAACACGCGCGTGCAGGTGGAGCACTGCGTCACAGAGATGGTGACGGGGATCGACATCGTCAAGGAGGGGATCCGCGTCGCCGCTGGGGAGCCGCTGCGCTACCGGCAGGAGGATGTGGTGCTGCGTGGGCACGCGATCGAGTGCCGCATCAACGCGGAGGATGCGTCCAAGAACTTCGCCCCCGCGCCCGGTCGGATCGGCGCCTACCGCGAGCCCAGCGGGCCCGGTGTGAGGGTGGATTCCGGTGTCGGGCCGGGGTCTGAGATCTCCCCGATGTATGACCCGATGGTCGCCAAGCTGATCGTCTGGGATGCCGACCGCGAGCAGGCGACGCGCCGCATGGTGCGGGCGCTGCGCGAATATCAGATCGGCGAGCTCAAGACGCTGCTGCCGTTCCACGAGGCGATCCTCCAGACGCGCCAGTGGGCGGATGCCGAGACCTGCAGAGATCTGATCGAGGATCGGACCTGGCTGAAGACGCTCGCCTTCCCGAAGGCCGAGCGAACGGCTGAGACGGACGACCCGAGGCTCGAGCAGCAGTACACGGTCGAGGTTTCCGGCAAGCGCTTTGAGGTGCGTGTGATCGGCGACCCGCCGGTGGCCGCGCCCGCGCCGTCACCGAGCGCCGCTCAGGGCGCCGCGCTGCCCCGCTCGACGCCCAGGCGCCCGCAGCGCAGCGCCGCATCGACCAACGGTCACGGTGGTGACACGCTCACCTCGCCGCTGCAGGGCACGGTCTTCAAGGTCCTGGTGGAGGCCGGCGCGGCGGTCGAGGAGGGGACCTTGATCTGCGTGATCGAGGCGATGAAGATGGAGAACGAGATCACCGCCCACAAGACAGGCGTGATCGCTGAGCTGAGCGTCAACGTCGGCGCCGCCGTGCAGGCCGGTGACATCCTCGCGGTGATCACCTCCGCTCAGCTGGACCAGTAGCGGCCAGCGGGGGCGGCCAGCGGTGGGGCGTCCAGCGGGGAGGGGCGGCCAGCCGGCGATCGAGGAGCCGGTCGCGCTCGGCGCTGCCCCCGGGGGCCTGGAAATCGCCGCGTTTGGGTGCCGGTGCCTGGGGGGCGATTTTGGTGCCCCTGGGGGGCCTGGAAATCGCCGCGTTCGGGTGCCCGGGCCTGGGGGGCGATTTTGGTGCCCCTGGGGGCCTGGAAATCGCCGCGTTTGGGTGCCGGTGCCTGGGGGGCGATTTTTGTGCCCCTGGGGGGCCAGGAAATCGCCGCGTTCGGGTGCCCGGGCCTGGGGGGCGATTTTGGTGCCCCTGTGGGCCTGGAAATCGCCGCGTTCGGGTGCCCGGGCCTGAGGGCGATTTTGGTGCCCCTGTGGGGCCAGGAAATCGCCGCGTCCGGGTGCCCGGGCCTGGAGGGCGAATCTGTGGCCCTGGCGGCGGTCCGGAGCCGGTAGGGGCACCCGGCAGCCGTACCGGCTGCCGCAACCTGTCAGGTGTAGCGGCGCGCGGGGCTCAGCGACCGAGGGCCGCGAGGTTCTCCGCGTGGATCCGCTTCTGGGTGGCGCTGCGTCGTCCCTCCGGCAGCGGGATCTCGTCGCCGCCGGCTGCCAGCGCGTCCAGGTAGGCGATGTCCTCGCCCAGCAGCGTGCGTGCACGCTGCGAGCTCAGCGGTGTGCCATGCCCGGGGATCACCAGCTCGGCCCGCTCCACGAGCGGCGCCAGGCGCAGCAGCGTCTCCCGGTAGGCGTCGTGCGTGCCGCCGCTCTGCGCCGAGATCATCGGGATCTCAGCGGGCGAGAGGTAGTCGCCGCAGACCAGCACCGAAGCCCACGGAAGCCAGTAGGCCACGCCGTCAGCGGTGTGGCCGTCCGCGGGGTAGACCTCGATCTCGCCCCCCTCCGCGCCGCCACCAGTTCCGCCCGCCTCGCCGCCACCAGTTCCGCCCGCCTCGCCGCCACCAGTGCCGCCCGCCTCGCCGCCACCAGTTCCGCCGGCCGTCCCGCCGGCATCCTCGGGGAGGGCTCCACCGCGCCCGGGCGTGCCGCCCTGCGAGCCGATCGACAGGCGGCCGGGGACGGGCAGGCTCTGGACCGACCCGAGCGCCAACGGCCTGCGGCCGTCGATGTACCACTCGGCGTCGAACTCACGCAGGCGCCGCTGCGGCTCACCGACCTCCTCGGTCAGCCGTCGGGCGGTAGCCTCACCGGCGCCCAGCGGCGCCTCGGGGAACGCCAGCCGCGCCAGCACGTGATCCCAATCCCCGTGCGTGGCCAGCAGGCCGTTGACGGGAAAGCCGGCCTGCTCCAACAGGGAGGGCAGCGCATCCAGCTCGTCGGGCAGCACGGGAGAGTCGATCAGAAACCCCTCATCGCCCGCGCGCACCGCGGTGCAGGTCGTCTGCCAGACGCTGCTGACAACGACAATCACGTCCGTGTGTACCGCCAGGGCGCGCATCAGCGCAACGGTCCGCTCAGCCTCAGGCCACGTCGATCAGCTTCGCCGCTTCCTTCAGCGTCGAAACCTCAGCGTCCGGCTTCTTCTGACCCGCGTCGAGCACCTCGCCGTGGCGGTTTACCCAAATCACCGGGATCTTCTTCTTGATGCACGGCTCCACGTCGTGGTAGTAGCTGGCGGCGATGTGCACCCAGCCCTTCTTGCCGCCGATCCGCCGCTCGCATTCCGTGAAGTGCGCGGGATCGGGCTTGTAGGAGCGCACCTGCTGTGCCGTGACCACCAGGTCGAAGTCATGCGGGATGTGGCGCCGTGTCTGTCCCAGCAGCTTGTCGTCAATGTTCGAGATCAGCCCGATGCTGTACTTCTTGGCGACCTTCTGCAGCACCGGGTTGGTCTCCTTGAACGGCGGCCAGTACTGGACCGACTCAGGCAGGAAGCCGGCGCGCGACGGCTCGAGCGGCCAGCCGAGTTCCTTGGCTATCTGGATCGCCGTGCGCCGCAGCACCTCCGCGTACAGTTCGTAGGATCCGGCCTGGATCTGCTGCTGCACGTCATGGAACATGCGCACGAGCTCTTCCTGGTCGATCCCGGTGAACCCGTCCCGGGCCGCCTCCTTGACGAACGCGTTAACCGCGCCGGCCTCCCAGTCGATCAGGGTGCCGTAAACATCGAACGTGACGAACGTGATCTCTTTGGGTAGTGCCATTAACCCGTCATGATGCCATTTTTTGCATGCGACCGAGGTGCCTGCGACATGCCGTGCAAGCATTCGCTGCCCGGCTGAGCCCAGCACGCGCGCGGCTTTCCAATAGATTCCATCGTTATGGACCTGCTCGAATATCAAGGCAAGCAACTGTTCGCGCGCCACGGCATCCCGGTTCCGTCCGGGAAGCCCGCGGGAACCGTGGAAGAAGCGGTGGCTGCGGCTGACGAGATCGGCTACCCGTGCGCTGTGAAGGCACAGGTGCAGATCGGCGGCCGCGGGAAACTCGGCGGCATCAAGATCGCCAACAACCAGGCGGAGGCCCGCCAGCACGCCGAGGCGATCCTCGGCATGGACATCCGGGGCCTGACCGTCTTTGAGGTGTGGATCGAGGGCGCCTCGCAGATCGCCTCGGAGTACTACGCGTCGGTCGTGTTCGACCGCGGCGCCAAGGCTCCGCTGGTGATGCTCTCGACGAAGGGTGGCATGGACATCGAGGCGGTGGCCGATGAGGACCCCGACGCGATCGCCCGTCTGCATGTCGACCCGCTGCTGGGCTTTCAGGACTTCCACGGCCGTCGGCTGGCCTACGAGGCCGGGGTGGACGCTGACGTCGTGCGACCGATCGGCGCGATGCTCAAGAAGCTCTACAACGCGTTCATCGCCGAGGAGGCGACACTGGTTGAGGTCAATCCGTTGATCATCACCCCGGAGCGGGAGGTCAAGGCGCTGGACGCGAAGGTCACGCTCGACAACAACGCGCTATTCCGGCATCCGGAGAACGCGGAGTTGCGTGACCGTTCGGCGGAGGACCCGCAGGAGCGGATGGCCAAGGAGCGCGGCCTGACCTACGTCAAGCTCGATGGCAACATCGGCATCCTCGGCAACGGCGCCGGCCTGGTGATGTCGACGCTCGACGTCGTCAAGGGTGCCGGCGGCGAGCCCGCCAACTTCCTCGATGCCGGCGGCGGCTCCAAGGCCGACGCGATCACCAGTGCCGTGGAGGTGATCCTGTCCGACAGCAAGGTCACGGCCGTGCTGTTCAACATCTTCGGTGGCATCACCCGCTGTGACGAGGTCGCCCGCGGCCTGATCGAGGCCTTCAGCCAGCTCAACCCGAGCGTGCCGTTCGTGGTGCGCCTCGACGGCACCAATGATGTGGAGGGGCGCCGGATCCTGGCCGAGGCCAACCTCCCCAACGTGTACACCGAGGCGACGATGGACGGTGCCGCCGCCCGCGTCGTCGAACTCGCGAAGGCGGCCTAGCGCATGTCCATCCTGATCGACAAGAACACGCGCCTGGTCACCACCGGCATCACCGGCAGCGAGGGCAAGTTCCACACGCTGCGCAACCGCGACTACGGGACCAACGTGGTCGCCGGCGTGACCCCGGGCAAGGGCGGCCAGGACGTCGATGGCATCCCCGTCTTCAACACGATCCGCGAGGCCGTCGACAAGCAGGGCGCCAACACGGCGATGATCTTCGTGCCGCCGCCATTCGCGGCCGACTCGATCCTCGAGGCCGAGGAGGCCGGGATTGAGCTGATCATCGCGATCACCGAGGGGATCCCCGCGCACGACGAGCTTCGCGCCTTTCAGGTGATCAAGAAGAACGGGCGCTCGCGGCTGGTCGGACCCAACTGCCCGGGCATCCTCTCGCCGGACAAGGCGAACGTCGGCATCATTCCCGCCGGCTTCTTCAAGCCCGGCAACGTCGGCGTGGTCTCGCGCTCGGGCACGCTGACCTACCAGGTCGGCAACGAGCTCGCCCAGAGCGGCTTCGGCAACTCGACGATCGTCGGGATCGGCGGCGATCCCGTCCCAGGCACCGACTTCATCGACGTGCTCGGCCTCTTCCAGGACGACCCGGAGACGGAGCTGATCGTGATGTGCGGTGAGATCGGCGGCGACGCCGAGGAGCGCGCGGCGGACTTCATCGCCGCGCACGTGACCAAGCCGGTGGTCGGCTACATCGCCGGCTTCACCGCACCCCCCGGCAAGCAGATGGGGCATGCCGGCGCGATCGTCTCCGGCTCCAAGGGCACCGCCGCCGCCAAGGCGGAGGCGCTCGAGGCCAAGGGCGTGCGGGTCGGGCGCACCCCCACCGAGGTCGCCCGCATCGCGATGGAGATCCTCGGCCACTGAGGCCTACCGGCTCGGGGGTGTGGTCTGCGGGACCACACCCCCGGGGCGTCAGCGAGTTGCCAGCGTCCCGCGAGCGCGCCGAGACCCGCATCAGTACCCGCGACCGGCATCCGTACCCGCGACCGGCATCAGTACCCGCGACCGGCATCAGTACCCGCGACCGGCATCCGTACCCGCGACCGGCGCCCGTACCCGCGCCCGCGGCACTACGCGTGCCCGCGGCGCTACCCGTAAGCTACGGCCCATGTCCGGCAAGCCGATCTCCTTTGCACGGGGAGCCCCGTCGCTTGACATCGTCGATGTCGAGGGGTTGAAGGCTGCCGCGCAGGCCGCCTTTGAGCAGGATCCCGCGGGCCTCACGGCCTACGGCACCTCGGTCGGCTACCCGCCGCTGCGCGAATGGATCGCGGAGAAGCACGGTGTCGCGCCGGAGAACGTGATCGTCACCAACGGCTCGATGCAGGCTGACGCCTTCCTCTTCGACGCGCTGGTGGAGGCCGGGGACAGCGTGATCGTGGAACTGCCCACATACGACCGCACGCTGCTTTCACTGCGCGGCCGCGGCGCTGACGTGCGGATGATCGAGCTCGAGCCCGACGGCATCGACGTGGCGGCGCTGGAGCGCGTGCTGCTCACCGGTACGCGACCGAAGCTCGCGCACATCATCCCGAACTTCCAGAACCCGGCCGGGTACACGCTCTCGCTCGCCAAGCGCGAGCGCCTGCTCGAGCTCGCCCGTGAGCACGGTTTCACGATCTTCGAGGACGACCCGTACGTGGAGCTGCGCTTCAGCGGCGAGCGGCTGCCGACGATGGTCTCGATGGACCCGCAGAGCGTCGTGTACGCCTCGTCCTTCTCAAAGACCGTGGCGCCCGGGATTCGCGTCGGCTACCTCGTCGGTCCGCGTGAGGTGATTGCCACGATCGAACGCCTGGCGACCGGCGCCTACATCTCACCGAACATGGTCGCTCAGGGGATCGTCAACCAGTTTGCCCGGTCGGGCGCGATCGAGAAGTCGATCGAGACCGTCAAGCACGCGCTTCAGGAGCGCGTCACGGTGCTCTCGCAGGCGCTCGCCCGCGAGCTTCCGGAGGCGCGTTTTGTGACACCGGAGGGCGGCTATTTCATGTGGGTCGAGCTGCCCAGGGGCACCGACGTGAGCGCCCTCTTCAGCCTCGCCGCGCAGCGCGGAGTGCAGTTCGTGAAAGGCACGGACTTCGTGCTGGAGGGGTACGAGTCGAGCCTCCGCCTCGCCTACTCCGGGGTCACCCCGGCGGAGATCGAGGAGGGCGTGCGGCGGCTCGCTGAGGCCTACCGCGAGCTGTCGGCCGGGAGCAGCTCGGCGGCTGATTGACCGCCGGCCCAGCCTCCGCCGGCCCGCCCGGGAGCGTCAAGCGGTGGCCCGCGCGGAGGGCCGTCGCCTGACCGGCCGCCACGCGACCACCCCGTGAGGTGTACGGCCGCTAGCGTCCGTAGCGATGCGTGCCCAGCACCAGCTGCTCGGGGAGCGCGATGCGTGGCGGTGGCGAGGGGTCGGCGATCACCGACACCGTCTCCGCCACGCTGATCGTCACGGTGGACTCGCCGGCCGGAAAGCTGACGCTCAACGTGGCGCCGTTCTTCGCCGCCACCTCACCCTGCAAGCCGGGCTCAACGCCGTTGTCCTTGAGGTAGTGCAGCAGGTCCTCAGCCTCGTTCTCCAGGCGCAGGATCGTGACGCGCGCCCCGACCTCACAGTCAGCCAGCGGCACGCCGTCGATCCGCTCGCCGACGCGGATCGGGTGACCGTGCGGGCAGGTGCGCGCGTCGCCCACGGCGGCGCGCACGTAAGCCTCGAAGCGAGGCGTCATCGCGTGCTCCAGGCGCTCCGCCTCCTCGTGCACCTCATCCCAGGGGACGCCGACCACGTCGGTGAGGAAGCGCTCGATCATCCGATGGCGGCTGACGATCCGCTCCGCGTCGGCGCGACCGGACTGCGTGAAGTGGATCGCGCGGTCTGCGCTGCGGCTGATGTGACCGTCGCGCTCGAGCCGCCCGATCATCTCGGACACGGTTGGCGCGGAGAGCTGCATCGCCCGGGCGACGTTGGCGGCGGTCATCGGCAGGCCGGCCTCGAAGAGCCAGAAGAGCGTCTGCAGGTACTCCTCCTCGGCGTCTGTGATCTGGGGCCGCTCGGCTGACATCGCCCGCCGATCCTACCGAGCTGATCCGCGACGGCGAGGTGGGGGGAGGCTCGCGGGATCGCGAGCCTCCCCCCACCTCGCGCCAACCCCCGCCAGCCGTCATAGGATCCATCCCGTGAGCCTCCCGCTCCAGCCCCCGATCGAGCCGATGCTCGCGCGCGGCCGGCCGCAGCTGCCGCTCGGCGAGCGGTGGTCCTATGAGCCAAAGTACGACGGCTTTCGCGCGCTGGCGTTCGTCGACGGCAGCGCGCTGACGCTGCAGTCGCGCTCAGGCAAGCCGCTTGAGCGCTACTTCCCGGAGCTGCGCTTCCCCGCCGGCCGCTACGTGCTCGACGGTGAGATCGTGATCGACAGCGCGCTCACGGGGGCGGACGAGGACCAGGACTTCGACGCGCTGCAGAACCGCATCCATCCGGCCGCCTCGCGCATTGAGCTGCTGTCGCAGGCCACGCCGGCGCGCTACGTCGCCTTTGACCTGCTGGCCTTCGAGGATCAGTCGCTGCTCGAGCTGAGCTTCGCGCAGCGTCGCGCGCGGCTCGAGGCGCTGGCGCTGCCCGGCGTGGACCTCACCCCGGCCAGCGCGGATCCCGCCGCGGCGGAGCGCTGGCTCGAGCATGCGGAGGGCGTCGTCGCCAAGGACCGCGGCGCCGCGTACGCCGCCGGCAAGCGCACCGCGATGGTCAAGGTCAAGCGCCAGCGCACCGTCGACGCCGTGCTGGTCGGCTACCGGCCGGGAAAGCAGCCGGACACCGTCGGGTCACTGATCCTGGGCCTCTACGACGAGGCCGGCGCGCTGCGCGTGGTAGGACACTGCTCAGGCATCAGGCCGGCGGAGAAGCGCACGTTGCGTGAGCGTCTCAGCGTCCATGAGAGCGGCGGTCGCGGCCACGGCGACCCGAGCCGCTGGAAGTCCGAGAAGGAGCTCGAGTGGATCGAGCTGCGTCCCGAGCTGGTGGTCGAGGTCAGCTTTGATCAGGTCAGCGGGGGACGGATCCGCCACGGCACGAAGCTGCTGCGCTGGCGCGAGGACAAGCGCCCCCGGGAGTGCCTGCTGGGGCAGCTTGCCTGAGCCGGGGCGGGTCGGCCGCCCCGGCTCAGACGGAGCCTGGCTCAGAGCCTGAACTCGGCGACCATCGCGTTGAGCAGGTCGGCGTTGGAGGAGAGCTCCTGCGCGGAGGCGGCGATCTCCTGCGCTGAGGCCGAGGTCTGCTCGGTGGAGGCGGAGACCTCCTCAGTGGAGGCCGATGACTCCTCGGCGACACTCGCGACCTCACTGATGTTCTGCTGCATGCTCTGCGCCGAGGAGGAGATCTGCGCGGCCGATGCCGCGATCTGCTCGATGCGGCCGGTCATGTCGTCAACCGCGTCGCCGATCTTCAGGAACGCCTCCCGCGTCTGGGCAACCACCTCGGCGCCGATCTCGGTGCGCTCGGCGCCGCTCTCCACGACCTTCACAGCGTTGTTGGTGTCGGTCTGGATCGCGCCGATCAGCGTCGAGATCTCCTCGGCGGCATGCTGGGACTCCTCCGCCAGCTTGCGAACCTCCTCCGCGACCACCGCGAAGCCACGGCCCTGCTCACCGGCGCGGGCGGCCTCGATCGCCGCGTTCAGCGCCAGCAGGTTGGTCTGCGAGGCGATGCCGGTGATCGTCTCGACGATCGCGCCGATCTGCCCGGACTTGGCCGCCAGGTCGCGGATCGCGGTGCTGACGTCCGCTGAGGAGTCGCGCACCTGGCGCATCGCCTCGGTCGCCTGCTCAGCGGCGCTCACGCCCT
>JAJZDA010000240.1 GCA_021851525.1 Actinomycetes bacterium | reverse complement strand
ACCCGGCTCGCCCCGCCACCCGGCTCGCCCCGCCACCCGGCTCGCCCCGGCACCCGGCTCGCCCCGGCACCCGGCTCACCCCAGCACCCGGCTCGCCCCGGCGACCTCCGCTTCGGCGCTTGGCGCCCGCAATTTCTGCGGAAGTTCCTCAGTATTTCTTTATCGGCGGAGCGATTGCAGCATCCGCGCCGCTAGATTCGGGGCAGTGAGGGGCTTCCGGTACTCGCCGGCAGATCTGACGAGGGCGCTGCTGGTGGCGGCCGCGTACTTTGCCGCTGCCCGGATCGCATTTGAGATCGAGGCTGTCAGGGACGGCGTGGCCGTGGTCTGGCCCGCTGCCGGGATCGCCGTCGCCGCGGTGGTCGTCTGGGGTAGGCGGATGATCCCGGCGGTGCTGATCGGTGCCCTGGCAGCGACCCTGTCGCTGGGTGAGCCGCTGCAGTCGGCGCTGATCGTGACGGCCGGTGATGGCCTGGAGGCTGCGCTGGCGGGTGAGCTGCTGCGCAGCTTCAACTTCGGTCCGGGGCTGCGGCGCGTCAGCGACGTGGTGGCGCTCGTGGCGCTCGCCGCCGTGCTGGCCGGCGGCGTGGCCGCGCTGATCGGCGCGCTCGGGGCGGTCGCCGGGCAGCTGCACCCGATGAGCCAGCTCGCGCCGCTGTGGCGGGACTGGTGGCTTGGTGACATCGCCGGGGTGCTGGTGGTGGGAGCGCCGCTGCTGGTCCTCTCGGGGCTTGACCTGCGCGCGCTGCGCAGCTGGCGCGCCGCCCGCACGCTGATCGCGTGCTGTGCCGTGGGGCTCCTGAGCTACGCGATCCTGCGCGCAGGCGGGGCGCTGCCGTACATCGTGCTGCCGCTGCTGTTCCTGCTCGCCTTCCTCTACCGCCAGCCGGGCGCAACGGCCGGAACGCTGCTGATCTCGACGGTCGCCGTGGTGCTGACGGCTCGGGGCCACGGCCCCTTCCTCGGCGGTCTGCCGGCTGAGGCGCTGGTCCGCGCCCAGACCTTCATGAGCGTGGGGGCGGTCACCGGCCTGCTGGTGGCCGCGGCGCTCAGTGAGCGCCTCGCCGCAGATGACGCGCTGGCCCGCCTGGCGGAGAGCGAGAGCGCGCTGGTCGAAGCTCAGCATCTGGCGAGCGTCGGCAGCTTTGAGTTCGACCTGCTCACCGGCGCCGCCAGGTGGTCGGATGAGATCTTCAACATCACCGGCTATGACCGCGAGGCGATGCCACAGGAGTGGGCTACGTGGCGCGAGCGGGTCGTCGCTGAGGACGTGGAGCGCCTTGACCAGTTCAACCGGGAGCTGCGTGAGTCGGTCTCCGACGGCTCGATCGTGCACCGGCTGATCCGCGCGGACGGCCAGGTCCGCTGGGTGGAGCTGCGCCTGCGCTACCTCCCGGACGCGGAGGCCGCCAGCGCCGAGAGCGGCGTGTCGCCGGTGGCGGTGCGCCTGCTGGGAACCGTGCACGACATCACCGCGGAGGTGATTGCCGAGCAGAGCGCGCAGGCGCTCTTCGATCACGCACCCTACGCGATCCTGTTGCTCGACCAGGCGGGCACGATCCTGCGCACCAACGCGCACGCCCGCAGGCTCTTCGCCCTGGCGGCTGACCAGCTTGACGGCCACCCCGTTGAGCGGGTGCTCTACGCGCCGGAGAGCGAGGCGAGCCGCTGGTACCTGAGCGTCACTGAGGACGTCTCGCAGGCGCCGCTGGAGCTGCGCGGACGCCGCGGTGACTCGGCAGAGTTTCCGGCGGAGCTCTCGCTCGCCCGGCTTCCGGCGCTGGCCGGAAGCAACCTGATGGTCGCCGTGCGCGATGTCACGCGGGCTCGTGAGGAGACCGAGAGCCTGCACTTCCAGGCGCGCCATGACGTGCTCACCGGCCTGCCCAACCGGCTCATGTTCCTCGAGTACCTGGAGCTGGCGGTGAGCCGCGCGCGCCGCTCCGGGCGCCAGCTCGCGGTGATGTTCGCCGACCTGGACGACTTCAAGCAGGTCAACGACACCCGCGGCCATGAGGTCGGAGACCAGCTGCTGCGGGAATTCGCGGCACGGCTCTCCGGGGCGATGCGCCAGGGCGATCTGGTGGCTCGCCTGGGTGGCGATGAGTTCGTCGCGCTGTGTGAGGACGTCGGCGATCAGGCCTCGGCACTGGACCTCGCCCAGCGCCTCTCCGCGGTTGCCGGCGACCCGTTCGAGATCCACGGCGTGGCGCACCGCCTGACGTTCAGCCTCGGCCTGGTGCTGGCCGCCGACACGGAGGACGTGACGCCCGCCAGCCTGCTGCGTGACGCTGACGAGGCGATGTACACGGCCAAGGCGACGGGCAGGGGACAGGTGTGGCTCTTCCACGCGCGCGATCAGCTGCGCAGCCTGCGCGACACCGCAATCTCGGAGTCGCTCACGCTCGCCTTCGAGCGCGCTGAGTTCGAGTTGCACTTCCAGCCGATGGTGGCGCTCGCGGACCACCGGCTGTGCGGCTTTGAGGCCCTGATCCGCTGGCGTCACGGCAGCCGCGGTCTGCTGCTGCCCGGGGACTTCCTCGGGGTGGCGGAGAGCACCGGCCAGATCGAGCGGCTGGGCGCCTGGGTGCTGGAGCGCTGCTGCCAGCAGCTGCAGATCTGGAACGCGGGGGCCGGGGAGCCGCGGATCACCGTCGCGGTCAACGTCTCAGGCCATGAGCTGGTGCGCACGGACTACGCCAGCATGTTTCAGCGCACGCTCGAGCGTTTCGCGATCGACCCCGGGCTCGTGACCGTGGAGGTCAGTGAGGCGGTGCTGCTGCTGGACCTGCCGGCCGCCACAGAGCAGCTGCGGCTGGTGCGCGCCACGGGCGCGCGGGTCGTGCTCGATGACTACGGTGTCGGCCAGTCTTCGGTCTCGGCGCTGCGCAGCCTCGGGGTCGACGCCATCAAGGTCGACGGCGCCCAGCTCGAGAGCTCACTCGCGGGAGATGGCGCTGGGCTGGTGACCGCGCGCACGGTGGCCCAGGAGCTGGGCGTGCCGCTGATTGCGGAGGGCGTCTCGAGCTGGGCGCTGCTCACGCACGCGCGCGCCGCGGGTTTCGGCATCGGGCAGGGCCACCTCTTCGCCCAGCCGGCGCTGGCCGATGAGCACCTGCCCCTGATCCGCGCGGAGGCGCAGCGCCTCAGCGGACTCGCGTCAGCAGAAGCCACCGCCGACACCACGCCCGACACCACGCCCGACGCCACAGCCGACGCCACGCCCGACGCCACTGCCGAAGCCACGCCCGACACCACGCCCGTGGCGCCGGCCAGCCCGACAGCCGGCCCCGCAGCGGACGCCCTGCACGCCGCCCCGCCAGCCCCTGCGGACGCTGCCCCCGAGCCCGGCCTGGCTCCTGCGGACCCGCCGGCTGAGGTGCCAGCTCAGGGCGCGGGTGAGGCCGGCCTGCGC
>JAJZDA010000239.1 GCA_021851525.1 Actinomycetes bacterium | reverse complement strand
ATCGCTGCGGCCGCTAGCTGAGAGGGAGGAAGTCAGTGAGGAATCACGCGCGACTCATCGGGCTGGTCAGCGGCCTGGTCTGCGCCATCGCGCTGCTGGGGGCAGGCGCCGCCGGTGCCAGGGTGCTGCTGGTGGGTACCTACCACGGGATCCGGGGCGGCTACCGGACCATCCAGGCGGCCGTCAACGCCGCGCGCCCCGGAGACTGGATTCTGGTTGGCCCCGGCGACTACAAGACCACCAAGGTCAGCGCGCCTGCCAAGGCCCCGCAGTTCCCGGCCGCGGTGCTGATCACCAAGCCGAACCTCTTCATCCGCGGCATGAGCCGCGGCGGCGTGATCGTCGATGCCACCAGGCCCGGCACGCGTCCCTGCAGCAGCAGCCCGGCGGCGCAGAACTTCGGTCCGACCTACGGCAGCGGCCCCTCCGGCCTGAACGGGATCGAGGTCTACAAGGCCAACGACGTCTGGGTCCAGAACCTCACGGTCTGCAACTTCTTCAGCGGCACCGCTGACGCCGGCAACGGCGTCTGGTGGAACGGCGGCGCCGGCGGCGGCCACATCCATGGCTGGGGCTTTCTCGGCTCCTACCTCTCAGCCACGGCCACCTACTATCGCGGGCCATCCGACGGCGCCGGCTACGGGATCTTCTCCAGCGACTGGTCCGGAGGCGTGTTCGCCAATGACTACGCGAGCAACATGGATGATTCCGGCTTCTACATCGGCGGCTGCGCCCAGCGCTGCAACCAGGTGATCCGCAACAGCCGCTCGGAGTTCAACGCACTGGGCTATTCCGGAACCAACTCCGGCGGCTCGATGCTGATCGAGCACAACATCTTCGACCACAACCAGGATGGGTTCGACACCAACGCGCAGAACAACAGCGACTGGCCATCACCGCAGACCGGCGCCTGCCCGCACGGGATCCGGCCGCCGCTGAAGGGCGCGAGGACCTGCTGGGTGCTCTACGACAACCTCTTCTACGCCAACAACAATCCCAACGTGCCGGCTGTTGGATCGGCCGCCGCGGGCCCGGTTGGCACCGGTGTCTCGATCGAGGGTCGCTACGACACGGTGATGGGCAACACGTTCAAGGACAACGGCGCCTGGGGGATCGTCTTTCAGCCATATCCGGACACAGAGACCCCGCCGCCCGCGCCGGTGGCGGCCGGCAAGGCCTGCGCCGGGGGTCTGCCCAACTACTCCTTCCTGCAGATCCCGATCGCGTGCATGTACGACGACTGGGGCAACCAGCTGATCGGCAACCACTTCGTCCACAACGGTTTCTTCCACAACCCCACCAACGGGGACTTCGCGGAGGCGACGCTGCTCGGCGGCCATCCGATCAACTGCTACGCGGGCAACACCGATGCGAGTGGCACCGTGACCTCCTCTCCGGCCAACCTGCAGCGCACCAACGCCGCCTGCGGCAAGGTCAGGGCAACCCCCGATGAGAACCTGCCATTCGTGTTCGAGGCGCTCTGTGACACGCAGGCGCTGGGCCAGAACCTCGGCTGCAACACCGGTGACAGGTACCCGCGTGAGACGCACGTGGTGATGCCGCCGCTGCCCAGAAAGCTCCAGTCGATGCCGAACCCGTGCGCCGGCGTCCCGGCCAACAAGTGGTGCCCGGCGCACCGTTCCAAGGCCCGATCGGCCTGAGTGCCGCGGGCCGCTGCGAGCGCTCCACGGCGAGGTTGTCCGCGGCTCCAGCCGCGGACAACCTCGCGGATCGCCGTCGGGGGATACCGTTTAGGGCGTGGCGATCAGACCTGAACTGCTGGCGCGCGGCCCGTGGGACCCCGAGGAGCTCGAGGTCGACTGGCGGCGCGACGCGTTCGAGCTGGCCGCGCACCAGGTCGCGGAGGCGGACATCCTGCTCGAGCGGCTGCGTGAACGCGGCTCTCCGAGCCACGACGGGCTGGCCGCGCGACTGGCGCGCTTTGAGGTGGCGGGCTCGGTGCTGAGGCTTGAGCTGCAGCCCACGCGCTGGGCGCTGCGCCTGCTCTCAGACGCAGGTTCGAGCATCTCCGCGCTGTGCGTCGTGCGCAGCGCCGACGGTGACTGGCTGGCCGGCCGGCGCGCCGGCTGGGTCGCCTCGTGGGCCGGTCGTTGGACACTCGGGGCCGGCGGCTCGGTCGAGGTCGATGAGAACCCGGCGCACACGCTCGGCCGTGAGCTCCTGGAGGAGTGGGCGGTGACGCCTGAGCGCCTGCAACTGGAGGCACTGGTGAGGCTTGACAACGGGATGGTGCTGCTGATCGGGCAGGCCTGGCTGGCCCCCGGGGCCGACGTGCAGCCGGATGCGGAACACGATGACTTCGCCTGGTGGCCGGCGGAGACCGCGCGCTGGCCGGCGGAGGCCGACGAGCCGCTGCGGACCATGGCAACGATGCTCGGCCACGCCTGATGATGAGCTCCGGGTTCGCATCGCTGTTCGGACGCGTGGTCACGCTGCGGCGCCTGGAGCTGATCTCGTTCGTGCACTCGTGCGTGTATGCCGGCCTGCTGATCTGCGCGTTCGTGCTCAGCAACCCGGAGCCGGAGACCTTCGTGCTGGGGCTGACCCACGGGCTCATGTGGATCGGCATGTCGATCGTCTGCATAGCCGCCACGCGCGCGCGGGTTGTGCCGTTCTGGCTGGCGGTCTGCGTGGCCGTGCTGGGCGGCCTCGGGCCGTTCATCGGCTCGCTCGGCTTCATCTATGAGTTCCGTCGTCGCCGCCTTGCGCAGAGCCTCACTCGCTAACCTTCCGTCACCGTCGATAGATTGAAAGAGTTCTGAAAAAATGGCCGTAGAAACAGGCACTTTCCAAGTTGTGATGCCGGCGATGGGGGACTCCGTCGTCGAGGGAACGATTCTCGAATGGCACAAACAGGAAGGTGACGCGGTCGCTGCGGACGAGACGCTCGTCGAGATCTCGACCGACAAGGTCGACGCCGAGGTTCCGTCCCCGGTCGGCGGGACCGTGGTGAAGATCTACGTGGCCGAGGGGGAGACGGTGGCGGTCGGCGGCCCGCTGGCCGAGATCGCCCTCTCCGCAGACGGCGACGGGGCAGGCGACGGCCGGCCGGCGCCGGTGGCCGATGCGGAGCCCGCCGCGGCGGGCGGTGAGACGCTCGAGATCGTCACCCCGGCAGGCGGTGAGAGCGTGGCCGAGGGCACGATCCTCGAGTGGGCGGTGAAGGTCGGAGACACCGTCGCCCCCGACCAGACGGTGGTCGAGATCTCGACTGACAAGGTCGACATGGAGCTGCCGGCGCCGGCCGCCGGAACCATCACGGAGATCCTCTTCGAGGAGGGCGCGACGGTCACCGTCGGTCAGGTGATCGCCCGCATGGTGACCTCAGCCGGCGCGCCTGCGGGCGCGCCCGGCGCGGCTGCGCCCAGCCCTGCGGCCGGTGCTCCCGCCGCCGGTG
>JAJZDA010000045.1 GCA_021851525.1 Actinomycetes bacterium | reverse complement strand
GGCAGAGCCGGGGGCGGGCAGAGCCGGGGGCGGGCAGAGCCGGGGGCGGGCAGAGCCGGGGGCGGGCCCGCTGGCCCGCCCCCACCAGCCCACGGCGGCAGCCGCCGCGGCGGCTAGAGCCGGCGACGGGCCCGCGGGGCTTCAGCCCCTGACCCAGGCGTCGCGCGGGTTCACCAGCGGCGTGAGGTGGGGCTCGATCTGGTCGCGCAGGTGCTCAAACTGCGGGGTCAGCGAGAGCTTCTGCCCGAGCTGCTCGAGCGGCTCATCGACGGTGAAGCCGGGGCCGAGCGTGGCGAGCTCAAAGAGCACCCCGGAGGGCTCGCGGAAGTAGATGGAGTTGAAGTAGTGGCGGTCAATCACCGGGCTGGCGTGGGCACCCGCCTCGAGCACCGCCCGATGCCAGGCCCCCAGATCCTCGTCATACATCGCCCAGGCGACGTGGTGGACGGTGCCCGAGCCCTGCAGCGGCCGCTGCGCCGGAGGCGCGTCATAGATGATCGACCCGCCCCGCTGCTCGCCGCGAGCCTCCCAGGCGCCGTCACCGAGCGCCGTGAACCCGAGCGTCTGCTCCAGCAGCGGCGCGCTCCACTCCGGGTGCGCCGAGTACGCGCGCACGGCGTGGAAGCCCTGCAGGGCGTGCTCCGCCGGGATCTCGGGATGTTCGGCCACGAGCGGCGCGTCACTCACCGCGACAACCACCAGCTCATGCTCGAGCCCCTCCCAGTCGGCGAACACCAGCGAACCGGAGTCGGTGCGCCGCGCGCTGTAGCCGAGGCCGTGCAGGCGCGTCTCCCAGAAGTCGATGGCGCTCGGCGAGCCGACGCGCCACAGCACCCTGCTGACCATGCCCGCACCGGCGCGGCCACGCGGCAGCCCCGGGTACTCGAAGAAGGTCATGTCGGCCCCCGGGTGGGCGTGCTCGTCGCCGTAGAAGAGGTGGTAGACGGAGGTGTGGTCCTGGTTGATCGACTTCTTGACCAGACGCAACCCCAGCACGCCGACGTAGAAGTCGACGTTGCGCTGCGCGTCGGAGGTGATCGCCGAGATGTGGTGGATGCCTTCAAGCCGCTTCATCAGATCCTGCCCTTTTTCGTTCGCCGTGGCAACACTCTAGCGCAAGGTAATTGCGCCGTCAACTATGGCGCGTTTGCTGGGCTTTTACGGAGATATGCGGTCGCCCACCGGGAGTGGCGCACTAGTTCAAACGTCCAGTTTGATTGCCCCGCACGCGGCGTGCGCGCCAGATTTCTCGACAACAACAGTTGCCATGCGTGCTCGAGCTCTGGACATCCTGCGCCGTCTGCGCCGCGAAGAGGGCGGTCAGTCGCTGATCGTCGTGACGCTGGCGATGGTCGTGGTGATGGGCGTCTCGGCGATGGCGATCGACGTGGCCACCTGGTATCAGAAGCATCATCAGGCACAGGTGGTGGCCGACGCCGCAGCGCTGGCGGCCGCCAACTGCCTGGCCAACCCCGGCGCGCACTCCGGCCTGGGGCCGAGCTGCACCTCCGGCAGCGACGTCAGCGCCGCGCAGCAGGTGGCGATCGACTACGCGGCCCACAACGGCGTGACGCTGAGCGTCAGCCAGGTCAGCATCGACACGACCAAGGGGACCGTCTCGGTGACCGCCAACACCACCGCGCCGGCGTTCTTCGCGAACCTCCTGGGGATCCACTCCGCGACCCAGACCGCCGCGGCCACCGCGGGCTGGAGCGCGGGCTCCACACCCTGCAACACCACCGCCCAGGCGGCCGGCGAGTGCTACGCGATCTACGCCGCCAACCAGACCTGCGGCACGGGCAACGGGCTGGTGACCAACGAGACCAGCGAGCAGATCAACGGCGCCGTCCACAGCCAGGGCTCGCTGAACATCAGCAACGGCTCCTTCGCCTATCTGGGCCCGATCACCTACAGCAGCGGCAACTGCACCTACACAGCTCAGCAGAACGCCACGATCGCCTCCGGCGGCAGCTTCCACACACCAACCGCCGGCGCCAACCAGCCGGCCGGCTTCTGGCCGCTGGACTACTCGAAGGTCTTCTCGGCGTGCAGCGCCACCGGCACCTACCAGTGCACGACCAGCGCCGGCACCAACGGCGTCGCCGGCTCGCCCTCCTACTGCACCTACGCGACCACCTCAACCTCCGGGTTCACCTTCGGCTGGGTCAACAACAGCGACGAGATCCCAACCTCAGGCAACATCTACTGCTCGATCGGCAGCGGCAACCCCAGCGACCCGTCAACCTGGAACGGCCCGATCAACTTCACCAACGGCGCCAACGTGGGCAGCTCAGGGGATCCCGTGAGCGCGACCTTCATCGGCGGCTACGTGCACGCCAGCTCGAGCGTCCTGTACCTGACGCCGGCGTCCAAGGCGGACAACTGCCTGGTATACGCGACCGACGGCGACAGCGCCGCCGGCGGCGCCGCGATCGAGTTCGGCAACGGCACCTACAACTTCGGCGGCACGATGTTCGGCCCCAACGGCACCGTCAACCTCAACAGCACCTCCGCGACCGCCGCGTTCCTGGAGGCGCAGAACGTGGACATCGTCAACCTCAGCTTCGCCGGCGACGGACCGACCGTCACCGCGACGGGCGCGACCAGCAGCGGCGGCGATTCGCTGCAGCAGTGAGCTGGCGGTCGAAGCCGGTGGCCGTTCGTGTGGCGGCCACCGGCTTCGAGCGCCCAAGCGCTGCCTGAGCCGGCCCGCTGGCCGGCTCAGGTGAAACGGCTCAGATGGTCGAGCTGGAGACGGCGGGCAGCGACTCGCCGCTCACCCGGTACTGACCGGAGCTGCGCAGCAGCTGTGAGACCTTGACCGCCTGCAGATGCTGGTCACGCAGCTGCTCGGCCAGCGCGTGCGCCTGGTCCAGCAGCTCCTGGGTGCGGCCCGCGCCGATCTCCACGACCTCACCGTCGTGGAAGCGGTGCGGCACCTGGCTGGGGCGGCTGATCCGCACCGAGCCGCCGACGATCGTGCCGCCGAGCCCCTTGGCCAGGAAGTACTGGGCGATGCTGGGGCCGTTGGACGCGTAGATGAAGTGGCGCCCCCAGCCCAGCTCATGCAGCAGGTGGCGCAGCACCTCACGCGTGTCCGCCACGTTGAAGACACCGCTGCGCGCCAGCCCCGGCAGCACCTCATCCCCGTACTCATAGGCGCTCCAGACGACCTGGAAGGCCTCACGCTGGGAGATGTTGTAGCTGCTCAGGCGGAAGGTGGCGTGCAGATCCTGGCGTGCGAGCGCCGCCGCTAGCCGCGGCACCTGAGCGGGGCTGGCGTCCATGATCAGCCCCGTCTGCTTCCAGGGGGTCGGCACCCCGGTCACGACGCGCGTCGCGCCGAACGCCGAGAGCACGTTGAAGGAGAAGCTCGAGGTGAGCGCCGCGACCCCGACGGCGAGTGACGCGCTGAGCGCCGCCGCCGCGCGCACCGTGCGCACGCGCCAGGTGGGCACGCGCACCGCCCGGCGGCTGTTGGAGAGGATCAGCGCCGCCGTCGAGGGGCGCCCCGCGAAGGAGACGTCCGGCTCCGGTGAGAGTGCCAGCGCACGCTCGAGCGCCGGGCCCAGCTCAGCCTCGTTGCGCGCCACCTGGGCGAGCTTGAAGCGCTCCAGCGCCCGGTTGGAGACCCGCACGTGCCCGTAGCCGAAGCCGTATGAGATCACCGGGCAGCCACGGATCAGCGCCTCCAGCACGGTCAACCCGGCGCTGGAATGCACGAGCGCGTTGGAGGCCGCCATCACGTCACCCATGCGGTTGGTGAAGCCCATCACGTGCAGCCGCGGGTCGCCCGCGAAGTACTGGTTGACGCGCTCACGCAGGCCGGCGTTGTGGCCGCACAGGCAGAGCACCTCGGCGCCCTCGACCTGCAGCGCGGCACGGGCGGCGCCAATCACGTCACCGACGCCCCAGCCACCGCCGGACACGGTGATCACCGTGCCCTGCGCGGGCAGGCCGAGCGCGGCGCGAGCCTGCGCGCGGTCACGGTGGCGCATGAACGCCGGGTTGGTCGGCGGCTTGGACCAGCGCACGCTGCCGGGGCCGGCGATCCGCTCAACCTCCTCAGCGGACTCGGGATGGGTGATGAAGTGCAGGTCGATCCCGGGGTGCGCCCAGAAGCGCAGGCCGGCGAGGTCCGTGATCGACGAGTAGCAGGGGATCTGCAGCTGGCCGCCGCGTCGCAGCTCACCGAGGATCTGCGTGGCGCCGGGGTAGGTGGAGACGATCACGTCCGGGTTGTGGCACTTGATCAGGCGCATCAGCCCACGCCGCCCGAAGCGCGTGAGCAGCTTGGACGCCAGCCAGCGCGTGGGCGCGAAGTCCATGAACAGCCGGTACTGGAAGTCAAACAGCCACGGCACCCAGCGGAACATGAACGCCGAGTTCTCGCGCAGGATCTTGGTCATCAACGGCCCCATCGCCGGCAGGCTGTTGACGACCGAGATCAGTGCGCTCGGGTCCTCCTCATGAAACTCGCGCGCAACCGCGCGAGCGGGTAGGTCGTGACCCTCTCCGATGTCAGCGGAGAGGATCAGGACCTTGCGCGGGCAAGCCTCAGCTTCAGACTCGCCCGCCACCGCTAAAGGGTCGAGGTGCCCTCCGCTTTTTTTGGCTGCTTGTTCGCGCCGCCACTCGACGTAGCGCCGAACTCCTTCCAGGAACGGCGTCCGCGCCGTCCACCCGAGCTCCTCGCTCGCCCTGTCGGAGAGCACGATCTTCGAGCCGAGATCGCCGGGACGCGCCGGGCCGAACACGATCTCCGTGTTGCCGACGATCTCCTGCACGACCTCAGCGATGCGCTTGATCGTGACGTCCTCATCAGAGGTGAGGTTGTACACGCGGTTCTCAGCGATGTCGCCGAGCCCGGCGACGACGCCCTCCGCCAGATCCTCCACGTAGACGAAACGCCGCGACTGCAGGCCGTCGCCGGAGAGGGTCAGCGGCTCACCGGCGAACGCCTTGTTGACGAACGCGGGGATCACCGCGGCCTCACGCGCCCGCGGGCCGTACGGGATACCGAAGCGCAGGATCGTGTAGTTGACCCCGTAGAGCTCCTGGTAGGACTTGCAGTACAGCTCACCGGCCAGCTTGGTGGCGGTGTAGAGATGCGCGGGAGGCGGCAGCAGCGTGGTCTCTGAGACCGTCTCATCCTCGGTGTCGCTGTAGACCCAGATCGTCGACGCGTAGACCACGCGCTTGACGTTGGCGCGGCGCGCGGCCTCGAGCACCGCGGCGGTCCCGCGGGCGTTGACCTCCTCCGCGTCGGCCGGCTCGGCGTGCACGTCGTTGACGTCCGCGACGGCCGCCAGGTGCGCAACCGCGTCGCAGTCCGCCAGCGCCCGCTCGAGCGCCGCGATGTCGGTGATCGACCCGATCACGGTGTCGACGGCGTCGCCCGCGTGCCAGGGTGACTGGCGCAGGTCATAGATCACTGGCTCGTGGCCGTGATCCCGCAGTTTGTCGACGACGTGCGAGCCGATGAATCCCGCCCCGCCTGTGACAAGAACTCGCATGTTCAGAAGTTCCCCTTAGTCGGTTTCAGAGCCCGCGTCCACCGGACGGTAATACAGCGGCGGGCAGGAATGGTTCTTTGCGACCCAATCCGTGTTTGGCAGATCGACGTGATGGCCCAGGACCCGATGGCAGGGCTCATCGTAGACGCGCCCCGTCGACTTATCCAGCCAGTCGAACACAATGTATTTATACAGACCCGACACCATGCCGTCGGGCAACTCGAGCTTCGAGCCCGAGAACTGCGGGTCCAGGTACTCGCGCGCGGTCTCATTCTTCCAGGCGACGATCTCCTCCATGCGCTCGGTCTGGATCAATCCCAGCGCGGCGGTGAACTCGTTCATCCGGAAGTTGAGGCCCTGAACCTTGTAGCTCGGCTTGCCGTAGTTGCGGAAGTCACGCGCATACTCGATCAGCTCGGGACGCTTGGAGACGAAGATCCCGCCCTCACCGGTGGAGACCGTCTTGGTCGCGTAGAACGAGTAGATCCCGGCGTCGCCGTAGGTGCCGGGCTTGACGCCGTTCCAGGAGGCGCCGTGAGCGTGCGCGCAATCCTCGATCAGGAAGATGTCGTTGGCCTTGCAGTAGTCGGCGATCTTCTGCGCGTCGAAGGCGATGTGGCCACCGATGTGGACCAGGAAGGCCGCCCTGGGCTTGTGCTGCTCAGCCTTGCGCTCGAAGTCCTCGAAGGACATGCACAGGTCCTCACGGTTGCAGTCGACGAACTGCACCTCCGCACCGGAGCGGATCGCCGCCAGCGGAGTTGCCATGAAGGTGTTCGACGGGCAGAGCACGGTTTCCCCCTGCACGCCGGCGAACGCGAGCGCGGTCAGCGCGCCCCCGGTCCAGCCCGACATCGCCACGGCGGGGATCCCGTTCCATGCCGACCAGGCCTCCTCGAAGCGCTTGTTCATGTCGGCTTCCGCCCAGCGGTTGGAGTCGAACACCTCGTCCACCAGCTCATGGAAGCGCGCGCGGTCACGCGCGTCCCAGCCGATGGCGAAGCGCCCGTAGTCAGGGACGGTCTTGGGGTCACTTGATGCTGCAGTCACAGAAAACCTCTGAGGGTGAGAGTCGCAGGGGTTGACCAGGGCGATCGGCGTGCACAGCCGGCCTGGCTCAGTTGCAAGGTTGCGCCCGATTTGCATCCTGCAACGGGCCGGTCAACCTAGGAACCAGCTAAGAAAGTACCGAGTCCGGCGGATTTCATGCTTTCCAGTACCAAATCCAGCGCCGCCGCGGTGCGCTCATGGGAGCGCTTGGCACTGTAGAAGTCCGCGTCGTGCAGCAGCATCACGTCCGCGCCGGCCAGCCCGCGCAGCGCCCGCCGGGCGATGCGCTCCGGGGTCGTGAACTTGCGCCAGTCCTTGCCCCAGGTGGCCCAGAGCAGCGGTGCGAGGCCGAGCTCACCGACGATCCGCAGGCTCGCGGGGCTGTAGATCCCGTACGGTGGGCGATGCAGGCTGGGGGTCGCGCCGCAGGCATCCTCAATCGCCGCGATGCCACGCGTGAAATCCTCGCGCAGCTCCGCCTCGGAGCGCCGCAGGTGCAGTCGGTGGTGATACCCGTGCAACGCCACCGCGTGCCCCTGCGCGAGCATCCGCCGCAGGAGCTCCGGGCGCCTGACCACCTGCTCACCGATCACGAAGAACGTCGCGCGGGCGTCGTGACGCGCGAGGATCTCCAGCATCGCCGGGGTGCCCTCGGGGTGCGGGCCGTCATCGAAGGTGATTGCCACGGCGGTTGGTGACGCCGGTGGCCAGCGGGCCACCGGCGCTCCCGCAGCGCTCTGCAGGGAAGCCGTGCGAGGCAGGTTCAGGGCGCGCGCGAAGGGCGGATGGACTGGCGCCAGCAGGTAGCGGATCACAACCGCAGATGATGTCGCTAACTGCGGCAAGGGGTCCGGTGGAGGGTTTCGCTGTCGCCTGGGCCGGCTCTAACGTCAGCCGCGTGCCCGAGAGCTTCGACGCCGAGGTGACGATCCGCCGCCAGCGGTTCGTCAACGATGAGAACGGCTTCGCCGTGCTCGACGCGGAGCGCGACGGCGATGAGATCGTGCTGGTCGGGCCGCTGATCCACCTGGAGGCCGGTGAGCGCGCGCACGTCAAGGGCGTGTGGGTGAGCGACAGCCGCTACGGCGACCAGGTCAAGGTCAGCGAGGCGCAGCCGCTGGCGCCACGCGACAGCGCAGCGATCATCGGCTACCTGCGGCGGATCAGGAACATCGGAGAGAAGCGCGCGCAGGCGCTGGTCAAGCGCTTCGGCGAGGCCGAGGTGTTCGACGCGATCGACCGTGAGCCGGCGGCCGCGTTTCGCGGGGTCGGGCTCAACCCGTTCCGGGCGGAGGAGGCCGCGCACTCCTGGAATGAGCTGCGCGCGACCCGCAGGCTGCACATGCTGCTGGCCCCGCACGGCCTCGCCTACCTGGTCAAGCGGCTCAGCGACCAGTACCCCGCCACCGCGCACCGCGTGGTGACCGAGAACCCGTATGAGCTGACGCGCGTCTACGGGGTCGGCTTCCGCGTCGCCGACCGGATCGCGCACGCCGCCCGCGCGGACCGCGGCGCGGAGGGCGAGGAGATCCCCGGCAGGGTCAGCGCCGCGCTGGTGCACACGCTCAGCGAGGCCGAGGGTCGCGGTGGCAGCACCTGCCTGCCGCTGGCGCGGCTGCTCTCCGCCGCCGGCGAGCTGCTCGGCGAGACCCCACCGGCGGAGGCCGTGGAGACGCTGGTGGAGGACGGCGACCTGGTGCGCGATGGCGACTGGATCTACCGCAGGGTGACCTGGGAGCTGGAGCAGGAGCTGGCGCAGCGGGTCGCTGAGCTGATCGGGCCGGCGCGCGGCGAGAAGCTGCGGGCGATCGACGGCGACGCGGACGCCCTCAGCGGCGGACGTGACGGCGCCCTGGAGCTCACCCCGGAGCAGCGCGCCGGCGTGCTGGACGCGTTCAGCCACAGGCTGTCGGTGATCACCGGTGGGCCCGGAACCGGCAAGACGGCGACGATCCAGACGATCGCGCGGCTGGCCATCGAGCAGGGCGCGACGGTGCTGCTGGTGGCGCCCACCGGGCGCGCGGCGCGAAGGATGACCGAGGCCAGTGGCTTTCAGGCCAAGACCGTGCACTCGGCGCTCGGCTGGGTGCCTGGCGAGTTGCCCGAGCACGATGAGGACGCGCCGCTTCCGTGTGACCTGCTGATCATCGACGAGTCCTCGATGGCGAACCTCGAGCTGATGGTCACGCTGACCCGCGCGGTGGCGCACAACGCGCACGTCGTGCTGGTCGGCGACGCGGACCAGCTGGCGCCGGTCGGCGCCGGCAAGCCGTTCGCTGACCTGGTCGCCTCCGAGGCGGTGCCGACCGCGCGCCTGACCCACATCTTCCGCCAGGCCGCCGGCAGCATGATCGTGCAGGGAGCGCACGCCATCCGCCGCGGCGAGCTGCCCGAGTTCCGGCCCGCAGAGGGCATGCGCCACGACCTCTTCCTGATGGAGCGGGCCGACCCGCGGGAGGCACTGGCGCTGATCGTCGAGCTGGTGGCTGAGCGCCTGCCCAGGCACTACGGCGTGCACCCGGTCAATGACATCCAGGTCTTCGCCCCCGTTTACCGGGGGGATCTGGGGATCGACAGGCTCAACCGCGCGCTGCGCGACCGCCTCAATCCCCTGGGCCAGCCGGTCAAGGGCGGGCGGCTGCGACTCGGGGACAAGCTGATGATGACCGGGCGCAACCTGCACGAGCTGGGGTTGATGAACGGCACCGTGCTGACCCTCCTCGATGAGCTGGGGGGCGGCGGGCCGGGCGCCGATGACGACGACGCGGCGCTGCTGCTGTCCAGTGAGGAGCAGGTCTTCCGGCTGCCGCCCGAGGCCAGCGAGAGCCTGCAGCTCGGCTACGCCTGCTCCGTGCACCGCGGCCAGGGGATCGAGCTGCCGGTGGCGGTGATCGTCGCCCACCCGGCGGCCGGCGCCTTCTTCCTTCGGCGGGAGATGCTGTACACCGCCATCACGCGGGCGAAGCTGGCGACGGTGATCGTCGGCACGCGCGAGGTGATAGCCCGGGCCGCGCGCACCCCGGACACCGACAGCCGCTACTCGCGGCTGGGCGAGCTGCTGGCCGCGGTGGCCAGCGAGCGCTGAGCCACGGCGGCGCCCGCAAAGCCCGGCAGCGTTCGCGGCCGGCGGCGCAGGGTGGCGGTCGCCACGCCGCTCAGCAGGATCGCGCCACCGAGCGTCTCGGTCACGCTCGGCGGCTGGCCGAGGAAGAGCCAGGCGGCCAGGATCCCGACCACGGGGACCAGCAGCGTGAACGGCACCACGGCGCTGACCGGGTGGCGGGCCAGCAGCGAGTTCCAGGTCACGTAGCCGAAGAATGAGGCGCCGAGCACGGTGTAGAGCGTGCTGGCGATGGTGCGCAGGCCGATCGTGCTGAGCGCGTGCGCGACCGTGTGCGGACCGGAGACCAGCAGCGCCAGCAGCAGCGCCGGCCCTGGAACCACCGCCGCCGACCAGACGACCAGCGCAAACACGTTGGTGATCCGCGCTCGCCGGCTGACGACGTTGCCGGAGGCCCAGGACAGGGCGGCGCCGAGCGTCAGCAGCAGCGGCACCGCCGGCGCCGCGCTCCCGTAGCCGATCGCGACCGTCAGCAGCCCCACCAGCCCGATGGCGATCCCGGCCAGCTGGCGGGCGCTGGGACGCTCTCCGATGGTCGCACTGGCCAGCACGATCGTGAACATCGCCTGCGCCTGCAGCAGCAGCGAGGCGAGCCCCGACGGCATCCCCAGGTGCAGCGCGAGGTAGAGCAGCGTGAACTGGCCGAGGCTCATCAGCGCCCCGATCAACAGGATCGGACGCCAGGGGCCGGGGCGGGGTACGAACAGGATCAGCGGGAACGCGACCAGCGTGAAGCGCGCCGCCAGCAGCAGGAAGGCTGGGAAGCCGCGCAGGCCCTCGTCGATCACCACGAAGTTGGCGCCCCACACGACCGCCACCAGTGTGGCCCGCAGGTTGTCGCGGAAGCTCATGCTCGGGCGATCCTGACTGATCGCGACAAATAAGACCAGCTATCTCTTCTAACTGGTTCCGTGTAGCATCGCTACATGCTCGATCTGGTCGCCGTGCGCTCGCTGATCGCGGTGGAGGATCAGGGCAGTGTCGTGGAGGCGGCGCAGTCGCTGGGCTTCACGCCCTCGGCCGTGAGCCAGCAGATCAAGCGGCTGGAGCGCCAGAGCGGCTGCGAGCTGCTGGAGCGCGTGGGCCGCGGAGTGATCCTCAGCGAACGCGGGCGCCGCCTGGCTGAGCACGGCCGCCGCCTGCTGGGTGAGATGGAGGCGCTCGAGAACGTCGCGCTGGGCCACGATCGGCCGGCCGCCGGGGATCTGCGGATCGCCGCCTTCTCGACAGCCTGCCGGGGGTTGATCGCACCGCTGCTGAGCCGCCTGGCGCGCAGCGCGCCGGACCTCAACGTCACCGTGCAGGAGCTCGACCCGCGTGAGTGCCTGACGCTGGTCGAGCGCGGCGGCGCGGACCTCGGGGTGGTGCACGACTGGAACACGATCCCGCTCGATCCCGGCAGCTCGCTGGAGTCGGTCTGCCTGTTCACCGACCTGGCCGACGTGCTGCTCCCCGCCGAGCATCCGCTGGCCGCGGCCGATGCGGTGCAGCCGCCCGACCTGCTGCAGGAGCGCTGGATCTCGACCCACGAGGGCTCGATCTGCGACGACTGGCTCAACCAGATGTTCGCGCTGCACGGGGCACGCCCCGACGTGCGTTTTCGCGACGCGAGCTTCGAGAGCCACCTGGCGTTTGTCCAGCAGGGAGCGGCGGTGGCACTGGTGCCACGGCTCGGCCGGCCACGCCTGCCCGCCGGCGTGCGCGCCGTGAAGGTCGCCAACCCGATCCCGCAGCGGCGGGTCTACTCGGTCTGGCGTCAGGCGAGCCGCGAGAACGCCGCCCGCCGCCACGTCCAGCAGGCCCTGGAGCTGGTGGTGGCGACGCTGCCGCAGCTGACCGGAGAGCTGCTGGCGGCGGCCTGAACCGCCGCACGCCTACTCAGCGCTGATCCGGAACTCCCACTCGCCGACCTCAACCACGTCTGAATCGTGCAGCTGGCGCCCGCGGCGGGTCTCCACCACGCCGTTGACGATCACCGCCCCGGCGGCGAGCAGCTCCTTGCCGTCGGCGCCGCTGTCAACCACGCCGCCGAGCTTGAGCAGCTGCCCGAGGCGGATCATCTCGCCGCGAATCCTGATCTCCTGCATCTGAGCAGATTCTCGCGCGGCGGCGCTCAGCGCGGCGCCATGCGGATTGCGCCGTCAAGCCGGATCGTCTCGCCGTTGAGCATCGGGTTGACGATGATCTGCTCAACCAGCTGCGCGTACTCCGAGGGCTCGCCCAGGCGCGGCGGGAACGGCACGGAGGCGGCCAGCGACTCCCGGGCCTCCTGCGGGAGCGCGGCCAGCATCGGCGTGTTGAAGAGACCGGGCGCGACGCTCACGAGGCGGATCCCGAAGCGCGCGAGCTCACGCGCGACCGGGAGCGTGAGCGCCGCCACGCCGCCCTTGGACGCCGAGTAGGCGACCTGCCCGACCTGGCCCTCGAAGGCCGCCACGGAGGCGGTGGTGACGCACACGCCGCGCTCCCCGCCGGCATCCGGCTCGTTGGTGGTCATCGCCCAGGCGGCCAGGCGCAGCGCGTTGAGCGTGCCGATCAGGTTCACGTCGATGACCCGGCGCAGCTGGGCGAGCGGGGTCGGGCCTTCGCGCCCCAGCAGCTTCAGCGGATCACCGACACCGGCACAGCAGACCGCGATCCGCAAACCCGAGCCGGTCGCCGCGGCGGCGCTGTCGACGGCCGCCTGCACGGCGGCCTCGTCGGTCACGTCGGCGCTCACCGCGCGTCCCCCGACAGCCGCAGCCACCAGCTCCGCGCGCCGGCCGTTGAGGTCGACGACGGTCACGCTCGCCCCCAGCTGCGCGAGCCTGCGCGCGGTCGCCTCCCCCAGGCCCGACCCTCCGCCGAAGACGATCGCCGATCTGCCGTGAATCTCCATGCTCTCCCTCTCTGTGCGATCCCTGGCGGTCGGTCCGCTCGGCGCCCGGCGCGCTTCAGCCGCGCGCCAGCTGGCGCGCGATCACGAGCCGCTGGATCTGGTTGGTGCCCTCGAAGATCTGCATCACCTTGGCCTCGCGCATCATCCGCTCGGCCGGGAAGTCCTGGGTGTAGCCGGCGCCGCCGAGCACCTGCACCGCGTCGGTGCTGACGCGCATCGCCGCGTCGGTGGCCAGCAGCTTGGCGATCGACGCCTGGCGCGTGAACGGCAGGCCGCGGTCACGGCGGCGCGCCGCCTCAAGCACCGTGGCGCGCGCGCTCTCCACCGCCGCGGCCATCTCCGCCAGCAGGAATCCGAGTCCCTGGTGCTCGATGATCGG
The DNA here is from genome assembly GCA_021851525.1 of Actinomycetes bacterium. Lineage (GTDB taxonomy): Bacteria > Actinomycetota > Thermoleophilia > Solirubrobacterales > Solirubrobacteraceae > Palsa-465. The sequence goes on along the minus strand of JAJZDA010000045.1, from coordinate 7,774 downwards.
GCGCCCGAACGTCTCGCGCTCACGGGCGTAGGCCAGCGCGCAGTCAAGCGACGCCTGCGCCAGGCCGACAGCCACCGCCGCGATCCCGAGCCGGCCGCAGTCAAGCGCCCGCAGCGCGATCGCCAGGCCCTGCCCCGGCTCACCGATCCGGCGCTGCGCCTCGAGCTCCAGGCCGTCGAAGTTGATCGCGGTGGTCGGTGAGCCGGTCAGACCCATCTTGCGCTCGGGTTCCAGCGGCTCGATCCCGGGCGCACGCCCGGGGATCAGGAAGCAGGAGATGCCGCGGTTGCCCTCCTCTGAGGTGCGCGCGAACAGCGTGTAGAAGTCAGCCACCCCGCCATGCGTCACCCAGGCCTTGGTGCCGGTCACGCGGTAGACGTCCGCCTCCTGCGCATATGTCGCACGGCAGCGCATCGCTCCCGGGTCGCTGCCGGCGTCGGCCTCCGAGAGGCAGTACCCGCCCAGCAGTTCGCCACCGACCATCGCCGGCAGCCAGCGCTGCTTCTGCTGCTCGGAGCCGAACGCGTCGAGCGCGAAGCACGACATCACGTGCACGCTCAGGCCCACCCCGACGGTGGCCCAGGCGGCCGCCAGCTCCTCCAGCACCTGCAGGTAGACCTCGTAGGGCAGCTCAGCGCCGCCCCACCGCTCGCTGAACGGCATTCCCAGCAGCCCCAGCTCACCGAGCTGCCTGAAGACGTCGCGTGGGAAGCGGTGCGACTGCTCATCAGCGGCGGCACGGCCGGCGAGCTCCCGCGCGGCGAAGTCGCGTGCCAGCTCAACTACCGCCTCGGCCTCGGCGCTGGGCAGCAGGCGCTCAGCCGGCATCAGTCGATCTTGTCGATCCTCAGGCGCCTGACGCCCGCCGGAATCTTGATCTCCACCTGATCGGCCACGCGATGGCCGATCAGCGCCTGCGCCACCGGCGAGCTGGATGAGATCAGGCCCTCCTTGGGCTTGGCCTCATTGGGTGAGACGATCTTGAAGGTCTGGGTGGCGCCGCTGCCCAGGTCCGTGACCTCGACGCTGCTGCCGTGCTGCACCTCATCCCCGGTGCCGCGCTCCACCACCACGGCCGCCCGCACACGCTCGCGCAGCCGCAGGATGCGCGTCTCCAGGTGCGCCTGAGCCTCCTTGGCGGCGTGATACTCGCCGTTCTCCTTCAGGTCCCCCCACTCGCGCGCGGTCTTGATCCGCGCCGCGATCTGGGAGCGTCCGTCGCTCTCCAGCTCATTGAGCTCGGCGCGCAGGCGCGTGAGCTCGTCGGCGGTCATCGCAATCTGATCCATCGAGCTGACGTTAGCTGAGCTCCACCGGCAGCGAGTAGACCCGCAGCTTCGCCTCACGCCCGCGGACCTCAAACTCCCCGACATAACCCAGGTCGGCTGGCGCCTCCAGCATCAGCTCCCGGGTGGACTCGGCCACGAACAGCATCTGCGGCTGCCCCTTGGTCATGCCCTCAAGCCGCGACGCGGTGTTGGTGGTGTCCCCGATGGCCGTGTACTCGACGCGCTGCTCCGCGCCGACGTTGCCGCACATGACCTTGCCGCTGTTCAGCCCGACGCCCATCTTCAGACCCGACGGGTACCCCTGCTGCTCGAGCCAGGCGTTGAACGCGGCCAGCCGCGGGCCGATCATCTCGCGCGCCGCGCGCAGCGCCCGGTCGGCGTGGTCGGGCTGCTCCAGCGGCGCCCCGAACACCGCCATGATGCCGTCGCCCATGTAGGAGATGAGCGTGCCGCCCTGCCCCATGATCGCCTGGCTCATCTCGTTGAGGTAGTGGTTCACGACGGCGATCACACGCTCCACGGGCTGGGTCTCGGAGAACTGCGTGAACCCGCGCAGATCGCTGAACATCACAGTGCAGACGCGTTCCACGCCGGCCAGGCGCAGGTCGTCATCGGTGCTGGCCAGCACCTGGTCAACCACGTCCGGGGGCACGAAGCGCGCGAACGTGGTGCGCGCGTACTGGCGCTCAAACGCCTCGCCCAGATAGACCACCGTGAGCGTCCCGATCGTGCCGAGCACGAGCGCCAGCAGCGGGTCGGCCACGGCGATGATCGTCCCCGAGTTGAACGCCAGCTGCGCGCCCAGCACGTAGACGACGCCCGCGGCCACACCGCTGAAGAGCGCTCGCAGTGCCCAACCGCGCATCCCCAGCAGCGGCACCAGTGACCCGAGCAGCATGATCATCAGCACGTTCACCCAGCCGGCGCCGAAGCGCAGGGGGATGCGGTGCAGCACGGTTGCCACCATGTTCGCCTGGATCTCCGGCCCGGACATCAGCTCGCCGCTGCCAGCGGAGCCGGAAGTCGGCGTAACGTGGCGATCCTGGAGCGTCGGCGCGGTGGCGCCGATGATCACCACCTTGCCCCTCACCGACGCGCTGGGGAAGCGGCCCTCGTAGACGCGCCAGAAGGAGAGGTACGGGACGGTGCCGGGAGGGCCCGCGTAGTCGACCGGCTGCAGCTGCGACGGCCCCCCGTAGAGCGCCGGTGAGATCCTGTGGCGCAGCACCTCACCGGCGATCGCCGGGGCGAAGCTCTCGAGCCCCTGAAAGCTGTAGCGCATCCGGCGCAACGAGCCGTCGCCGTCGGGAAACACCGTGGCGTCGGCGGCCACCGAGTGGCCGAAGCGCCACAGGTTGGCGTTGCCGCCCAGCACCGAGGTCGAGCCGCGCGGGCCGACCGCGGTGGTTGCCAGCACCACGTGCCCCGCATGCCAGATCGCCAGCGCGAGCGCGTCATCGTCGCGCCGGTCGGTGGGCTCTGTGAACTGGATGTCCACCGCGATCTGTCTGGCACCCGCCCTGGCGAGGTTGGCGATCACGCGCGCCTCGTAGCGGCGCGGGAACGGCCAGGCCGCCTTGAAGCGGCCGTGGGTGCTGACCGCCAGCTGGGTGAAGCGGCTGAAGGTCGCGTCGTCCACGCCCACCACCATCAGGTTGCTGACCAGCTGGGGCTGCGGGCCTCGCACTGAGAAGCGCGCGTCGATCGTCTGCAGCTCCGTGCGGTTCAGCAGGCCGGTGGCGTGACTGAGCAGCGCCAGCGCAACGGCCACCAACGCAACGGCGCCGAGCAGCAGACCGCGCCGCCGTGACCATCGAGCCCGGCGCAACTACTCGCGTCCCCCCGGCGCGTGGCCATCGCCCATGCGCGGATCGTACCTTGACACACAGGCTTGCAGTGGATCGATACGCTGCCGGGATGCCCAACCGCCGCGTCGCCCGGCGCGGCCGCACCTCGGCCGCGCGCACCACTGCGATCCTGCTCATCAGCCTGCTCTGCGTGGTAGCCGTGTCGGCCGTCTCCAGTGCCCTCGCGGCGGGCTCGGGCAGCGCCGGTATGCCCAGCCCGCTCGGCGCCAGCTGGGGCTCGCCGCGCGCGGTGCGCACGGTGACCGCGACCATCACCGTGCCGGCAGTTGCGTGCGGGCGCCACCACCGCGGGAACCTCGGTCAGCTGCTCGGCGTGGAGCTGCTCGGCAAGCGGCCCGGCGCCCGCAACGGCCAGGCGCTGCCGGACTTCAGCGGGATCCTGGTGCAGTGCTCGGGGCACCGGGCCAGGTACCTGGAGCAGTTCATCCGGGCCAACGTCCTGACGGGCGCACTCACCTACGGAGCGCAGGCGTACTACCGGCCGATCTACAGCCCCAATCCGGCAGCCGTCAGCGTCGCGCCGGGCGACCTGGTGCGCTGCCAGATCCGCGACCTTCGCGGCGGTGAGCGGCTCACGATCACCGACCTCTCGCAACCGAAGCTGCGACCCGTGACGGTCACCGGCCCAGCGCTGCGCGTGCACGTCGGCTGGAGGGTTGGGATGTTCAGGCGCCCGGGGCTGACCGGACCGGTCCCGTCAACGCCGGCGCTGTTCACGAACGTCAGGGCAGGTGGCAGGCCGTTCGGCAGCTTCGGCCGCCCCTTCCGCACGCGCTGGACCGGCGCGCGCGGCAAGACGACCGCGACGGTCGGGGCCCCGTCCCGGCGCCACAGCGAGTTCACCGCCTTCACGGCGTCCACCCCCAGGCCCTGGCTGACCCACTCCACCACCGCGGCGACGGCCAGCGGCAGGGTCCGCTTTCAGCTCCCCGGCAGCAACCGGTGGGTGAACCTCGACTCAGTGCGTGAGCTGCCCGCGGGCACCACGATCGACACGCGCAACGGCCACGTGGAGCTGAGCTTTGGGCTCAACGCCCATCAGACGCAGACGGCGGTGCTGTGGGGCGGGGAGTTCCAGTTCAAGCAGTCCGCCGACGGCCAGACGACCTTCGTGGTGGTCGGGGTCAGCCCGCTCGCGATAGCCCACACGGCCAGCGATGCACAGCGCAAGACCAAGAACAAGAACAAGAACAAGAAGCCGACTACCACCAAGAAGAAGAAGCAGCATGGCAGCGGGCTGGGGAACCTCTGGTCAAGCAGCCACGGCAACTACACCACTCAGGGCAACTACGGCGCGGCGGCGGTGCGCGGGACCACCTGGCTGACGCGCAACCAGCCGAACGGGACCTACTTCTACGTTCAGCCCAACCGCTACGACCACAACGACAAGATCGTTGTGAAGGTCTTTGCGCCACCCGCGCACTCGGTGATCCTCGGGCCCGGGCAGAGCCTTCTGGCACCCGCCTTCACGGCCACGCCGCAGATCACGCTCGGCGGCGCGACCGAGACCGGCGGCCGTTACAACGTCAGGATCGGCGGCAGCTACTCGCTGACGCTGACCAGCCGCGTGAGGCCCGTGTACGTCGATGCGGCCGACGCGCCGCTCGGCCCCAGAGGCCGTGATCTGGCGTTCTTCCCCGACGGTACGGTCAATGGCGTGCCCCGCTGGACGATCGTCTTCCAGGTGACACCCAGCCTCGCGAGCTTCAGCACTTGGAACGTCGGGGTGCAGGTCGGCAGCAGGCTCCTCGTGGTGCCGCTGCGGCTTGTCGGCTGACCCCGCAACACGGGCCTGCCTGCCGGTTCAGGCCGGAAGGCCGCTGGGGCTCGGCTGGCCGCTGGGGCTCGGCTGGCCGCTGGGGCTCCGCTGGCCGCTGGGGCTCGGCTGGTCAGGCACGGGGCAGGCGCTGACGCAGCTGGGCGATCTCATCCTCGCCGACGCCGTGCTCAGCCAGCAACGCGAGTGTCCCGCCAAAGTCGCGGTCCACGAGCTCCAGCACTCGCTCCATCGCCCCGGGCACAGGCGCGTGGCGCTGCGCCGAGTGACCCTCGAGTTCCGCCCGGTAGGTCTCAGAGCTTCTCAACCGCACCAGGATCTCCTCGATCCGCTCCGACGTCGCCAGATAGTCCGCGACAATCAACTCGCGGTCCCAGCCGGCGGCGTCCAGAGCCAGCCCGACAACCACCCCCGTGCGATCCTTGCCCGCCGCGCAGTGCACGAGCACGGCGCCCTCGGTGGTGGCGATCGAGCGCAACGATGCGGCGATCGAGTCCGGCCTGTGCAGCACGTAGGCCATGTACGCCCTGACCGTTGGGACCTCATCCGCGTAGTCACCGTCCTCCCCGGCACCCCAGGGCACGACGGTCTCCTGCAGATCGAAGTCCGTGTTGCCGCTGTGCGGGTAGAGGGAACGATGCTCGATCGTGACCGCGGGCTCGAGCGTCATCGGGCCCGGCCCCTCAAGGTAGAGCTCCTCGTCCGTGCGCAGGTCCAGCACGCGCCGGACCCGCTGCTCGTCGACCAGTGTCCGCAGGTCCCGTGCGCTCAGCGCCTGCAGGTTGTCGGAGCGCAACAGCGCACCCGGCACCACCACGCGGGCGTTGACCGCGCCCTCCAGCTCCAACCATTGCGGCGTCCTGCCCGTGAGCGTCATCCCCCACATCCTTGCAAGGATTGACGCCGAACATGAGTACCGCTCGTAACCTCGTGAACCTCAGCCAGGTCAGCAAGGGTTTCGCCGCCCGCGAAATCCTGGCGGGTGTCACGCTCGGGATCGCCGACGGCGAGCGCATCGGCGTGGTCGGCGGCAACGGTCAGGGCAAGACCACGCTGCTTGACCTGATCGCCGGCTGCGAGACCCCGGACTCCGGGCAGGTCACCCGCCTCGGCGGCCTGCGCCTCGGGCGCCTGCGTCAGGGCGATGAGCTCGACGCTCAGCTGAGCGTGCGCGAGGCGCTGCTCGGCGAGCGCGCGGTGCACGAATGGGCGTCCGACCGGGTGTTCCGGGGCGTGCTGGACGGGCTGCTCGGCGGCGTTGAGTTCAGGCGCTTTGACCGTGGCCTGGACACCCCGATCAGCACCCTCTCCGGCGGAGAGCGACGCAGGCTCGCACTCGCGGGCGCGCTGCTCGATCACCCTGACCTGCTGCTGCTCGACGAGCCCACCAACCACCTTGACGTCGAGGTCATCTCCTGGCTGGCCTCCCACCTCGCCGCACGCGGCGGCGCGATGCTCGTCGTGACCCATGACCGCTGGTTCCTGGACGCCGTCTGCACCCACACCTGGGAGGTCGCGGATCAGTCGGTGCACCAGTACGAGGGCGGCTACGCCGCCTACGTGCTGGCCAAGGCCGAGCGTGAACGGCAGGCCGCGACGCGCGAGGAGAAGCGCCAGCAACTGATGCGCAAGGAGCTGGCCTGGTTGCGGCGCGGGCCGCCTGCCAGGACCTCCAAGCCGAAGTTCAGGATCGAGGCAGCCAACACGCTGATTGCCGACGAGCCACCGGCCCGCGATGGCACGGAGCTGCTGCGCTTCGCCACAGCACGCCTGGGAACGAAGGTGATAGAGGCTGAGCAGATCAGCTACGCGTACGCGGGCCGGCAGGTGATTGACCGCGTCAGCTGGCTGCTGGGGCCGGGTGAGCGCGTGGCACTGGTCGGCACCAACGGCTCCGGCAAGTCAACGCTGCTGAAGCTGCTGGCCGCCGAGCTGGAGCCCGCGGCGGGACGGATCGAACGTGGCCAGACGGTGCGGCTCGGCTACCTCTCGCAGAGCGCGTCTGAGATCCCGCAACAGCTCACCGTGCTGCAGGCGGTGACTGAGATCCGCGGCAGGATCACGCTGGCCGACGGGTCGGAGATCACCGCGGGCCGGCTGGCGGAGCGGTTTGGGTTCCGTGGCGAGAGGTCGCGGACCATGGTCCGCGACCTCTCGGGCGGGGAGCGACGCCGGCTCACGCTGATGCGGCTGCTGATGTCCGAGCCCAACGTGCTGCTGCTCGACGAGCCGACCAATGACCTGGACATCGAGACGCTGCGCGCACTCGAGGATCTGCTTGACCGCTGGCCGGGAACGCTGGTGGTGGTCAGCCACGACCGCTACTTCGTGGAGCGCGTGTGCGACAACGTCTTCGCGCTGAGCGCACACGGCGCGATCCGCCACCTGCCGGGGGGAATCGACCAGTACGTCAACGAGCTGCAGGCGCTGGGCGCTGCCGCTGGAGCCGCGGGAGCGGACCGGATGGCGGGGGCCCGCCCCGCCCCCTCCGGGGGCGCGAGTGCGCGAGGAGGCGGAGCGGGTTCGGGGCATGGGCCCGGTTCGGGGCATGGGCCCGGTTCGGGGGCCGGGCCGGGTTCGGGGGCCGGGTCGGGTTCGGGGGCCGGGTCGGGTTCGGGGGCCGGGCCGGGTTCGGGGGCCGGGTCGGGTTCGGGGGCCGGGCCCGGTTCGGGGGCCGGGCCGGGTTCGGGGGCCGGGCCGGGGGCGTCGGGAGTCGCGACACCATCGTCTCTGAGCCCCGCGGTCAAGCCCGGGGCCCAACTGCGCGCCGCACGCAAGGAGCTGCAGCGCCTGGAGCGTGAGCTCGACCGCTGCAGCGCGCGTGAGGCGGAGCTGCATGA
>JAJZDA010000044.1 GCA_021851525.1 Actinomycetes bacterium | reverse complement strand
GCCCCGCCGCGGGGGTCCCGCCGCGCCGCATCTGACGCCCCGCCGCCGGGGTCCCGCCCCGCCCCAGCGGACGCCCCTCCACCGGGTGGCCGGTTGCCAAGTTCCCAGCTCATCTGAGAAGATCCTAGATGTTCGAATGTTTCTCTGTCCAGCTGGCCACCGGCCGCCCGCCCGATCGCCGCTGCCGCCCACGGCCGGCACGTCCCTCGGGCCGGCGCAGGCCGAGCCGCGCTCGCCACATGAAGGAGCCCCGCAATGACGGCTGCCACCGAGGTCAAGGCCCGCCCCACAGACTTCCTCGCCATCGACTCGCTGCTCTCAGACGAGGAGCTGGCGATCCGCGACGTGGTGCGCGCGTTCGTCAGCGATCGCGTGGTGCCGCACGTCGGTGACTGGTTTGAGCAGGGCACGATCCCGCGTGAGCTGGCGGCGGAGCTCGGCAAGCTCGGCGTGCTCGGCATGCACCTTGACGGCTACGGCTGTGCGGGCGCAAGCGCCACCGCCTACGGGCTGGCCTGCCTGGAGCTGGAGGCCGGCGACAGCGGCGTGCGCAGCCTCGTCTCGGTGCAGGGCTCGCTGGCGATGTTCGCGATCCACCGCTGGGGCTCTGAGGAGCAGAAGCAGCACTGGCTGCCGCAGCTGGCGGCCGGCGACGCGATCGGCTGCTTCGGCCTGACCGAGCCGGACGCCGGATCCGACCCGGGGGCGATGCGCACACGCGCGCGCCGCGACGGCTCCGATTGGATCCTGCACGGGCAGAAGATGTGGATCACCAACGGCTCGGTGGCGGACGTCGCGGTCGTCTGGGCACGGACGGATGAGGGAGTCCGCGGCTTCCTGGTGCCGCGCGGCACCCGCGGCTTCACCACCCAGGACATCCACAAGAAGCTCTCACTGCGCGCCTCGGTCACCTCGGAGCTGCTGCTCGACGACGTGCGCCTGCCTGCGGACGCGCTGCTGCCGCAGGCGACCTCACTGCGCGGCCCGCTCTCCTGCCTCAACGAGGCCCGCTACGGGATCGTGTGGGGCGCGATTGGCGCGGCCCGCGCCTGCTTTGAGTCGGCGCTGCGCTACAGCCAGGAGCGGATCGTCTTTGGCAAGCCGATCGCCGCCACCCAGCTGCAGCAGGCGAAGCTCGCGGAGATGGCGATGGAGGTCAACCGCGGCACGCTGCTGGCGCTGCACCTGGGACGCCTCAAGGACGCCGGCAGGCTCGCCCCGGAGCAGGTCAGCATGGGCAAGCTGGCCAACGTCAACGCCGCGCTGGCGGTGGCGCGCACCGCGCGCCAGGTGCTGGGCGCCAACGGGATCACGCTCGAATACCCCGTGATCAGGCACATGAACAACCTCGAGTCCGTGGTCACCTACGAGGGCACCGCGGACGTGCACGCGCTGGTCGTCGGCGGCGCGCTCACCGGACACCAGGCGTTCCGTTGAACGGCACGGGCGGCCCGAGCACGACCACACAGCACGCGCTGGAGGGGCTGCGCCGCGCGATCAACGCCGGCACCCTGCGTCCCGGCGAGCGTGTCGGCCAGGACGAGCTGGCCCAGCAGCTGGGCGTCAGCATCGCCCCGGTGCGCGAGGCCCTGCGGATCCTCGAGCAGGAGGGCCAGGTCACCTACTACCCGCGGCGCGGCTACTTCGTCACGGAGCTGCGGATGGCGGATCTGCGAGAGATCTATGAGCTGCGCTCCGCGCTGGAGGCGCGGGCCGTGAGGCACGCGCTGGGCGCGCTCGACGAGAGCGCGCTCGAGCGCATCACCCGCGCCGCAGCTGACTGCGCCAACGCCGTTGACAGCGACGACGTGCTGGCCGAGCTCGACGCCAACCGCCGCTTTCACATGGCGATCCTCGAGCCCGCCGAGCAGCCGCACACGCTACGCGTGATCCGCCTGCTGTGGGACTCCACCGAGGCCTACCGCGCGCTCTACTACAACTCACCGGAGGAACGGCGCGCGTCGCTGCAGGCGCACGACCGGATCCTCGATGCGGTGCGCGCGCGCGACGAGCACGCGCTGCTCCGCGAACTGGACGCCCACCGCGACCGCGCGCTGGCGGTGCTGGGCGCGATCCTCACCTGAACGGCTCGAGATGGAGGCAGAGATGGGCACCAGACTGCAGGCACCCCCGGTTCGCGACGACGGCCTGCTGATCGGCGGCAGCTGGCGGGCGGCGGCGCGCAGCTTCGAACGCCACAACCCCGCGCGGCCCGGCGAGCTGGTGGGACGCAGCGCGGTGGCCACCCCCGAGGATGTCGCCGCCGCGTACGCCGCTGCGCACGCGGCGGCCAGACCGTGGCGCCAGACGCTGCAGACGCAGCGCGGAGCGATCCTGGTGCGCGCCGCCGAGCTGATTGAGCAGCGGGTTGACGCGCTGGCGGCGATGCTCGCCGCGGAGGAGGGCAAGGCGCTGCGCGACGCGCGCGGGGAGGTCAGGCGCGCGGCCGCGATCTTCCGCTTCCACGGCGGCGAGAGCCAGCAGCCGATCGGCGAGATCTACCCCAGCGCGACGGCGGGGACGCTGCTGCAGGCGGTGCGCGAGCCGCTGGGCGTGGTCTGCGTGATCACCCCCTGGAACTTCCCGATCGCGATCCCGGCCTGGAAGCTCGCACCGGCGCTGATGTACGGCAACACGGTGGTCTTCAAGCCGGCCGAGATTGCGTCGGGGACCGCCGTGATGCTGGCTGAGCTGCTGCAGGAGGCGGGGCTGCCGGACGGTGTGCTGAACCTCCTCACCGGCTACGGCGGCGAGCTCTCAACGGCACTGCTGGGCGCACCGGAGCTGGACGGCGTGACCTTCACCGGCTCAAACGCAGTCGGGCGGCAGATCGCCGCAGCGGCCGCCGGCGCGGGCGTCAAGACACAGCTGGAGTTGGGCGGCAAGAACCCCAGCGTCGTGCTGGCCGACGCCGACCTGGAGCGTGCGACCGGCTGCATCACGCGCAGCGCGATGCTCTCCACCGGTCAGCGCTGCACCGCCACCAGCCGCGCGATAGTGGTCGACGAGCTGTTTGACGAGCTTGCGCAGCGCCTGGTCGACGCCGCCGAGCGGCTGGTCGTCGGTGACCCGCTGGAGGAGCAGACCGAGGTGGGGCCGCTCTCAGGCCCGGCGCAGTATGAGAAGGTCACCACCCACATGCGCGGCGCCGACGGCGACGGCCTGCAGCTGGCGACCGGCGGCCAGCCGGGTGACCCCGCCGGCGGCTACTTCGTCACACCGACCATCTACATCGACGTGGATCCGCGCCACCCGGTGGCCACCGAGGAGATCTTTGGCCCGGTGCTGGCGCTGATCCGGGCGCGTGACGAGGCCGACGCCATCCGGCTGGCCAACGACACCCGGTACGGCCTGTCGGCGTCGGTCTTCACCAGTGACCTGCGCAGCGCGATGCGCTGCGCCGCCGAGCTTCAGGCCGGTGTGGTGCATGTCAACGGCGAGACCGCCGGCGCCGAGCCGCACGTGCCGTTCGGCGGGGTCAAGGGCTCGAGCAGCGGCTCCCGGGAGCAGGGCAAGGCCGCGCGCGAGTTCTTCACCGAGCTCAAGACGGTCTACATCGAAGATCTCTGACGTGTCGCATGATGGGCGCTTCGCCCCCTCGCCAACGGGGCCGCTGCACCTCGGGAGCCTGCGCACCGCGCTGGTCGCGTGGCTGGCGGCGCGCAGCGCCGGGGCGCGCTTCCTGGTGCGCATCGAGGACATCGACCCGCAGCGGTCGCGTGCCGAGTATGAGGCGGGCGCGCTGGCGGACCTGAGCGCGCTCGGGATCGATTGGGACGGCCAGCCCGTGCGCCAGTCACAGCGCCTGCCGCTCTATGACGACGCGCTGGGCAGGCTGCACGCCAGCGGACGTCTCTACCCCTGTTTCTGCACGCGCGCGGAGATCCGTGAGGCCGCCAGCGCCCCGCATGGCGCGCTGCCGGAGGGCGCCTACCCGGGGACCTGCCGCGATCTCTCCGCCGCTGAGCGCCGGCGCAGGATTGAGTCCGGGGAACGGTTCGCGCTGCGGGTGCGCGCCGACGCGCAGCGGGTTGACTGGCGGGATCGGCTGCTCGGTGACTGCAGCGGCGTGGTCGATGACTTCGTCGTGGTCCGCACCGACGGGGTGCACGCCTACCAGCTGGCGGTGGTCGTCGATGACGCCGCGCAGGGGATCGGGGAGGTCGTGCGCGGTGCTGACCTGGCCGACTCGACACCGCGCCAGATCCTGCTCGGCCGGCTGCTGGGGCTGCCGCGGCTCACCTACATGCACGTCCCGCTGGTGCTGGGGCGCGGCGGCGAGCGCCTGGCCAAGCGTGACGGCGCGGTCACGCTGGCGCAGCGGGATGAGCCGCCGCAGGCCACGCTCGCGCTGCTGGCCCATTCACTCGGTCTCGCCAGCGGGAGAGACCGAGTGAATGGCGCCACGGAACTGCTCGAGGAGTTCGATCCGGAGCTGATCCCGCGCGCGCCTGTGAGCTTCAGTTGAGCGGCCCACGCGGCGCTGCGCGGCGGGCGCGGGCACCACTGTGCGGCGAGCCCGGCGCAGTGGCGAGCACGGCCCAGTGGTGAGCCCAGCGGATCGTGGCGCCCGACGCGCCGGGGGTTCGTCGGCAGGGGGTGGCTCAGTCGAGCCGGCGTCCGAACTCACGATCGGACTCCCCCAGGCCACTGGCGCTGCGCACGCCGTCCGCCTCGCCGAAGGAGCTGGGCAGATGCACGGCGTCCGGTCCGCCAAAGGAGCTGAGCAGGCGCTCACGCTCGGCGTCCGGTGCCGCCTGGGCGCCGATGCCGTCGAGGTGACGCGCCGCGCGGCGCGCGGAGACGGCCGACGGCACTCCCCCGCGGCGCGCTCCGCGGCGCCGGTCTGTGCTGGGGCTGGTTGATCTCAGGGACATTGCTGACTCCTTGCTCACGTGCGCTGACTCAATAACTCAGCGCGATCTGTCCATCGAGCTTGGACCGAAATTGCGGGGTAGTCAAAGACCAACTAGCAACCAATCGATAACTGCTGTCTATCGATCATGATGGGGCTCGGTGGGCGGGCCCCACAGGATGTGCTTCTGCGGCCCGCGGCAGGTCAGTATGTGGGGAGCATGCAGCTGCGTCAGCTGGAGTACCTGGTGGCACTTGCCCGCGAACGTCACTTCGCGCGCGCCGCGGCCGCCTGTCACGTCTCCCAGCCGGCGCTCTCCGCCTCACTGGCGAGACTCGAGCAGGAGCTGGGTGTGGCGCTGATCAACCGTGGCCACAGCTTCGCCGGGCTGACGGCGGAGGGTGAGCTGCTGCTGGCCTGGGCGCGCCGCGTGGTCGCGGAGCGGGATTCGCTGAGGGCAGAGCTGGGGGCACGCCGGCACGGCGTCAGCGGCACGCTGGCGCTGGGCGCGGGACCGAGCGCGGCAACCACGGTGGCGCTCCCCGTGCAGGCGTTCTGTGCCGCCAACCCGCTGGCGCGAGTGCGCACCGTGACCGGCGTGCCCGGATCTGAGCTGGCGCGCCGGCTGCGGGAGTTCGAGCTCGACGCGGCGGTCGCGGTGTTCGACAGCCACGACCTCAGCGAGCTGATCGTGCACCACCTCTACGAGGAGCGCTACGTGCTGATCGCCTGCGCCGAGCTGGTTGAGCCGCGGACGACGACGATCACCTGGCGGCAGGCGGCGGCGCTGCCGCTGGCGCTGCTGAGTCCGGAGATGCGCAGCCGCGAGATCCTCGATGAGGCCTTCTCCCGCAACGGCGTGAACGTGCAGGCGCAGTTTGAGACCGACTCGTTTGCGGGGCTGTTCGCCGCCGTGCGCACCCGGCGCTGGGCCGGTGTGGTCCCCCACGCTCGCGCGCAGGCGCTGCTCGACTCCGGCCCGGTCCGCGCGATCCGCTCAATCCCACTGGTCGAGCCGGCGATCACGGCGCAGGTGTCGGTGGCGATCAACGCCGCGCGCCCCGGCTCGGCGATCGCCCAGGCGTTCATGTCCGCGGCCGCAACCCTCACCGACGAGGATTGGGAGGCATGGGCGACAGACCCGGTGGGACCGACAGCCGGCTGAGCCGGGCCCGCGCCGCGGGCACCGCAGCCACCCCCGCGCCGCGGAACCTGCAGCCGCCGCCGTGAACTTCCGCTGGCGGATCGGGATATCGCTCACAGACCATGTCCTACTCCATCGACCACCACATCAACCTCAGCAGCCCGCCCACGCGGGTTGCGGCGCAGCACACCGATGCGGCCGCGATCGAGCGCTCGCTGCGTGACCCGCAGCACTTCGCCGCGATCTTCGACCGCCACTGGGCTGCGCTGCACGCGTACTGCACGAGCAGGGCAGGTGCGGCCGGCGAGGACCTCGCCGCCGAGGTGTTCAGGCTGGCGTTTGATCGCCGCAGCCGCTTCGACCGCCGTGCGCAGGACGCGCGGCCGTGGCTCTACGGAATCGCCACCAACTTGCTTCGCCACCACTTCCGCTCCAGCCAACGCGGCGAGCGGGCGGGCCGGCGAGCGCACGCGCTCGCTCAGCTTCAGACCTCCGCGCAGCCGCTTGAGCAGCTGGAGGCACAGATGCTGGGCCCGCAGCTCACCGAGGCGCTGCGGGCGCTACCGGAGATCGACCGGGAGGCGCTGCTGCTGCTCGCATGGGCAGAGCTCGACTACCAGGAGATCTCGCGCGCGCTCGACGTGCCGGTCGGCACGGTGCGTTCCCGAATCCACCGTGCTCGCGCCAGGGTGCGCGAGCACATCGTCATGACCTCGCAAGGAGAAACCCAGGATGAGCAACCAGCTTGAGTTCGATTGGCTCACCGAGGCGCGGCCCACGCCGTTGCCGCTCGACCCCGCAACCACGGACCGCGTCCGCACCCAACTGCTGGCGCACGCGACCAGCACGCGCAACGGCCGCGCGGGCTGGCGCCTGGGAGCGCTGCGCCCGCGGGCGCTGCGGGTGGCCGCTGGTGGCGCGACACTCGCCGCGCTGGGCAGCGCCGCACTGATGGTGGCGCAGCCGGCCGCTCCCACCCGCGGCCTGGGCGCCTCGGGCGGATCTGCGCTGAACAGCGTCTTCTCGGTCCAGAGCGCCTCCGCCAAGGAGCTGCGGCAGCTCTCCGCACGGGTCGCGTCCGCCCCGACACCGACAGGTGACGCGACGCTGGTGCTGCGCACCTCCAGCTACCCGAACGGCTCATCGGTGACCGGTGCCGACCTCTACGCGGACAACGGCAACTACTACTACGCGCCCGCGTTCTCCGGCCTGGCGGCCACGATCCAGGCGGGACAGACCGTCAACCTCGGCGCCGCCGATCAGCAGCAGCGTGACATCGCCGCCGCGCAGGCGGCGCTCACCGGGCCGATCGAGGCCGCCCGCCAGCAGATGGCGGTGGCGAACCTCGACCCCAACCTGAAGTCGCAGAGCGTCGTCACCCCGAGCGGCATTTTGGCGAACGTCGCCAAGCTGCCGGCCGTGCTGCGTGCGGCACTCGAGCAGAAGCTCGCGCAGGTTGCTCACAACGCCGCCGCGGACAACGTGCACTCGCTGATCTCCCAGCAGAACGGGATGATCTGGGACAACTCGATGGACGCGCTGCTGGCCGGCGCCGGCAACCCGCAGGTCCGTGCGGGCGTGCTGCAGCTGCTGGCGACGATCCCGCAGATCACCGTCACGCAGGGCACGCTCGGCGGCCAGGCGACGGTCGTGATCAGCGCCAGGCTCTTCAGCTCGAACCAGGGCGTCTACCAGGAGCAGCTGATCCTCGACGCCGGGACCGGCATCCCGGTGCAGTTCATCGGCGGCAACGTCGGCCAGACGCCGGGTGTGGTCACCAGCTACCGGATCTCACGCGTGAGCACCGCCGCGATTGAGAACGGCAGCTACGCCGGCTGAGCCGCAGCTGTGCCTCGCGCCTGGCGGCCCGCTGGCCGCCAGGCGCGCGCGGCCGGCCTCAGGCGAACGCCTCGCCGCCGACGACCGCCAGCAGCTCCAGGCGCTCCGCGTCAGGCGAACCGGGGACGGCGGTGAAGACCACCAGGCTCTCACTCAGGTTCACGGAGGTGAGCACCTGGCAGTCGAGCGTGATCGTGCCGGCCAGCGGGTTGATGAAGCGCTTGATGTTGCCGTCGCGCGTGCCGACCTCGTGCAGCTCCCAGAGGTCACGGAACTCACCGCTCTCCCGCAGCAGCGCCGCCACCAGCTCCTGGACCTCCGGGTCCTCGGGGGCGCGGCTGTGGGCGGCGCGCAGCATCCGCACATGCCCGCGGGAGTGCATCGCATGCTCATCCGGCGGGTGCAGGGCGCGCACCTCAGGGCGCGCGAACCAGCGGTAGATGAGGCTGCGCTCGAGTCCCGTGTAATGGCTGCGCGAGCCGATCAGCAGCTCCGCCATGCGGTTCTGGGCGAGCGTGACGCCGATGTCGGAGCTGATCTGCGCGGGGCTGCTGATCAGCTGCATGACGCGCAGCAGGCCCGGGCTCGGATGGTCTGTGCGGTAGAGCAGCGGTGGCGCGTTGTGGCCCGCCAGGCGGTAGAGGTGGTCGCGTTCATGGGGTGTCAGGCGCAGCGCCCTGGCCAGCGCGGCCACCGTCTGCTCCGAGGGCCGCGAGCCGCGCGCCTGCTCGAGGCGCGCGTAGAAGTCGGTCGACATGTGCGCCAGCTGGGCGACCTCCTCGCGGCGCAGGCCCACGGCGCGCCGGCGACTGCCGGGGCTGAGGCCAACCTGCGCCGGTTGCAGCTGCGAGCGGCGGCGGCGCAGGAAGTCGGCAAGCGCGTCTCTGTCCATGAGCGAAGTATGCGCGGCGCCGCGCGGCGCATCCAGGGACTGGCTGTCCCTGGATCAAGCGACCCGTGGTGAGCGGGCGCGATAGCGCTCATCCTGGAGGGCGCAAGCAGACGAAAGGATCCAGATGACCTCCACCACCTCCCTCGGCGGCAGCTTTGCGCTGGCGCCCGACACCATCGTTGCGCGCATGGGCTACGGCGCGATGCAGCTCGCCGGCCCGCACGTCTTCGGCCCGCCGCGTGACCGCGCGGAGGCGGTCGCGGTGCTGCGCGAGGCTTGCGAGCGTGGCGTGAACCACATCGACACCAGCGACTTCTATGGCCCGCACATCACCAACGAGATCATCCGTGAGGCGCTGCACCCCTACCCTGAGGATCTGACGCTCGTCACCAAGGTCGGTGCCCGGCGCGACGCCCAGGGCGGCTGGCCGCACGCCCGCAGCCCCCAGGAGCTGCGTGACGCGGTGCACGACAACCTGCGCAACCTGGGGCTCGAGGCGCTGGACGTGGTGAACCTGCGGATGGGCGGCGTCGAGCAGCCTGAGCCGGGCTCCATCGCGGAGCAGTTCCAGACGCTCGCGCAGCTGCGCGAGCAGGGCCTGATCCGCCATCTGGGGTTGAGCAACGTCACCGCCGAGCAGGTCGCCGAGGCACAGAGCATCGCTCCGGTGGTCTGCGTGCAGAACCACTACAACGTCGCGCGGCGCGCGGATGATGAGCTGATCGACTCGCTCGCTCAGCAGGGCATCGCCTACGTCCCCTACTTCCCGCTGGGCGGGTTCACGCCGCTGCAGAGCGACACGCTCGCGCTGGTCGCGGCACGCCTCGACGCGAGCCCGATGCAGGTCGCGCTGGCCTGGCTGCTGCAGCGCAGCGCGAACATCCTGCTGATCCCGGGCACCTCCACGCGCGCGCACCTGCGTGAGAACCTCGCCGCCGCGAGCATCGAGCTCTCAGCTCTGGACGTCACGGAGCTTGACGCGATAGGCGCTGGAGCCTGAGGATCCCCGCCTGAGCGGCGGCGCAACCGGGCGCCGCTCAGGCGTGGCGCTCAGCCGCCGAGCTGATCCGCTGAGGCCACCGGCAGCACGATGGTGATCGTCGAGCCATGCACCTTGACCGTGCCACCGTGACGCAGCGCGGTGGCACGCACGATCGCCAGCCCCAGACCGGATCCGGGCCGGCCGGACGCCTCCGGCGCGCGCCAGAAGCGCTCGAAGGCGTCCTGCACGTGCTCAGGGTCCAGGCCCGGCCCCTGGTCGCTGACCGAGAGCAGCGCCTGACCGTCATCGACGGTCAGCCCGACGGCGATCTCACCGCCCGGCGGGCCGTGGACCTCGGCGTTCTGCACGAGGTTCGCCAGCGCGCGGCGCAGCGCTCCCGGGTCTGCGCGGACGCTCGCCCCGCGCTCCACCTGGACGCTCACGCGGGGGTTGGCGTCGCGCAGCTCTGCCACCAGCTCCCCCAGCGCGACCAGCTGCTGTGGCGGGGCGCCGTCGTGCTCACGCTCGAGCGTCAGCAGGTCGTCGACCAGCTGCTGCAGGCGCGCTGCGTCGAGCCGCAGGTCGCCGATCAGCTCGGCGTCGGCGCCGTGACGGGAGAGGAACTCGACGTTGCCCACCAGCGAGGTGATGGGCGTGCGCAGCTCATGGCTGGCGTCGGCCAGGAAGCGGCGCTCACGGCGACGTGAGGCGTCCAGCGAGGCCATCATCAGGTTCAGCGTGCGCGCCAGCTCGGCCAGTTCGTCGTCGGTCTGCGGTTGTGGCAGCCGCCTGCCGAAGTCAGCTGTGCGCGCGATCCCACGCGCACCCTCAGACAGGCGTGTGAGCGGCCGCAGGCCCCGGCGCGTGAGAATCGCGGCGGCGAGCGCCCCGACGGCGGCGGCGGCCAGCCCGGCCAGCACCAGCAGTACCACGATGCGGTGCAGCGTGGTGGTGATGTCGGCGGTGTCCGCGGCCACCAGCACCGCACCGCCGGCCACCGGGCCGCCGGCGTCGGGGATCGGCGCCGCGTACATCCGCAGCCGCTGACCTGCCAACTCGACGCTTGCAAACCCGGCCCGCCCCTGCGCGAGCGCGCGTCGCACGATCGCACCCCTGGGCAGGATCCGCGCGCCCAGCGCCAGCGAGCGCACGGCGATGCGCCCGTGCCTGTCGAGCACCTCCACCGCCACCTGGGTGCCGCTGAACGGCGCCTCCAGGGAGCCCGGCGAGCTCAGCACCGCCGGCGCGGTGACGCTCAGCGCCACCACCTCCACCGCCCGCTGGCGCAGGCTCGCGTCAAGCCGCGAGCGCAGCTGCTGCGCGACCAGCAGCTCAGCGCCCACCGCCAGCCCCACGACCGAGACGAGCACCGCCAGCACCGAGGCCAGCATCAGCCTCGCGCGCAGGGTGCCGAATCTGCTCATCGCCTAAGTCTGAACCCCACGCCCCGCACCGTGTCGATCAGCGGCGGGTCACCGAGCTTGTGACGCAGGCGCCGCACGTACTGGTCCACGACATTCTCCACCGCCGCGTCACCCCAGATCTCGACGATCGCCGTCTCCCGCGGGAGCACCCCGGGTGCGGTGCGCATCAGCAGCTCCAGCAGCGCCGCCTCGCGGCTGCTGAGCTGCACGTCCCGCGAACCGCGCCTGGCAACCCTCAGGCTCAGGTTGAGCGTGAGATTTCCGGCGGTGAGCGTCTCCCCGGCAAGGCGCCCGCGGCGGCCCAGTGCACGCAGCCTGGCCACCAGCTCCTCGACGGCGAACGGCTTCACCAGGTAGTCATCGGCGCCGGCCTCCAACCCCAGCACGCGGTCGGCGACGGTATCCCGCGCGGTCAGCATGATGATCGAGCTGCCGACGCCCAGCGAACGCATCCGCCGGCAGACGGTGAGCCCGTCGATCCCAGGCATCGCGACATCCAGCACCACGTAGTCAGGCGCGCAGCGCTCAACCGCGGCCAGCGCGGCGCCGCCGTCGGCCGCGGCCTCCACCTCAAACCCCTCAGCGGCGATGCTGCGCGCCAGCATCCGCCGCACCGGAGGGTCGTCATCGACGATCAGGACACGCTCGCCCATCCGGGCACCGTCAGCCGCCGTCGACGTCGCGGCGCAAAAAGACAAGCAGCGCGGCGATCACCGCCGGCACCGCGTAGAGCGCGCAGACCCACACCGCGCGCACGATCGGCGCCCAGTCGATCGGCTGGCGCAGGAGTCCCTGCCAGGCGTTGAACTGGGTGCTGAGCAGGTACGGGGTCAGCCCGCTGAGCCCCGGGATGATCGTCAGCAGCTGCAGCAGCAGCGAGCTCATCAGCGTGCCGACGACCGCCGCGGCGCTGTTGCGGAAGACCGTCGAGAGCAGCACCCCGATGGCGGTGAAGGCCAGGATCGGCACGCTATAGACGACCAGGCTGAGGGCCACCAGCAGCAGCCCGCGGGCGACCGAGATGTGAGTGCCCGACAGCGAGGTGAGCGCGTGCATGCCGGAGACCGCCGAGCCGGCGGCGATCGCCGTCACGCCGCTCAGCGCGATGGCCGCGATCGCGTAGGTCGCGGCCGCCATCAGCTTGGCGGCAAAGATCTGCTCGCGCTCCGTGGAGCGCGTGAGGATCGTCTTGAGCGTGCCGTTGTGATCCTCCGCGGCGACGATGTCACCGGCCACCAGCGCGGTGATCAGCGGGAACATCCAGACGGCCCCGAACAGCAGCAGCACCAGCGGCAGCGCCAGCCCGGTGGAGTGCAGGTACTTGCCAAAGGCCACGTCGTTGGGCGCTCCGCGCTGCACCGCCAGGGCGATGGCGAACGCGATTGGCACAAACGCCGCCGCGCCGAGCCCCAGGTAGGTCCGCTTCTGGGAGCGCAGCTTGCGCAGCTCCCAGCGGTAGACGGTGGGCGTGCCGACACTCATGGGGCCACCGCCACGTCACTGGTCGATGGCCCGCCGCCGGTGGCCCTCTCGCCCGCGGCGCCCTCGCCCGCGGCACCCTCGGTCAGCGCGAAGAACAGATCCTCCAGGCTCGCGTGCGTGGCGGCCATCTCAATGATCAGCGCGCCGGCCTCGGTGAGCGCCATCGAGAGCTCCGCCACCGCGCGCTCCGAGGCGGCCTGGAAGCTGATGCCCAGGCCGGCGGTGAGCGTCGGGGACTCGATCCCGGGCTGCGCCTGGCAGACCGCCTGGGCGCGGCTGTCGTCGGTGGTCCGCAGCCGGTAGCGGGTCCCGGCGGTGGCGCGCAGGTCAGCCAGCGTGCCCTCGTAGACCACGCGGCCACGACGCACTATCGCCACCCGGTTGCAGAGCTCCTCCACCTCGGCCAGCAGGTGGCTCGAGAGCAGCACCGTCATCCCGGTGGCGGCGAGGTTGCGGATCAGCTGGCGCATGTCACGCATGCCGCCCGGATCGAGGCCGGTGGCGGGCTCATCGAGCACCAGCAGGCGCGGGCGGCGCAGCAGCGCGCCCGCGATGCCCAAGCGCTGGCGCATCCCGTGAGAGAAGCCGCCGACGCGGTCACGCGCCCGGTCACGCAGCTCCACGGTGTCCAGCACCTCATCGATCTCCCGCCGCCCCGCGCCCAGGCCGTCGAGCGCGGCACACAGCTCGAGGTTGGTGCGCGCGTTCAGGTACGGGTAGAAGCGTGGCGCCTCCACGAAGCCGGCCACGCCCTCCAGCGCGTCGACGCTGGCCTGCGGGTCGCGTCCAAAGACCCGCACCGTGCCCTCGTCCGGGGTGATCAGCCCGAGCATCATCCGCAGCGAGGTGGTCTTGCCGGCGCCGTTGGGCCCCAGGTAGCCGAACACGTCTCCCGGGTCGACCGTGAGGTCGACCCGGTCGACTGCGACCAGTCCGTCGTAGCGCTTGACGAGACCCCGTACCTCGACGGGCGTCTCCGCGGACATCAGCCGATGCTCCGCGCCGCCGCCTCGGCTGCGACGGGCGGCACGGACCCGAGCACTGTGTAGGAGACGCCGCCGCTGTTGAACTGGATGACCGTGCCCAGCGCGGTGTCGAGCTCATGTCCGGTGGCGCCGTTGATCGAGACGCTCGGCAGCGACAGCCCGCCGCCCTGTGAGCCGGATCCCAGCTGGGTCGTGTTGGCGCCCGCAGCGGTTTCGAGCACGGCGATCGCGCCGAGGCCGCTGCCGTAGGTCACAAGCGCCCCGGCGGAGCTGCCGTCCCTGATCAGGCGCACCTGGCCCAGCGGCATGCCGACCAGCTTGGCCGGGGCCGAGACTGTGAACGGCAGCTGTGCCTGGACCGCGCCCAGGCCGGTCACCGGCGTGTCAGCCCCTGAGCCCGCGGAGCCCGACCGCGGGGCGGCCGGCGGCGAGAGGTTGACCACCTTCGCGCCGGCCGGCTGCGGGATGGCGAAGGTCGAGGCCGGCACGCTGCCGTAGGAGATGCTCGTCGCCTGCAGCTCGAGCACCGGGCTGCTGTTGCCGGCGCTGTAGACCGCCACCTGCAACGGGATCCCGTGAGCGGCGTCCCACGCGAGCTGGATCTGGCCGAGCAGCCCGCCGTCATGCTTGGGCGTGACGGTCACCGAGTAGGACGGCTGACCGCCGGTGTTGCCCGGCACCGCGCCGGAGACCTGGGCGTAGCGCGCAAGCCTGGTGAGCGCGCTGGAGATCTCCTGCAGTGAGGGCGGCACATGGCTGGCCGGACTCTGCTTGGCGGCCGGGAGGGTCGCCTCGAAGACGGTGTTCTGCGCGGTGTCGTAGACCGAGAGCCGGTTGCCGCTGACCAGGATCTGGGCGTCATCGCCGTTCTGGGACTGCAGCTCCAGGCGCAGGTGCGTGCCGTCCACCCACAGCCGTCCGCTGGCGCCGCTCAGCAGCGGGTCGGCTCCCTGGATCGAGCCGCTGTCGATCAGGTGGTTGGTGAACGTGATCTGCGCCGTGATGCCGCTCACGCTCGGTCCGGTGATGGCGGTGTGGATGGCCTGCGGGAGCGGGCGTGGCGGCGGCGTCGGACCACCTCCGGTGGCGGCCAGTGCCACCGCCGCGGTGGCGCCCACAGCCGCGGTGACCGCGGCGCACAGTGCCAGCAGGCGCGCAGTTGACAGCTTGCGAAGGAATGACATGACCGCTCCTAACACCGTCGCTTTCCGCCGCAAACGGTAGAGGCCGCGTATGAAGAAACTCTGAGAGCCTGGCGGCGCCCGGCTTCCGGGAGCCGGGCGGACCGCCGCGCGCGAGCGGCGACGCGACACGGCTCACGGGCGCGGGGCGCGTCAGCCGTCGAGCAGCTGCAGCTCCGCCGAGCTGAGCCCCCAGCGGGTGAGTGCGGCGCGGGGATCGTGCTGCGCCGCGCTGGCGCGTGACGGTGTGCGGCTGAAGCGCGGCGCCGGACCAGGCTGAAGCAGCCCGTCGAGCTCGACGAACGTGCCGCGCGCCGCCAGGTGGGGGTGGCGCGGGGCTTCGAAGGGGCCGCGTACGAGGCTCGCGCAGGTCTCCTCACCCTCCAGCAGCGCCTCCCACTCGGCCGCAGGCCTGGCGGCGAAGGCCGCCGCCAGGCGCGCTTTGAACTCGGGCCAGCGCGAGCGCTCCCATTGCGGCATCTGCGCCTCGGGAATGCCGATCAGCTCCAGCAGGCGGCTGTAGAACTGCGGCTCAATCGCGCCGACCGCGACGTGTCGCCCGTCGGCGGTCTCATAGACCTCGTAGAAGTGCGAGCCGCTGTCCAGCAGGTTGGTGCCGGGAGCCTCGCTCCACATGCCCGCGGCGTGCATGCCATGCACCAGCGAGGTCATCAGCGCGACGCCATCAACCATCGCCGCGTCGACAACCTGCCCGCGGCCGGAGCCGCGAGCCTCCAGCAGCGCGCA
Source organism: Actinomycetes bacterium (assembly GCA_021851525.1). Lineage (GTDB taxonomy): Bacteria > Actinomycetota > Thermoleophilia > Solirubrobacterales > Solirubrobacteraceae > Palsa-465. The sequence goes on along the minus strand of JAJZDA010000044.1, from coordinate 5,255 downwards.
GACGACACCGAAGGCCAGCAGCATCGCGCCGCCGCCGTAGTCGCCCACGAGGTTCAGCGCGAACATCGGCCGCTCCCCCACGCGCCGGGTCGCGCCCAGCGCACCGCTCACCGCCACGTAGTTGATGTCGTGACCGGCGGCTTGCGCGAGCGGACCCTCCTGCCCGTATCCGGTCATACGCCCGTAGACCAGCCGCGGGTTCTCCCGGGCCAGCTCCTGGGGCCCGAGCCCGAGGCGCTCCATCACACCGGGACGGAAGCCCTCGATCAGCGCGTCGGCGCGACGCGCGAGCGCGCGCGTGAGCTCCAGGCCGCGCTGCGTCTTGAGATCCACGGCCAGCGTCTGGCGCCCCCTGAGTGTCGGATCGGCAACCCCGATCTGGCCGACGCCGGCACCCGGCGTGCGGTCGATGCGCAGCACCTCCGCGCCCATGTCGGCGAACAGCATGCCGGCAAACGGGTTGGGCCCGATCCCGCCAACCTCGAGGATCCGCACGCCCTGCAATGGCCCGCCGCCCCGGGGCGGCCCGTCGCCCTGCAGCGGCCCGTCGCCCTGCAGCGGCCCGCGGGCACTCACCGTGGCGCCCCGTGGCAGCTGATCACGGCGTCGTAGCGCAGCTGACCAAGACCTCCTGCCACGGGCGGCCGGGCCGCCGCTCGGCTGTGGCGTCGGTTCGCTGGCGCAGCGCGGTCTGCCAAGGCCCCTGAAGCTAATCATCTTCTTAGCTTCGCCGGCCGTCCCATGCTCTAACGTCTTGCGTGCGGAAAACCGCATACAGAGACCGTTTGAGGAGTTGAAAACTGATGCCCACCTATGAGCAGATGGGGTTCGGCCAGGGGGCCGCGCTCAGCGGGGATCGTGCTCGCACGATCTTCGGCCACGTGATGGGTCTGGTCGCGTTCAGCCTCGGCTTCGCCGCGCTTGGCGCGTATATCGCGCGCAACATGAACGGCAGCGGCGGCATCATCTTCTTCATCGGCGCGTTCGCCTGCATCTTCGGCCTGCAGTGGGCCTCGGCCCGCGGCCGTGAGCAACTGGCGGTGGCGCTGCTGTTCGGCATGGGACTGCTGCTCGGCATGGCGGTCTCGCCGATCCTCGTCTACTACGCCCACACGGACAGTGGCGTCGTCTACCAGGCGGCCGGCACCACCGCGCTGTTCGTCGGGCTGCTGGGGACGATCGGGTACACCACCAAGCGCGATCTGTCGCCGATGATGAAGCCGCTGATGATCGCCTTCATCGGGGTCTTCCTGTTCGGCCTGGTGGCGCTGTTCGTGGCGATCCCCGGAGCCAACGTGATCTACAGCGTGGCGATGCTGGTGATCTTCGGCGGGTTCACGCTGTTTGACTTCCAGCGCCTGGCGACGAACCCCAACTACCAGAGCGCCGTACCGATCGCGGCCGGGATCTTCCTTGACATCTTCAACGTCTTCCTGCTGCTGCTGAGCCTGTTTGGCGGAGGCGGCAACCGCCGTTAGGCGGAGGCGGCGCACGACGGTGCGCAGAGCGATTCTGGCGGCCGCGCTGGCACTCTTTGCCGGCGCGGCCGTGAGCGCGTGCGGATCCACGACTAGCACGACCACCGTGACCGTGACCGTCCCGGTCACGTTCACCGCGAGCATCCCGGCCCCGGCAACGACCGTGCCGGAACCGGCCAGCAGCACCTACCCCGGACCGGACGTGGTCCCGGTGGAGGTGGGTCCCTTTCTTGCTCCCGCCACCACCACCGCCCTCGGGCGTCGCGTGAACGGGATCCAGTGCGACTACCTGCGCCAGTTGGCCTACCGCACCTACGCGCACCTGCAGGTGTACGTGAACGGCCAGCCGCGCGCGATCCCCGGCGGCGTCGGAATGGTCGACGCGTACCCGGGCAGGACCGGATACGGGCCGATCTTCACAGCCGGGGCCTGTTACTACTGGCTGCACACGCGCGCCGCTGACGGCGTGATCCAGGTCGAGTCTCCAACCGCGCGAACGTTCACGCTCGGGGACTTCTTTGCGATCTGGAACCAGGCGCTGAGCCGCACGCGCGTGGCCTCCGCGAGCGGCCCCGTGAGCGTGCTGATCAACGGCCACCCGTATCACGGCAACCCGGCTGCAATCCCGCTGCGTGAGCACGAGCAGATCCAGCTGGCGGTCGGCAGCCCGGTACCCGGCTTCCAACCGATCGACTGGACCGGGACGCCGTTCTGAGCGCGGGCGGCGCCCGCACCTGGCGCACCCGCCGGATCGCTCGCGCAACCCGCTCCGCACACGCACCCCGCTGCCGCTCGCGCACCCGCTCCGCACTCGCACCCGCACCCGCACCCGCACCCGCACCGCGGACGCGGAGCGCGTGATCTCGGGTGCTAGCGCGGCGGGCCGCTGTCTAGACTCCCCCGTGTGCTGATGATCATGCCCGAGGGGCATTACCGTGACACCCAGGTGAGGCGCAGCCGCAACCCGCGTGAGCGCTGGATCCTGAGGCTGGGGGGTCTGCTGAGCGCCCTCGTGATCGCGGTCACCGTCTACTCGCTCACCTCGAGCCAGCCGCGCAACGGCAACGGTTGCCTGAGCTTCAACTACACGATGGTGATGGGTGGTGAGCAGTACTACAAGTGCGGCGCCACCGCACGCCGGATCTGCGCCCGGCCACCGCATCTGGGCGGGCTGGCCAACAACTTCGCGGTGAAGCTGCACGAGGCGTGCATCGGCGCGAAGTTCCCGTACGCCACCGCGTCCTGAACGCCGCGCCGCATCCCGCGCACTGACGCGCGCCCGCACGCCCCGCTGGCTGAGCCGGCCCGGGCACGCCCACACGCCGCGCCCCGCTGGCTGAACCGGCCCCGGCACGCCCACACGCCGCGCCCTCCGGACCGGCCCAGAGCAGCCCCTTATCCAAATGTCTAGGCGCCCCAGGTGATGCCTGGACTTCGGGCTATGGCCGCAGGCCGGCGATTTCAGGAGCCTGCGCTGGTCAGCTTGGCCAGGGGGTCAAGCCACCGTCCGCAAGTGGCGCGGTGTCCTCGACAACAAGGAGATACATGTGCCTCATTGGCTAGACACGGGTGATACCGCCTGGCAGTTGACCGCGGCGACGTTCGTCGGCCTGATGAGCGTCCCGGGCCTGGTGGTGCTCTACGGCGGCGTGATGCAGAAGCGCTGGTCGATCAACAGCATGATGCTGACGCTCGCGACCTTCGCGGTCGTGATCATCGTCTGGGTGCTGTGGGCCTTCAAGATGGGCTTTGGCAACCCGTGGTTCAACTCGGGCTCGCACATCGCCAAGGGCGGGTTCCTGAACGGGTTCATCGGCACACCGGGACCGACGCTCAGCGCCAAGGCGCTGACGATGCAGGGGATCGTGCCGGGCGGCTACGGCAACAAGGTGCTGCTGCCGTTCCCGGAATCCTCGCTGATGTACTTCCAGGTGGTGTTTGCCGCGATCACGCCGATCCTGTCGCTGGGATCGGTGCTCGGCCGCATCAACTTCAAGGCCTGGATCCCGTTCGTGATCCTCTGGATCACGTTCGTGTACGCGGTCGACGCGTTCCTGATCTGGGGCGGCGGGTTCTTCGCCCTGAAGGGAGCGCTGGACTACTCAGGTGGTTACGTGATCCATCTCTCGGCGGGCATATCGGGCTTCGTGGCTGCGGCCGTGATAGGTCCGAGATTGCAACGCGACAGAGAGATCGACGCGCCGAACAACATGGCGATGGTGGCTGTCGGTGCGGGTCTGCTGTGGCTGGGCTGGAACGGCTTCAACGGTGGCGACCCGTACGCCGCCAACCAGTCGGCCGCCGCAGCGGTGATGAACACGAACCTGACCACCGCCGTGGCGTTCATGTCCTGGGTCGCGCTTGACTACCTGACCGGCCGCAAGCCGTCGCTGATCGGCGGTGTCAACGGCCTGATCACGGGCCTGGTGGCGATCACCCCGGCAGCCGGCTTCGTCAACGGCTGGGGCGCCATCGCGATCGGCGTGATCGCCTGCATCATCGTGTACTTCGCGATGAACTACCTCAGCGCGTACCGGCCGTTCCGCAACGTCGACGACACGCTGGGTGTGATCTACACCCACGGTTTCGCCGGCTTCGCGGGCGGCTTGCTGACCGGCGTCTTTGCGGACCCGCACATGGGACCGTTCGACGCGATCAGCTACTCCGTCGGGGTCGTGCATGGCAGCTTCACGCTGCTGAAGTGGCAGCTCTTCGCGGGTCTGTGGGTGATCGCCTGGTCAGCGCTGGTGACGTTCATCCTGCTGAAGCTGGTCGGCATCTTCGTGCCTCTGCGGATGTCCACTGAGAACATGGAGATCGGCGACGTGGCCGAGCACGGCCACGAGGTCTACCCGTCCGACATCCCGTCGCTGGGCTTCCCCAACGGGATCCCGGGGCTGGCGGGAGCAGGGGAGCCGGTCAGCGCCTGAGCGCAGGGGTTGGGGGCGCGTGCCATCGAGCTCAGGCCAGATGGCACGCGCCCACGCTTCGCAGCACGGTGCGGATGACTGGCAGCGGCGGGGGGCGACTGAGAGCGCACCCCGCCTGACCCCGCTGCGGCTGGCGCAGACGGCCGTTGCGGCGATCGCCGAGCTGATCGCCGGCAGCGTCGGCGCGGACTTCTCCAACGGCGCCGTGGCGATCGGCGCGCTGCTGGCACCGGGTGAGAGCTTCGACACACGCCAGCAGGTGACGGGCGGCGTGCTGGTGCACGCGGACGCCGCCCACCTGCTCTATCTGGTGGCGCTCACCGCGGACGGTGAGAGCGAGCCGGCCGCCGCGCTGCTCGCGCGGCTGCGCGAGGCGGGTCTTGAGGCGGTCAGCTCGGCGCCGCGCCGCAGCGCCGCGGAGGTTGAGCTGGCCCTGCGGGAGGCGACCATTCTGCTGCGGCTGCTTGCGGATCCGAAGGCGACGCTGCACGCCCATGAGCCGACCTACCGGCTGCTGATCGGCGTGCTGCTGCGCGACCGCGGCGAGCTGATCAGCCTGCGTGACTCAACCGTCGCTGCGCTCGAGCGCTATGACCGCGGGCACGACACCCACCTGGTGGGAACGCTCGAGACGTTCCTGGCCAACCACGGCTCCACAACCGACACCGCTGAGGCGATGGGCCTGCACCGCCACACCGTCGGTTACCGCCTGGCGCGGGTGCTCGAGGTCTGCGGGCTCTCGCCCTACGAGTCGGAGGGGCGCGAGCGCCTGAGCCTCGGTCTCAAGGCCAAGAGGATCCTGCTGGCCGACCGCGGCGACGAGGCCTCACCCTGAGGCTCCGTCCCG
>JAJZDA010000238.1 GCA_021851525.1 Actinomycetes bacterium | reverse complement strand
GCTGGAGATCGCCGACCGCCCGGTGCTGGTCATCCCGGCATCGGCCGTGTACGCGGTGCTGCGCGGCAACGCACACGCCGGTCTTTAGCAGCGCGGGCAGGGGCAGCGCGGGCCGGCGACCCGCCGGAGAGCGTCCCGGTGGCGAGCACCAGGGCGGCGGTGAGCGCCGGAATAGCGGCGCTCAGCCCCGCCCCGAGCGCCGGCAGGCTCGGGCGTCGCAGCCACCGGCGCCGGTGGCCGCCGGCGCCGGCGGGCGCCGGCGAGGATCCCGCCGACGCGAAATGCCGCGCGGCGCTCGCGTCCAGCTCAGTGGCGAAGCGCTCAGCGGGGAGCTCGCGCTCGGCCGCCAGCAGCAGCGCCAGCTCCGCCAGCTCGGCGTGGATCGGGTCGACCGAGAGCCCCGCGAGCGTGGCGTCGATCGCCTCCAGCTCCGCGAGCGCGTCCGGATCGAGCGGGCCGTTCTCAAACTGGCGCATTGACAGCCCTCCTGAGCTTCTGCACGGCGCGGTGCAGCATCGTGCCGGCGTTGGATTCGCTGACGCCGAGCACCTGCGCGATCTCCGCGTTGCTCAGCCCGGCGTGGAACTTGAGGGCGATCAGCTCGCGCTCGCGCGCGGGCAGCTGGGCGAGCGCGGCGCGCACGGCGGTGCGACGCAGCAGCACGTCCTCATCGTGGCCGTCAGCGGTCTCTTCGATCCCCGGGTCCTGGGGATCGACCAGCAGCGAGGCGTGGCGGCGGCGGCGGCGCAGCTCATCGAGCGCGGCGTTGCGCGCGATCCCGAAGAGCCACGCGCGCTCCACGCCGCGGCGGCGGTCGAAGCTGCGCTGACGGCGGTAGGCGCGCTCAAACGCCAGCGCGGTGACGTCCTCCGCGGCGGAGGGCTCACGCAGCAGCGTGAACACGTATGCGTAGAGGTCGTCGCGGCAGCTGCGGTAGAGCTGCTCAAGGCGCTCCCACGACTCACCGTGCGGCCCCGGTCCAGTTGCTGTCTGTGCCCTCACGCCACTACTACGCATGTGGCGGCGCGTTCGTCACACCAGGGCGGCGAAAAGTCTCGGGTCGTTGCTGATCACGCCGGTGACCCCGATGTCACGCAGCCGCCGGATCTCCGAGAGCTCGTCCACGGTCCACACGTAGAGCTCGCCGCCGGCCGCCCGGACCTCCCGTGCCAGACGCGGGGTCACCAGCCGCCAGTTGGCCATCAGCGCATGGCAGTGACCGGCGCGCAGCGCCGCCGCGGCGCGGCCCGGGAGGATCGCGCGGGCGGCGTGCATCGCCGCAAACGCTCCCGGGATCAGCAGCGGGCTGGTGAACGGGTCGCGGCGCAGGTTCGGCACCGACCAGCCGACGCGCACATCCGGAGCATCGCGCCGCAGCAGCCGCAGGCTCGAGCGGTGCGTCGTGGAGATCAGCACGCGCTGGGTCAGCCCGCGGTGGCGCAGCGCACCCACCACCTCCAGCTCATACCCGGGAAGCTTGAGGTCGACATCGAAGCGCAGCTGCGCGAACGCGGGCGAGGCGAGGTGGTCCAGCCCCTGCTCCAGGGTCAGCTCGGCGGGCTCACCGTAGTCATGGGCCAGCAGCAGGCGCGGGCGCGCCGCACGTCGCTGCGGTCCGAGCTCCGGCAGCACATCGAACTCGATCATGTCGACGCCGGCGGCCAGCGCCGCGTCGAAGCTCGCGCGGGTGTTGCCGGGAGCCAGCAGATCGGCCCCCTTGTGGCCCACGCGCTGCAGCGGAGTTTGCATCCCGCTGCCCAGGCTAGTGGCCCGCTCCTAAAGAGAAGCTGTCGATGCGCGCCGAGCCTGTCAGCGCGCAGCCACTCCCTCACCTTCCCCGGTGGCGCTGCCGCGCCGGGGCCGGGGGCTCAGCGCTGGCAGCCGGGGCACCAGTAGGTGGTGCGGTTCTGGTCGCCCTGGCCACGGGCCCGGATCGTGGCGGCGCAGCGCGGGCAGGGCCGGCCGGCGCGGTCATAGACATGCCGGCGCTCAGCTCGCGGCCCGCGCGTGCCGGAGGCGAGCATCCGCGGGCGCACGCGCTCGATCAGGCAGAGCGCCTGCTCGTCACCGATCGTCGCCAGCGCCCGCCAGGGGTCGAACTGCGACTCCCAGCAGGCCTCGGCCTTCCAGATGTTGCCGATGCCGGCGACGATCCGCTGATCCAGCAGCGCATCCCCGAGCGCCCGCTGCTGGTCGGTGGAGCGCAACCGGCGCAGGAACAGGTCGGCGTCGAACGCGGGGGCGAGCAGGTCCGGGCCGAGCGCCGCCAGCCGCTGGTCGAAGCGTCGCCGGCCGGCGCTCATCAGCTCCAGCACCGGGCCGTCGAACTGCACGACGCGATGCTCACCGGCGTGCAGCACCAGCCAGGCGCGGTGCGCCGGGCGGCGCGCCCGCGCGCCGGCGCGATGCACGTCCCAGGCGCCGGTCATGCGCAGGTGCGAGTGCAGCAGCAGCTCGCCCTCGAAGACCACGAACAGGTTCTTCCCGTGCGTGTCGATCCGCTCGACCCGGCGCCCCGCGAGCCGCTGCCCCCAGCGATCCATCGCGTGGCGCGGATGCGGCGTCTCGATCGCGTCGGGCACCCGGCCCGCGAGCACCGGCCGCATGCGCGTCGCCGCCCAGAGGATCGTGTCACCCTCAGGCATCGGCGGTCAGGCGCTCAGGGTGAGGCGGCGGGGGCCCTCCTGGAAGCCGCTGGCCAGCAGCGCGGACTGCAGCGGGGAGGCCAGCGCGGGCTGGCCGTCGACGCGTTCCAGCGAGAGCCGTCGCACCCCGCCACGCCCAGCTCTCACATGCTCCACCAGCCGGGCGAGGGCCGGCGCCAGACGCCGGTCATCGGCGTCGACCAGGGTCTGCAGGCTCTTGCCGCCGCGCTCCAGGTAGATGATCGGCTCACCGCCGCAGAGCACCACCTGGGCGCCCGCCTGGCGGGCGGGCGCCCGCACGCCGTCCTGGGAGGGCCGCCGCGGCCAGGGCAGCGCGGCGCCATAGGGCTGAGCGGGGTCCACCGCGCTCAGCACGATCGGCTGCTCGTCCAGCGACGGGCGTTCCCGCAGCCGCTCGACAGCCCCGGGGACGGCGAACTGTGCGCCGCCGAGGCCCTCCACGAAGTAGCCGCGACGCGCGATCCCAAGGGTCTCCAGTTGCGTGAGCTCCGGGTAGAGCGCCGTGAAGCCGCCCGCCACGCCCTCCGCGTTGACCTGCTCGCGGGTCAGCACACCGTGGCGTTCCAGCAGCAGCTCGGCGAGCGCGCGGCGGCGCCCGGCCGGGTCGTTGGGAGCCGCGGCAAACAGCGAGGAGGTCAGCGACCAGCGGCCCTGGATCGCGTCCCAGCCACCGCTGCGTCTGGCACTGACGCTCCGCGCCCGCGCCGAGAAACGCCCGCGGCGCGCGACCGCCCCGGCGAGCTGAGCGCTCGCCTCGCGGGCCAGCGACAGGCGCGGCGCGCGCAGCGGGGCAAACGCGTCGTTGGTCA
>JAJZDA010000043.1 GCA_021851525.1 Actinomycetes bacterium | reverse complement strand
CCGGTGCCGCGGCGGCGGCGCGAGGGCTGCGCTCTGGCACGGCCCGCGCGTCGGTGCGCCCCGCGCGTCGGTGTGGCCGCCGTGCTCCTCAGGCGGGGTCGGTGAACTGCGCCGGCAGCCCGCGCAGGCCGGCGCTGACGGCGGCCAGCTGGTTGGGCGTGCCGAGCAGCTGGCGCTGAAGCTCGGCCTCGAGCGCGAGCGTCTGCTCGGCGGTGGCGCTCCAGGCCTCGTCGTAGAGGCGCTTGGCGCGGCGAACCGCGTCGGGTGAGTTGGTCGCGATCTGTGCCGCGAGCTCACGCGCGGCCGCGAGCGGGTTCTCGTGCAGATGCGTGACGACCCCCAGCGCGCGGGCCTCCCGCCCGTCGAACACGCGCGCCGTGTAGGTCAGCTCCTTGGCCACGTCGATCCCCACCAGGCGGGTCAGCGTGCGCGTGATGGCCATGTCCGGGATCAGCCCCCAGCGGGCCTCCATCACCGACAGCTGCGCTTCCGGGGAGCAGATGCGGATGTCAGCCGCGAGCGCTATCTGCAGACCGCCTCCCAGGCAGCTGCCGTGCAGCGCGGCAATCACCGGGACCGGCAGCAGCAGCCAATCGTAGGCGGCGCGCTGGAAGAAGTTGGGGACCGGCTGATCGAGCATGGCAGCCAGCGAGGCGCCGCCGTCGGCGGCGGCGGTGATTGACAGAAAGTCCAGTCCCGAGCAGAAGCTCGCGCCATCACCGTGCAGCACCACGGCCCGCAGGCCGGGCTCCTCACGCAGCCCCTGCGCCGCTGCGTGCAGTGCCTCGAACATCTGCAGGTCGAGCGCGTTGTGCTTCTGTGGGCGGCTCAGCGTGACGAGCGCCATGTGGTCCTCAACGCTCACGCGTACGCGCTGCGATCGCTCCTGCGTCATCGCTCTGCGGCGTCGCCCGGTACCGGCAGGAGGCTGTCCCCGACCCGCACCTCACCTGCGCGCAGCACGCTCGCGTGGATGCCGAAGGCCAACGGCTCCGTGGTCTGCAGCTCCGCTCTGTAGGCGCGCAGGAGGTCAAGCGTGGGCAGCGTGATCTCGCCGCTCTCAGGGTCTCGGCTGGTGACCAGGCAGCGGCCGATGTGCCCCTCCACGCGCAGTCGCGCACCCCCGACCGCGAGCTCCCGGCCGATCCATTGGTCCTCTGCATGCGCGGCGACGCCGTCGAACTCGATGGTCATCCTGAACCTGCGGGCGTCGACGCGCTCGGCGCCCGCCTCCTGTGCAAGCCGTGCGAGTGACGCGCGTGAGATCAGGCTCACCGCGCCCTGCTCACCGCGGTCTGTCGCGCAGGCCGAAGCCACCAGACGCAGCGGCTGCCCGGCATGCTCGGAGAGCGCCTGGTTCCACGGGCCGTCAACCAGCGTTCCCTCCCAGATGTCGCCGTAGGCGCGCGCGCCGACCGGCTCACCGGGCTCGATCACAGCGCTCAGCCGGCGTCCGTCGGGGAAGCTGATGGTCAGCTCACCGCGCTGCTCATCCAGCTGCGAGCTCAGCTGCATCAGCGCCGGCAGCTGCTTGCCGTTGACCATCCGCGAGCGCGCGTCGATCATGAACAGCCGCCGGTCGCCGCGCGCGCCCTGACGCGTGAGCGTGATGGCGTCCGTGGTCTGCAGGCGCATGCCCTTCACCGCTGTCACTGAGAGCGCTGTGACGCGCGCTGGCGGCTGCGCTGCGCGGTCCGCAGCGTGGTGTTGCTGGGTGGCGGGCTGGGGGGTGGGGCTCATCACCGTGAAGCCTACGCACTCCAGCACCGGCATTGGCGGGTAGCGCGCAAACCGCTCAGGCTCGGTCCGGGAGCGGCGGCAGAGCGAGAAGACCGAGCCGCGCGTGTTGGGCACCAGCTGCTGGTGCGCGCAGCTGTCGCACAGCGCCCGCAAGCTGCTACTGCGCCGGCAGCTGGGTCAGCACCAGCAGGTTGCCGCCGACCTGCTGGGACTCCAGCTGCTCGGAGAACAGTCCGTGCGCGGTGACCGCGTCCACCAGCCCGGCCTCGTTTGACTTGACCCACAGCGGCAGCTGAGCCACGCTGGGCGCGAACTGCTGCAGCGTCGAGTCGATCGGAAGGTTGAGCAGCTGCGCCACCTGGGCGCGCACGAACAGCACGGCGACCGTCAGCGGCGGTCCGGAGGTGCTGCTGGTGGAGGCGCCGCCGCCGCCGGCGTTGGTGCTCGAGCCGACGGCGGTGGTGCTCGAGCCGCCGGCCGTGGTGCTCGAGCCGCCGGCCGTGGTGCTCGAGCCGCCGGCCGTGGTGGTGGCCCCGGCGGCACCGGTGGAGGTCTGCTTGGCAGGCGTCACGCTGTGGCCCGGAGGCAGCACCACCAGCACGTTCTGCGTGTTGGCGATGTACTTGAAGGTGTAGAGCGCCAGCTGCAGCGCTTCACGGCGCAGCAGCAGCATGCGCTCGGTGGAGGGTGCGCCCGCCAGCGCGCAGTCGGATCCGCCCAGCCCGCAGACGTTGTATGCGACGGTCTTGCCGGAGAGCAGTGAGAGCGACTGGCTGCCGGACCCGCTCGTGGCGGTGTTGACAGCGACCGTCAGCCCCTTGCCGGTGGTGGTCCCGGCAGCTGTCTGGCTGGTCAGAGAGATCGGTGTGATCACGTCGAGCTGCTGTGAGCTCGTGAGTCTGTAGTAGGGAGCCACGAAGTCCGCGATCTCCTGGACGCCAACGGCGCCGCTGCTGCTCGGCGACCATTGCGACCAGCTCACCGAAGCCGACTGCTTGCTGGCGCTGGTCGCGGCCATGATCGCGATGATCACGGCGCCGACGCCGACGCCGACCAGCGCCGCCAACGCGACCCGGAACTTGTCCGCGTGCGGCGAGGGGAAGCGGCGCAGTCCGCGTGCCTGCGCGCGCTGTGGCGCGTCCGGTGGCGCCGCGGGCGAGGGGACGGCCGGCTCAGCCGTCCCTGAACCGCCCAGCGGCTCGGTGGCAATGCTCTCCAGCGGCTCCCCGGCAACCTCCGGATGCTCGCCGATGCTCTCAGGGCGCTCGCTCATACCGCGGGCCACGTGTGGTCGTCGTTGAGGTCGATCTCGGGGCGCACCAGGCCGACGCCGTTGAGCATGTCGACCACCTCATCGCCGTGCATCTCCTTGCGCTCCACCAGCACGTCCGCGATCCGCTCGATCGCCTCGCGGTTGGTGGCCATCAGCGAGTATGCGGTGACGTACGCCTGGCCCAGCAGCTGGGCGGCGGCGCGCTGCTTGTCGCGGTCGGACAGCACCGCGGCGATAGGGTCACCCATCATCGCCGAGCCACCGCTGGCGCGGTTCATGATCCGCGTGCCGATCTGCTCGAGCCGGCGCTTGACCAGCTCCTCAGCGTCCAGCTCCTGCTCAGAGGCGCCGGTGCCGAGGCGAGCGCCCGCGAGCAGGCCGGCACTGATCGGAATCTCCAGGGGCGTGGCGTCCGGGCCCATGCCCCACATCCCGACCATCGAGGCGGCGGTTGCGGTGGCGCTGTAGAGATCGCCGCTGACCCCCTGTGAGTTCTCGCCGTAGAAGACGTGCTCCGCCGCCATGGCGCCGAGCGTCATCACCAGCGTCCCGAACATCCGCCCGCGGAAGTGGCTGAAGCGCTCATCCTTCTCCATCGACTGGTAGTGGCCCAGGGAGCCGCCGCGCTTGCGGATCGAGAGCCGCGTCGAGAGCACGTCCTTCTCCAGGTAGATGTGCCCGGCGGCCGCGTGCCCAGCCTCATGGATCGCGACGGCGCGCGTCTCCTCCTCGACGTACTCGATGTTCTGAGCGGTGCCCGACTCGACGGTCGTCATCGCCTCGACGATGTCCCGCCAGGCGAACCGCTGGCGGCCCTCAGCGTGGGCGATGGTGAGCGCCATGGAGCAGCACTGCTCGATCATCGACGGTGAGTAACCGGCGGTGATCCGCGCCAGCTCATCGCGGCGATGATCGGTGTCCAGGTCCGGCTCATGGTCGACCTTGGCCATGTACAGGTCGAAGATGTCCTTGCGGTCGTCCTTGGTGGGCGTGCGGAACCAGATGTGACGGCCCATGCGACCCGGCCGCGTGAGCGCCGGGTCGAGCGCCTCGATCGGCACGTTGCAGGCGCCGATGAAGTAGATCTCCTCCCGGCGCGGCTTCGGTGTGGAGAGCCGCAGCTTCACCCTGCCGACGCGGCGCGGCACCACGAACAGGGCGTCCAGGAAGGTGTTGAAGCGGTTGACCAGGAACTTGGCCATCACGGGCGGCTCGCCCAGGCCGTCCATCACCACCAGCAGCTGGTTGAGCGCCTGTCCCTGGTAGCCCATCCCGCCGACGCCGCCCGGCAGCACCGCGTTGACCTTCGCGGCGACGCGCTGCATCAGCGCGTTGCCGCGCGCCGCGGACTCCGCGGCGCCCCGCTGCGCGAAGATCTGCTCGCGCCACTGGCGGGTCTCGATCACCAGGTCACCGGTCGGGGTCAGCGCGCCGTTGGGGCCGAAGAACAGGAAGTCATGCAGTGAGCCCGGCATCGCCGGGGCCGGGCCGGCGGTCATGCTCGTGCCCAGCGCCTGGCGGCGCAGGCCGACGGCGTCGATCTCATCGATGAAGACGATGCACTGCCCGCCCCACTTGCGCGCCAGCTTGCGCGCCTTGTGGGCAAGGAACTGAACCACCAGCGCGTCCATGCCCATGAACATCTGCGCGAAGCCCGAGCCCGGGATGGTCACGAACGGGCAGTTGAAGCTGGTGGCAATGGCCTTGGAGATCATCGTCTTGCCGGTTCCCGGGGCGCCGAGGAACAGCAGGCCGCGCTCACGCTTGCCGCCCGCCCTCTCAAACTCCTCGCCGGACTGCCAGAGGGTGATCACCCGCGTGATCTCCTGCTTGGCCTCGGCCTGGCCGCGCACGTCGTCGATCTTCACGCCCCAGTTGGCGTCGCCGGGCTCATAGCTGCGGATTCCGCGGGCGGCCATGAACAGGAAGGGACCGAACAGGATGAAGACGTTGGCGAACAGGAGCAGCGGGATCTGGATGAAGAACAGCGGCAGCGTGCTTGCCGGGAAGATCTGGCGCAGCCCGGAGAACGGATGGAAGAACCCGGCGCTGATCCCGGCGAAGGCGAACAGCAGCTGGCAGAGGGCCAGCAGCCCAAACACGGTGAGCACCAGCAGCGGCAGGCGGCGGTACTTGGAGTGCCAGTACCAGTGGCGGCGCCGCGCGACGATGTCCTCCTCCCGCAGCTCCTCGGCCGCGTTGAGCAGGCTCGGCCAGGGGATGAACCGCCGTACGACCACCTCCACCAGGCCGCGGAACATCAGCACCGCCAGGACCGTGATCACGAGCGACCAAACCAGGCCCAGGTGGTTGGTGTCGTAGAGCACCAGGAAGAACGCCGGCGCCGTCAGCAGCGCGACGAACGTGGCCGCGCGCGTGAGCCGTCGCCACTCAAACGCCAGGGAACTCGCCTGCTCGCTGAACGGCGGCTTCATCCTGGTGGTCTCCTCCGCGTAGGCCATCGGTCGACTCCCGAGAGTACCGAGCCTGCCAAGCGGGTCGAGCGTTCTTACTGAGTTCCTCTGTGCAGCCCTGCCAGCGCCATCACCGCGTCGAGGCGCGCAACCGCCCGCCGGAACGGTGCGCACCCGCCCGGCTGCACGGCGCACACGCCTGGCATCGGCTAGCTTGGCCTGCCGTGACTCTCTGGACGTGGATTGGGGTGGCGCTCTTCGGTGGGGCGGGCGCTGTTGCTCGCTTTGTGGTTGACCGCCTGGTCGGCGCCCGGGTCGCCGGTGAGCTGCCGTACGGCACGTTTGTGATCAACATCAGCGGCTCATTCGCGCTCGGGCTGCTGGACGGCGTGGCGCTGGGCGGCAACGCGATGGTGCTGGCGGGCACCGCGACGATCGGCGCCTACACGACGTTCTCCACGTGGATGCTCGAGACCCACCGGCTGACGGAGGACGGTGAGTTCGTGGCCGGACTGATCAACGTGCTGCTGAGCGCGGCCGCGGGCTTCGGCGCTGTGGCGCTGGGCCACCTGGTGGGGGGTCACGCGTGAGCGAGGACTGCCTGAAGCTGACCACGTACTTCGGTGAGCGCGACCGCACCGACGGGCGCCTGCTGGCCGACGCGCTGTTTGAGCTCTACGGAGGACGGGAGCTCGAGCTCAGCGTGATGCTGCGCGGGATCGAGGGGTTCGGGCGTCACCACAGCAACCACACGGAGCTGCTGCTCTCGATGTCAGAGGACCTGCCGGTGATCAGCGTCGCGGTCGACACGCGCGAGCGCATCGAGGCGCTGCTGCCGGAGGTCATGGGCTTCAAGCGTGCCGGGCTGGTGACGCTCGAGCGGGCACGCCTGCTGGCCGGCGCGCAGGCCCAGTTCGACGCGCCGCGTGACCTGCCCGCGCGGCTTCAGGACGAGATCAAGCTGACCGTGTACGTGGGGCGTCATGAGCGCGCCGGGGGGCGTCCCGCGTTCGTCGCGATCTGCGAGCTGCTGCAGCGCCACGGCCTGCACGGCGCCACGGTCCTGCTGGGGGTCGACGGCACGCGCGACGGTGCCCGCGCCCGCGCCCGCTTCATCGCCCGCAACGCGCAGGTGCCGATGATGGTGGTCTCGGTCGGGGAGGCGGGCGCGGTGGCGGCGGCCACAGGTGAGCTGGCGCAGCTGCTGGCGAGGCCGCTGGTCACGCTCGAGCAGGTGCGCGTCTGCCGACGCGACGGCGTCGCCGTCGGTGAGCCGCGGACGGATGCGCCGCAGCTGCCGCCCGCCGTCAGCGAGTGGTGGCAGAAGCTGACGGTGCACTCGACCGAGGACGATCGCCTCGAGGGCC
Organism: Actinomycetes bacterium; assembly: GCA_021851525.1. Taxonomy (GTDB): domain Bacteria; phylum Actinomycetota; class Thermoleophilia; order Solirubrobacterales; family Solirubrobacteraceae; genus Palsa-465. Next base: position 14,580 of record JAJZDA010000043.1, on the reverse strand, counting down.
ACCCGCTGCACCGCCTGCTGCTGCGGGAGCTGCGCACGCTGCGCGTGGCCGGCGCCACCAGCATGCGCGGCGTCTGGGGCTTTCATGACGACCGGCCGCCGCACGGCGACCGGCTGCTGCAGCTGCGCCGGCACACGCCGGTGATGACGATCGTGGTGGACCGCCCGCAGCGGATCGCCGAGATCTACCCGACCGTCGAGCGGCTCACCGCGGGCAGCGGGCTGGTGACCCTCGAGAGCGTGCCGGTCGCGATCGCCCCGCAGGCCGAGCACTGAGCGACCGGCCCGCCGCCACAGAGCCCGCGGCAGCGGCCGCGGGCGCCGCTGATCACGCTCGCCGGTGGACGGGGGGCTGGCCGGTGCCCGCGCGGCGCCCGAAGTACTGCTCCACCGCGCGCGCCAGCCCCGCGGCGATCACGTGCTGGCCGGTGGTGCTGGCGGCGATCGAGCCCTCGAACGGGTCGGTGATGAAGAGCGGCTCGATCAACGCCCCGGGCATCTGGCTCGGCGTTGAGAAGAAACCTCGCTTGGCCGGCCCCAGCAGCAGCAGGTGGCCGTAGCTGATCGCCCGCGCGCTCAGCGAGGAGCCGAGCTCGTTGTCGGTCTGCACGCCCTCGTCGGGGATGTCCCAGCCGCGGGCGTTCATCGCGTGCAGCACGTCATCCTGCACGAGCGTGGCCAGCCGGTGGTTGCTGGCGGCGAAGCGGCGCACAGCGTCCCAGCCGGTCACCGAACCGGCGTTGTTGGGAGCGCCCGCGTCGAAGTAGATCCCGACCAGCGCCTGGGCATGCCCGCGGTTGGCGCAGACCGCGCGCGCCGCCACGTCCGCATGGACGCCCAGCGGCGTCAGCAGCGTGCCGTCCAGGTCCGCCCGCGTGAGCTTGGTGACAGAGGTGTTGGCGGTGCGGGAGACCACCACCCGGAAGCCGTCGGCGCGCAGCAGCCGCATCGTGTCGAGCTCCACCGGCAGCGTCAGGTCGGCCTCGTAGATCGTGCGGCCGCGCTCAGTGTGGCCGACGGAGCCCGGATCCGGTCCGCCGTGGCCGGCATCCAGAAACACGGTCTGGCCGCGGTCGCCGTGGGTCGGGCGGAACGCCATGCAGGCGGACCGCGCGAACAGCGCCGGGTCGACCGCGCTCTCCGCCGGAGCCTGGCCGCCGGTCGCGCCGCCCTGCCTGCGCGCTGAGCCGCCGGCCGCCGCCCAGGCGACCAGGGCCAGCATCAGCGCCGCGGTGAGCACCACCAGCCGTCGTCGTCGGTAAACCGGATCATTGCGCATGGCTGTGCACGGTCGGGCTGCGCGGGCGCGCAGCCATCACAACATTTACTGCTGCGCTGCGCACGGTTATCCTGCACCGGCGCCTTTAAGTGAAGCGAAGAACGCGTCTCCGACAGCCTCGCGCGGGCGGGCAGGGGGCGGGCGTGGTGCGCGGGCGTGGTGCGCGGGGCCAGGAGCCGCGGCTTCGCGCGGTGGGGCCGCGAGCCCGACGCGAGATCAGCAGACGGTTCGGTTGCGACCGCTGCGCTTGGCCTCAAAGAGGCGCTGATCAGCGAGCGTCACGATCGCCTCGAGCGGGCGCTCCAGCGCCGTGGAGGCCAGCCCCACGCTCGCCGTCAGCGACAGCCGCGGGTCGATCTGGCGCCAGTCGGCCTCGCCGATCGCGGCCCGCATGCGCTCGGCGCACGCCTGCGCGCTGCGCGCGTCGGTCTGCGGCATCACGATCAGGAACTCCTCACCGCCGCTGCGCACCACCACGTCGGTGTCGCGGGTCGCCTGCGTGAGCAGCTCGGCGACGCCGATCAGCACCTGGTCACCGGCGGCGTGCCCGTAACGATCGTTGACCTGCTTGAAGTGATCCAGGTCGAGCACCGCCACGCTGAACGGCGCGGACAGCGGCGCGGCCTCGCTGTGGCCCAGCTCGCGTGCCAGGAAGCGGCGGTTGCGCAGCCCCGTCAGCCAGTCACGGTCGGCCTGCTCCAGCAGCTGCTCCTGGAGCTCCTCGAGTTCGCCTGTGCGCCGCGCCAGCTCGGCGTGGGCGTCGGCCAGCTCCTGGTTCTTGGCGGCCAGCTCGGTGCTCTCGCGCCGGGCTGTGCGTGCGCGGCGGGTCGCGCGCTCCAGGTCCAGCTGCAGCTCCGAGATCTCCGCAAACGCCTGGCGCTCCAGCTCCGCGGAGCGCTCCAGCGCATCGTAGGCTCGCTCCAGCCGGCCACCCTTGCGCAGCGCGCTGGCGAGCGTCGCCAGGATCTGGCTGCGGGAACGCGGCATCGTGTCCCCGAGGATGTCCAGCGCCTGCGCGCCGGCGCCCTCAGCCGCATCGAGGTTGCCGAGCATCGCGTGGGCCTGCACCTCCGCGCGCACATTGGCCGCCAGCAGGTATGGGTTGCTGTCACCCAACTCCGCGAGGATCTCGCGTGAGCGGGCGGTGTCGGCCAGCGCCCGCGTCGGCCTGCCGCACTCGAGGTGGATGTCCGCGCGGGAGCTGTGGACCACCGCCAGGGCGAAGCGATTCGGTCCCTGGACGCGCAGCGCGGCCGCCAGCGCACGTTCGATCTCGGCCTCGGCCTCGGCCAGGTCACCGGCGGTCATGCGCTCACAGGCCAGGTCGTTTCGGCTGATCGCCTCCTCCCAGCGGTCGCCGTTGTCGAGCGTCAGCTGGAGCTGCTCACGCAGGCGCTCGCGCAGGCCCCGTGCCTGCATGTTGCCGAGCACGAGGTTGGCGGCGCGGCCGGCGCGCGTGCGCAGCAGCGGGTCCTCGCTGCGCTCGGCCAGGGCCAGGGCCTGGTCGGTGTAGCTCAGCGCCTGCGCGTAGGCGCCGGTGAAGAAGTAGATGTGCGATCGCAGTGAGGCGACGTCCACCAGCGCGCGGGCGTCGGCGCTCTCGAGCAGGTGGCGTTCGGCCTCGAAGGCGAGGCGGGTCGCGGAGCGCAGGTCGCCACGGTGCGCCGCGATGTTCCCCTGCAGCGTCAGAGCTCGCGCGCACAGCCCGTGATCCTCGAGCGAGCCGGCGCGCTCGAGGCAGCGCTGTGCGGCGGCGAGCGACTGCTCCAGCTGCTCGCGGAAGCTCACATACGCAGCATCGAGGTCCTGCTCGATGCTGCGCGCCTCGGTCCTGATCTCGTCCGGCGGTGGAGTTGCACTCAATCCGTGAATCGCTCCCGCCTCAGAGCTTACGAACTCTCACGGCGGTCCCGTATGCACAGATCTCAGTCCAGGTGCTGCCCAGCTCCGAGGTGTCGAAGCGGAACGCGAGCACCGCGTTGGCGCCCTTCTCCTCAGCCTCGGCGATCAGTCGCTGGGTGGCGTGCTCACGTCCCTCGGCCAGCATCTTGGTCATCCCCCGCAGCTCCCCGCCGGCGATGCTCTTCAGTGCGGCTCCCAGCTGCGAGCCGATGTTGCGCGAACGCACGGTCAGGCCGAAGACCTCTCCGAGCACCTCTTCCACGGCGTATCCCGGCAGGTCGTTGGTGGTGACGATCAGCATGCCCGCAGCCTAGACGCTCGCGCCCGCCGCGTCGAGCGCGTCGGACCTTTCCCGGGTGGGACGCCGGGCGGGCCGGCGCTCAGCGCCGGCCGTGCCCGCCGCGCTCAGCACCCGTTGCCCAACGGCTCACCGAGGAGGTAGCGCACCACGTCCTGCGCGTGATACGCCGCGCCCTCGGGAGAGAGCGCTCGCAGCACCTCACCAACGTCGTCCCCGAGCGTCAGCAGGGCCAGCTCGCGGCCCTCGCCGCGACGCTCCTGCGCCAGGCCGGCGGCTGCGATCAGACCGTTGCAGAGGCACAACCTGCCCTCCATCTCCGCCGGCTCGCCGCCCTTGGCCAGGTAGTCCGCCGGCGGCTCCGCCGGGCAGCGGTAGCCGATGCGGCCGTCCTCACGCCGGTAGGCGGTGGCCAGGTAGCCGAGGTCACAGCGGCGCCGGCGTGAGCGCTGCGCCGCGGGATCACCGGCGGTGCGGGCCAGGCGCGCGACCTTGAACGGGTAGCCGGTGGGGGAGGCCAGCGGGTCGGTGTGGATCGTCAGCTCGCCGCCCAGCGCCTCTGCCCGCGCGCGCAGCTTCAGCTCGCGCTCGAGCCCCGACTCCTCGCAGAGCGCGAACGCGGTCCCCACCTGGATGCCGTTGGCCCCCTGCGAGATCGCCTCACGCAGGCGCTCCGGGCTGCCGTAGCCGCCGGCCAGCCAGAACGGCAGGCCGAGCTCACGGAGCGCCTCCAGGTTGACCGCGTCGCGGGGCCCGTAGACCGGCTCACCGGCGTCGCTGAGCGTCAAGCGCCCGCGCGGTGGGGCGTTGTGGCCACCGGCGACCGGCAGCTCGACGACGAATCCGGACGGGCGCCCGCTCTCACTGCGCGCCAGGTGCGACGCCAGCACGTGCGAGGAGACGATCGCGAGGAACCGCGGGAGCGCGAGCGGCGCTCCCGGGGTGCGCACGACACCGCCGGGGTCGAAGGCCACGCGGTGGCGCTCCGTGGCCAGCGCGCCGCTGACGTTCAGCGTCAGCTCGCTGCGCAGGTGGTGGGAGAGGCGCTCGATCGCCGCGGGGATGTGCTCGGGGATCCCGGCTCCCATCAGCACCCAGTCGACCTGCGCCAGCATCGCCCCGTAGAGCGCCGGCAGCGTCGGGATCTGGATCTTCTCCATCAGGTTGATCCCCACCTGGCCGGCGTGCCCCTGCTTGGCCAGGAACACCTCCGCGAAGCTGCCGGCGACCGTCAGCTCCAGGAACATCTGCGCCGAGCGCTGGCGGGGCACCGGCACGGCACGGTATGGGGTTCCCGGCGCCCGGCCGGCGGGCAGCAGGTAGCGGTCGAGGATGCGTCGCGCCACGTCACGGTCGGGGAACGCGTCAAGCGCCTCACGCAGGTGCCCGCCGGGGTCGCCGTCCTGCAGGCGCCGCGCCAGCACGGTGCCGATCGCGGTGCCCGACACCACACCGAGCTGCCCGGCCGAGGCGACGGCGCGGGCCAGGCGCCAGCTGGACACGGAGACGCCCATCCCGCCCTGGATGAGCTGAGGCGCCGCCGCCTCGCAGGCGCTCAAGATGCCCTCATCATCGGCTCGCCACGGCCGGCTGGTAGGCGCAGCTCGGGTCCGATGCAAGGTAGTCACCGGTGACCGCGTAGGCCCGTGCGCGGCTGCCTCCGCAGACCGCACGGAACTCGCAGTCGCCGCATTTGCCCTGCAGGGCGTCGGTGTCTCGCAGGCGGCGGAAGAGCTCGGAGTCGCGGTAGATCGAGACCGGGTCCTGCGCGCGCACGCTGCCGGCCGCCAGCGGCAGGAAGCCGGAGGGCATCACCTCGCCGCGATGGGAGATGAACATGAAGCCGCGCGCGTCGTTGACGCCGCGCACCGGGCGGTTGAGGCCGTCCGCGTAGCGGAACCCGGCACCGGTGGTGCGGCCGGTGCGCTGATGGGCGATGCGCCGGTAGTGCGGAGCGGCGGTCGCCTTGATGTCGAACGGGGCGCTCTGCGTGAGCTCGCTCAACCAGCTCAGCACGCGCTCGTGCTCCGCGGCGGAGAGCATCTGCAGCGCCTCACCGCGCCCCACCGGGACCAGGAAGAAGACCGACCACTGCACGATTCCCCACTGCGCCAGCTGCTCGGCCAGCCGCGGGAGCTGATCGGCGTTGCGCGAGCAGACCGTCGTGTTGACCTGCAGCGGCAGGCCCGCGGCCACCGCCGCGGCCATCCCGTCGCGCGTCCGCTGGAAGGATCCGCGGAAGCCGCGAAAGCTGTCGTGAACCTCGGCGTCGGCGGCGTCGATGCTGAAGGCCACGCGCCGGATCCCGGCGTCGCGGGCCTCATGCATGCGCCGCTCGGTGACCAGTGCCGTGGCCGTCGGGGTCAGTGAGACGCGCAGGCCGCGGTCGTCGGCGTGGCGCGCGAGCTGGAAGAGATCCCGGCGCATCAGCGGGTCCCCGCCGGTCAGCACCAGGATCGGGCGGTTACCGAAGCCCGCCAGCTGATCGATCAGCCGCAGCCCCTCCTCGGTGTCGAGCTCGCGCGGGTCGCGCTTGGGCTGGGCGTCGGCGCGGCAGTGCGCGCAGGCGTAGGCGCAGGCACGCGTGACCTCCCAGGCGATCGTGAAGGGCGCCTGGTCGAAGTCCGCCGTCACCATCCGCGCATCGCGCTCGCGCCTGGCCGAGGCCGGGGTCTGCGACGGGATCCGCCGATGGCCCGCCGGGACTGCCGGAGGTTCGCCCGCCGGGACTGCCGGAGGTTCGGTTTCAGTGGGCACGCAGGCAGCGTAAACACGGTGCGCCGCCGCATCCTCAGGGGTAACTACGCACGTGGCACTGTGGCATCTCGCGCTGCCGGGCGGGCGGCAGATACGGATTCAACAGGGGGTCTTTGCGCTCTAGCGTTCCCGCGACGTGAACCAGATATCCGTTGCACCCCTACCCCTGTCGAGCGGTCTCGCGGACGCGCCGTTGCTGCGCGCATACCGCGGTCAGCCGGTCGACCACATGCCGGTCTGGTTCATGCGCCAGGCCGGCCGCTCGCTCTCCGAGTATCGCGCTGTGCGCATGCACTCCAACCTGTTTGAGATCTCCCGCTCCCCGCAGCTGGCCGCCGAGGTCACGATCGCGCCGGTCAGGCGCCTGGGCGTCGACGCGGCGATCCTCTTCTCCGACATCACCGTGCCGCTGGCGGCGATCGGGATCGACCTCGAGATCAAGCCGGGGATCGGCCCGGTGATAGCGCAGCCGATCCGGGAGCCCGCCGACCTCAGGCGCCTGCGACCGTTCGAGCCCGAGCAGGACGCTCCCTACGTGACCGAGGCCGTGCGGCTGCTCGTGCGCGAGCTGGAGGTGCCGCTGATCGGCTTTGCGGGCGGACCGTTCACGCTCGCCAGCTACCTGATCGAGGGTGGCCCGTCGCGCACCCACACCCGCACGCGCGCGCTGATGTACGGCAACCCGCGGCTGTGGCGCAGCCTGCTGGACGCGCTGGCCGGCATCGCCCTGGCATCGCTGCGCGCACAGGCGCTGGCGGGTGCCTCGGCGCTGCAGCTGTTCGAGAGCTGGGCGGGGATCCTCGACCCGCAGACCTATCGCACCTACGTGCTCCCCTCGACGGTCCCGATCTTCCGGGGTCTGGCCGACCTCGACGTGCCACGGGTGTACTTCGGGGTGGGCACCGGCGAGCTGCTCGCCGACATGGGCTCCGCCGGTGCGGACGTGGTCGGCGTTGACTGGCGGGTGCCGCTCGATCAGGCGCGCATGCGCCTCGGGCGCAAGGTTGCCACCCAGGGCAACCTCGACCCCGCGGCCTGCCTCGCTCCCTGGGAGGTCGTGCGTGAACGCGTCACCGACGTGCTGCGGCGCGCCGGGGCGTCCGCTCACGTCTTCAACCTCGGCCACGGGGTGCTGCCGGAGACCGACCCCGAGGTGCTGCGCAGGATCGTCGACCTGGTGCACCAGCACGACGTGATCACCCCTGAAGGTGCCGCGGTGGACCTGTGAGCCGGCGGGTGGCGGTGCTGCTGCTGGCCTACGGCACGCCGGCCAGCGTCGATCAGATCGAGCCGTACTACACGCACATCCGCCGTGGCCGCCCGCCCACGCCTGAGCTGCTGGGCGAGCTGACCGAGCGTTACCGCGCGATCGGCGGCACCTCTCCGCTGCTGGAGATCGCCCGCCTGCAGGCCGCTCGCCTGCAGGCGCTGCTGGGGCGGCGCGAGCCGGACCTGGAGTTCCACGTGGCCCTCGGGATGAAGCACGCCTCGCCGTTCATCGAGGATGCCGTGGCTGGGCTGGCGCAGCTCGGCGCCGATCAGGTGATCGCCGTGGTGCTGGCGCCGCACTACTCCTCACTGAGCGTCGGCGAGTACCTGGCGCGGGTGCGCGCCGCCGCCGCCGAGCATGGGCTGGCGGATGTGAGCGTCGTCGAGGAGTGGCATCTGCAACCCGGGTACGTCGCGCTGCTGGCCGCGCGCGTGCGCGACTCGCTGGCGCGCCTGCGCGCCGGCGGCGCTCAGCGCGTGCGCGTGCTGTTCACGGCCCACAGCCTGCCGACCCGGATCCTGGAGGCCGGCGACCCCTACCCCGATCAGCTCGAGCAGACCGCGCTTGCGGTGGCCGCGCGGGCTGAGCTTGGGGACTGGTCGATCGCGTGGCAGAGCGCCGGGCGCACCGCGGAGCCGTGGATCGGCCCGGATGTGCGTGACGTGGTGCGGGAGCTGGCCGCGGGCGGCAGCCATGACGGCCTGTTGGTCTGCCCGGCCGGGTTTGTCTCCGACCATCTCGAGATCCTCTATGACCTGGACATCGAGTGCCGGGCGGTGGCGCAGGACAGCGGGCTGCGCTTCGCGCGGACCGCCTCGCCCAACGCCGACCCGGAGTTCATTGAGGTGCTGGCCCAGATCGTCGGTCACCGGGTGCGTGCGACAGTTGGCTGAGCGAGCCCACATCGCCGTCATCGGCGGCGGCATCACGGGGCTCTCCGCGGCGCGCGAGCTCAGCCGGACCCGTTTGGGCGCGGCCACGCCGAGGGTGACGCTGCTGGAGGCCAGTGACCGCCTCGGCGGCAAGATCAGGTCGTCCGAGTTTGCCGACACCACGGTCGACCTCGGGCCCGAGGCGCTGCTCACCGCGATACCCGCCGCACTTGACCTCTGCCATGAGCTGGGGCTGGCCGATGAGCTGGTCGCTCCCGCCCAGGGTCGCACCACGGTCTGGACGCGCGGTCGCCTGCGTGAGCTGCCCCCGGGGATCCTCGGCGGGCTGCCCGACGGCGTGCTGCCGATCGTGCGCTCCGGCATCCTCTCGCCCGCCGGCGTGGTGCGGGCCGGTGCGGATCTGCTGCTGCCGCGCACGGACGGGGCGGATGACCGGTCGGTCGGTTCGCTTGTGCGCCGGCGGTTGGGCGCGCAGGCGCTGGAGCGCATGATCGACCCGCTGCTCGGGGGGATCTACGGCGGTGATCCTGACCGCCTGAGCCTGAGCGCCACCGCGCCGCGGCTGGAGCACCTGGCGCGCGAGCATCGCAGCCTGATCCGTGGGCTGAGAGCCGCGGGCAAGCGCGCGCCGGCTTCGAGCGGGCCGATGTTCATGACGCTGCCCGGTGGCCTGCAGCGGCTCATCAGGGGACTTCAGCGCCAGCTCTCGACTGTCGAGGTGCACTGCAACGAGGGTGTGCAGAGGCTGACCTTCCTGGCCGACGGGCGCTACCGGCTGAGCACCACCGCCGGGCGCAACCTCACGGTCGACGGCGTGGTGGTTGCGGTGCCGGCCTATGCGGCCGCTCAGATCCTGGGTGACAGCGTGCCTGAGGCGGCCGGCCTGCTGGGCGGCATCGAGTACGCCTCCGTGGCGGTGATGTGGCTCTCATTCCGCGCCACGTCGCTCCCGCCGCTGCCGCCCGGCAGCGGCTTCCTGGTCCCGCGCTCCGAGCGGCGCACGCTCTCGGCCTGCACCTGGGCGTCGGCCAAGTGGCCGCACCTGGCGCGGCATGACCGCGTGCTGCTGCGCTGCTCGATCGGCCGCGGGCGCCCGCAGGCGGCGGCCCTCGACGAGCCGACGCTGGTGCGTGACGTGCTGGGCGACCTGCGCGAGGCGATCGGCGTCCGCGAGGACCCGCTGGAGACCCATCTGGCGCGTTGGGAGCGGGCGATGCCCCAGTACGCGGTCGGGCATCTGGAACGCGTGGCGCGACTCGAGCAGACCCTGGCCGGGCAGCCGCGCATCAGGCTCGCGGGGGCGGCCTTCAGGGGCATGGGGGTTCCGCAGTGCATTGCGCAGGGACAGGCGGCAGCCGCGCAGCTGGCGGCCGGGCGGTGGCCGTGACATCGACAAACCGGAGGTCGTGATGAGCGCGACGCTTGACCAACCCACCGTTGTCGACCACCGAGAGCTCTACAGGCTCCCGTGGTCGCTTCCGGACAACGCCATCGCCTGGCTCGAGCCGACGGCGAAGTGCAACCTCGCCTGTCTCGGCTGCTACCGGGAGAACGACCCGCGCGGCCACAAGACGCTTGATCAGGTCCGCTCGGACCTGGAGGTGTTCAAGCGCTACCGCAACGTCGACGGGATCTCGATCGCCGGCGGTGATCCGCTGGTGCACCCGCGGATCGTGGACATCGTCGCGATGGTCGCGGCCGAGGGGCTCAAGCCGATCATCAACACCAACGGGCTGGCGTTGACCGAGGATCTGCTGCGCGAGCTCAAGGGCGCCGGCGTCGCGGCCTTCACCTTCCACATCGACTCCAAGCAGAACCGTCCGGGGTGGAAGACCAGCAACGAGATCGAGCTCTGTGAGCTGCGCCAGCACTACGCGCAGATGGTCGCCTCGGTGGGCGGAGTCGGCTGCTCGTTCAACGCGACCGTCTACGAGGACACGCTCCAGTACGTCCCGGACGTGGTGCAGTGGGCGCAGCGCAACATCGACATCGTCAGCACCGTGGTGTTCATCGCCTTCCGCTCAGGTGTGGTCGGAGGGGACTTTGAGTATCAGGTGCAGGGCCGGACGGTCGACTTCGGCGCGGTCCCGTACGTCTCCGAGGACCAGACCCCGCACGAGCTGCAATCGACGGACATCGTCGCCGAGATCCGCAGGCGCTTCCCGGACTTCCAGCCGGCCGCGTACCTCAACGGCTCAGATCAGCCGGACACGCTCAAGTGGCTGCTGACGGGGCACCTGGGCACCAGGGAGCGCAGCTACGGCTACGTGGGGCCGCGGTCGATGGAGCTGGTGCAGACCGTGCATCACCTGGCCACGGGCCGTTACCTCGCCTACACCTCACCGCGGATGCTGGGCAGGGGGCGGGGGATGCTGCTGTTCTCGATGATCGATCGCGCCGTGCGTCCGATCGCCAAGCGCTACGCGGCGGACATGCTGCGCCGCCCCTGGCGCCTGCGTGAGCCGCTGCGCTTTCAGTCGGTGATGATCATCCAGCCGGCCGACATCTATGCTGACGGGCACCAGAACATGTGCGACGGCTGCCCCGACATGACCGTCTGGAACGGGAAGCTCGTGTGGTCGTGCCGCATGGAGGAGCCGGAGCGCTTCGGAGATTTCGTCCAGATCATCCCGCGCTCGCGGGAGCAGGACGGTGAAGGCGTGCTAGAGGTGAGCGGCTCCAACTGAGCCGCTGACCCTCACGGGCCGGGCGGGCGGCCACTCCCTCCCCCTGAGTGGCCGCCCGCTTCCGCCCGCATCGCGCCGGTCTGGGCGCCTTTGTGAGTGCCGCAGAGGGTTGTCGCCTGGTCCCGGCGTAACCTCGCTGGGGTGAACGGATTCCTGCGACTCGGACGGGCCGGCATGATCGCCGCGCTGATCGCCTCTGCGGTGCTCGCCGTGGCGGTCGGACCAGGGGGCAGCAGTGCGCGCTCGCTGTCGCCACGCGCGCTCGGCACGCCCGCGCCGGGCGCCTTTGCGAGTCCGGCCGGTGACTGGCTGACGTTTGACCTGAACGCGCAGCGCGCCAACGGCTGGCCGACGGCCGCCGGCATCACCGCGGCTGACCTGCACCGCCTGCGGCGGTTGACGATCCACATCGACGGGACCGTCGACTCGGCGGCGGTGGCCCTGCACAACCTCGTGATCGCGGGACGCCCGCGAGACGTCTTCTTCGTCACCACCACCTACGGGCGCACACTCGCGATCGACGCCGCCAACGGCAGGGTGCTGTGGCGCTACACCCCGGCATCACTGCATCGCCTGCAGGGCAGCGGCCAGGTGACCACCGCCTCACCGGTGATCGATCCGAGCCTCCAGTACATCTACACGACCAGCCCGGACGGGTTCGTACACAAGCTCGCGATCACCAGCGGCCGCGTGGTCTGGAGCACCCGCGTGACCTGGGACCCAACCCGTGAGAAGCTCGCCGGGGGGCTCAACATCGATGGTGGTTCACTGGTGGTGCCCACCGACGGGTACTACGGCGACGCCCCTTCGTATCAGGGGCACGTGGTCACGATCGATCTTCTCAGCGGGCGCATCACGCACGTCTGGAACTCGCTCTGCTCCAACATCAGGACGCTGATCCATCCGCCCTCGCGCTGCGGCTCGAGTGACTCGGCGATCTGGGGGCGCCCCGGGACCGTGATCCTCCCGGGCAGCGGCGACATCCTCGTGTCCACCGGCAACGGGCCGTTCAACGGGCGCACCAACTGGGGTGACAGCGTGCTCGAGCTCTCGCCGACGCTGAGGCTGCTGCACAACTGGACTCCCGCAAACCAGCAGCAGCTCAACCAGACAGACCACGACCTCGGCAGCACCGAGCCGGCGCTGCTCCCGGTGGCCGGCGGGCCGCCGCTGGCGGTGCAGGGCGGCAAGGACGGCATCCTGCGGCTGCTCGACCTCGCGCGCCTGGACGGGACCGCCGGCCCGGCCGGCCCGCGCACCGGCGGGGAGCTGCAGCGCATCAAGGCCCCCGGCCCGACCGATGTGTACAGCCAGCCGGCGGTGGCGCGGCTGGGCTCGCGGATCTACGTCTTCGTCACAGATGGCGCCGGCACCGCCGCCTACGTTCTGCGCGGCCGCCGCCTGCGCATGGCGTGGGAGAACAGCCGGCCGGGCACCAGCCCCGTGCTGGCCGACGGGCTGCTCTTCAGCTACGACGAACAGGACGGCCTGCTGCTGGTCCTCAACCCCCGCAGCGGGCGCGTTGAGCGCACCCTGCCCGCCGCGCCGGGGCACTGGAACAGCCCGATCGTGTTTGACGGCCACATCGTGCTGCCGGAGGGCAGCTACTTCACGCACTCCAGCGGCGGCACGATCGACATCTACCAGCGTCCGGGCGCCTGAGGCGCGGGCGCTGCCGCGGTGTCGGGCTGCTGGGACGCGAGGGCGGTGTCGGGCTCCTGGGACGCGAGGGCGGCGTCTTGCTGAGCGCGCCGGCCGCGATGCTCGATCGCGATCGCCGAGAGCAGCACGCGCCGTGCGCTGGTGAGCTCCTCCGGGGCGACGTTGGCCACGAGCTCACCGTTTAGCTCCACCAGCGCGTCGATCACCGCCGCCGCGTAGCGCTCGCCGGCGGGGCTCAGTGAGACGTTCAGGCGTCGCGCGTCGCGCGGATCACGCTCGATCGTCGCGTAGCCGCGCTCCCTGAGCGCTTCGGCGAGCTTGCGTGCCGCCTGCCGGGTGATCGCCAGCCGCTCTCCGATCCGGCCGACGGGCATCGGCGCCCCGCGCAGCAGCCGCATCACCGCGGCATCGCTGCGCCTGTAGTCCTCGTAGCCGCGGGCGCGCAGCCGCGAGCCCATCTCCCGGACCCACGCCTGGCGGGCCAGCGCGAGCAGGTCCCCGAAGTGCTCGGGTGCCCACTCGGGCTCCTGTGCGGGGCGGGTTGACTTCGGCGGCACCGTTGCGCATACTAGCTTTATGCAACCCGGTTGCATAAAGCTAGTATGCGCAACGCGCAGGCTCCGCCACGGCGCTGATGTGCGGCGCCGTGGCGGGGGCGAACTCAGCTGCGGGAGGCAGGCGTGCACGTCGCCGCCGCAGCATCGCTGATCGCGCTGCTGCTGGTGGTCGGCTCGCTGATCCGCCTGCACCTGCTGGACACCGGGCTCTCGCCGGTGCGCAATGCGGTCAGCCAGTACGGGATCAGCTCCCGGCCCGGCGGCTACAGGGTGGCGACACTCGCGTTCGCGGCGGCCGGGGTCGCGCTTGCGTTCGCGCTGTCGGACGCGACCGATGGCCGCGCATCGGCGACGGTGAGGCTGCTGGTCGTCTTCGCGCTGGCCCGCGCCGTGATCAGCTGGTTTCCGATGGACGCTCCCGGGAGCGCGCTGACGCGCACCGGTCTGTGGCACGGGGTGCTTGCGATCCTCGCGTTCGGCGGTGTGACCGCCGCCGCCCTGAAGCTCGCGCACGCGCTTGCCCGGCAGTCGCTGTTGCACGGACTGGCTCCGACCTCAACGGCGCTCGGTGTGCTGATGGCGGTGCTGCTGCTGAGCATGTGGCTGAGCCGCCGGGTGCCAGTGCTGCAGCCACGCTTCGGCCTGGTGGAGCGCGCCTTCTACGGGTGCGCGATCACCTGGTTCGCGGTCTTCGCAGTCGCCTGCCTGCTGGCGGCCTGAGCGCAGCGGCATCGGCGCGCGTCACGGCACCACGGCCTCAGCCCGGCGCTCGCGGTCCCGCAGCCTCAGGCCCGCGTTCACGGGCGCGTCTCGGTCGCCGTCGCAGCGTCGGCTATCGTCGCCGCGATGCCCACCGAGCGCAGCGAGGTTCGCCTGGCGACCGTCGCCCGTGAATGGACGCGGATCGGGCTGACGGGCTTCGGTGGTCCGCCGGCGCACGTGGCGCTGCTGCGGACGCTGATGGTCGAGCGCATGGGCTGGATGGACGCCACCGAGTTCCAGGACGCCAACGCCGCCTGCGGGCTGCTGCCCGGGCCCGCCTCCACGCAGATGTCCATCTACTGCGCCTACCGGGTCGCCGGCCCGCTCGGGGCGATCGTCGGCGGGCTCGGCTTCATCCTGCCGGCGGTGCTGCTGATCATCGCGCTCTCCACGCTCTTCCTGGCGGGATCGCCGCCGCTGTGGGTGCGCGGCGCTGGGGCGGGGGCAGGCGGCGCGGTGGCGGCGGTCGCGTTGCACGCGGCGCGGGGGTTGATCGGGCCGAGCCTCCGGCAGG
>JAJZDA010000042.1 GCA_021851525.1 Actinomycetes bacterium | reverse complement strand
CGGGGCCGCGGGCGGGGCCGACGGCGGCGGCGGCGGGCCCCGCAAGCCCGCACTCGGACACCCACGCCGGCGTCGCGGAGCGGCGGGCGCTCAGCCGCCGATCGCGCTCATCGTCCGCGCCGGCTGGATGAAGCCGCGCTCACCGATGTGGTGCTTGAGCTCCTTGCGCCAGACGGCGTCGCGGATGATCTGCTCCAGCTCAGCATCGTCGGCACCGGCCCGCAGCGGCCCGCGGAGGTCGGTCTCCGCCAGCGAGAAGAGGCAGGTGCGAAGCTTCCCGTCGGCGGTCAGGCGGATGCGGTTGCAATCCCCGCAGAACGGCTCGGAGACCGGGTTGATCAGCCCGATGCGCCCCTGCCCGTCGGCGAAGCGGTAGACCCGCGCGGTGGCGCTCGGCTCCCGCTCGAGCGGCTCGAGTGGATGCAGCGCGTCGATCAGCGCGTGCAGTTGCGCGCCGCTGAGCACCTGCTCGGGGGTCCAGGCGTGGTCGGCGTCAAGCGGCATGAACTCGATGAAGCGCACCTCATACGCGCTGCTGCGCGCCAGTTCCACAAAGGCCGGGACCTCGTCCTCGGTGAAGCCGCGGATCGCCACGGCGTTGATCTTGATCGGACCGATCTGCGGGAACCCGGCCAGCAGCCGAAGCCCGCGCAGCACCTGGTCAAGCGCGTCACGGCGGGTGAGCGCGTAGAAGCGGTCGCGCTGCAGCGAGTCGATTGACACGTTGAAGCGCATCGCCCCGGCCTTCACCAGCGCCTGTGCGTCACGCTCGAGCAGGTAGCCGTTGGTGGTGATCGACAGATCGCGCACGTCGGGCAGCGCCGCGAGCATCGCCACCAGCGCCGGGAAGTCACGGCGCACCAGCGGCTCGCCGCCGGTCAGGCGCACGTCGTGGACGCCCATGCTGGCCAGCAGCGCCACCAGACGGGCGATCTCCTCGAAACGCAGGATCCGCTCGTGCTCGAGCCACGGCAACCCCTCCGCGGGCATGCAGTACTGGCAGCGGAAGTTGCAGCGGTCGGTGACCGAGACGCGCAGATCAGCGATCCGTCGTCCGTGCCCGTCGAGCAGTGGGGCTCGCTCCATCACTTCAGGCTAGCGCTGTGGCGGCCCGCGGCCCGCGGCCTGGCGCTCAGGGGTGCGGCAGGCGCTCCTCGAGCGCGCGGCGCAGCTGCGTCAGCGACGCCTGCTGGGGTTGGCGCTCGAGCCAGGTGGCGCCGGCACGACGGCCCCCCAGCGCGCGCAGCCCACGCTGGCCGTGCTCAGCGGCGAAGTCCGCGAGCGCGTGCGCGCGGCGCGCTGCAGCGCGCCGCGCCGGCAGCGCGAGTGTCCTGCGGTGCTGCTCGAGCGCCTCCGCGAGCTGCTCGATCCCCTGAGTCGGCGGGATCGCGCAGACCGAGATCACCGGGCGCCCGGCGCCGCCGAGCGCGCGCAGCGCCGCATGCAGATCCGCCTGCGCGCGCAGCGCCAGCGCCCCGAGGTCAGCCTTGGTCACCACCAGCACGTCCGGGATCTCCATGATCCCGGCCTTGAGGAACTGCAGGACATCACCGGAGCCCGGCTGCACGACCACCGCGACGGTGTCCGCCAGCTCCGCCACGTCGGTCTCCGACTGCCCGACCCCGACCGTCTCAACCACCACCACGTCAAAGCAGGCGCTGAGCGCCGCGACGGCAGCGCGCGTGGCTGGCGCCACGCCACCCAGCTGCTCGCCCGCGGCCATCGAGCGGATGAACACGCCGCCGTCGGCGGGGTCGTGGAGGATGCGTGCGCGGTCACCCAGCAGGGCTCCGCCGCTGCGGCGCGAGCTGGGATCCACGGCGATGATCGCCACCGAGCGCTCAGCGGCGCGCCAGCGCGCCAGCAGAGCGCAGAGCAGCGTTGACTTACCCACGCCGGGAGGGCCGGTGACACCGATGATGTGCGCCGCGGGCTCGTGCCCGAGCGCCTCCACGGAGACCGCGTCGAGCAGCTGCACAGCCTCACGGCGGGCCTCGGCGGTGTCGGTCTCCAGCAGGTTCAGCGCGGCGGCCGCAGCGCTCAGCTCGCCGCGCGCGAGCCGTGCTCCGAGGGCGGCGCCGGGGGAGGCGGGGAGCGATTGCGCAGGCCGCTCATCCACCTCGGCACGCTCCGTCATCGAGCGCGTCATCGAGCGCGTCATCGAGCGCGTCACCGAGCCCGTCATCGAGCCCGTCCTTGCTCCGATCGTCGCGCCCGTCCTTGCGCCCGTCCTTGCGCCCGCAGTCCTTGCGCCCGCAGTCGCTGCCCGGCCCACCGCGCCGCCGCTGCGTTGCGGTCGCGCTCACCGCGCCGCGAGCTCTACGCCGTGGCGCGCGGCGACAAGCCTGACGATGTCCGCGAGCGTCGCGTTGAGGTCCCAGTCCTTGGGCGTGTAGACGGCGGCCACGCCGGCCTCACGCAGCGCCACCAGGTCGGCCTCGGGGATGATCCCGCCGACCACCACCGGCAGCTCGCCGACCCCGGCCTCCCGCAGCGCCGCGATCACCGCCGGGATCAGCGCGCCGTGGGAGCCGGAGAGGATCGAGAGGCCCACGACGTGCACCCCCTCCTGGGCGGCCGCGCTGGCAATCTGCGCCGGTGTCAGCCGGATGCCCTCATAGACCACGTCGAACCCCGCGTCCCGCGCCCGCACCGCAATCTGCTCAGCGCCGTTGGAGTGGCCGTCCAGACCCGGCTTGCCGACCAGCAGCTTGAGCCTGCGCCCAAGCGCGGAGCTCAGCTCCTGGACCTGCTCACGCAGCTGGTCGAGCCGCTGCGAGCTCTGCTCGGCGGGGAAGTCCGTTACCCCGGTGGGGGCCCGGTACTCGCCGAACGCCGCCCGCAGCGTCTGTGCCCACTCGCCCGTGGTCACCCCGGCCCGGGCGGCGGCGATGCTCGCCGGCATGACGTTCTCATCCGGCGTGCGGGCCACGCGGGCAAGCTCCGCGAGCGCCGTGGCAACCGCGTCGGGGTCGCGCGCGGCGCGCCAAGCCTCAACCTCGACTTTACGTTGAGACTCAACCTCCGGGTCGACCTTCAGGATGCCGCCGTCAGCGCCGGCGGTCAGCGGTGAGGGCTCGCCCTCGGTGAAGCGGTTGAGGCCCACGACCGTCAGCTCGCCGCTCTCGATGCGGCGCAGGCGCTCACGCTGGGACTGCACCAGCGACGCCTTCATGTAGTCGACGGCCTCCACCGCGCCACCCAGCTGCGCCACCCGCTCAAGCTCCGCGCGGGCCTGCTGGGTGAGCTCGCTGACGAGCCCCTCGATCACCACCGAGCCCTCGAAGATGTCGCCGTACTCCAGCAGGTCGGTTTCGAAGGCGAGGATCTGCTGCAGGCGCAGCGACCACTGTTGATCCCAGGGGCGCGGCAATCCCAGCGCCTCGTTCCAGGCCGGCAGCTGGATCGCCCTGGCGCGCGCGTCACGCCCGAGCGTCACCGCCAGCGCCTCCAGCGCGATCCGGTGGACGTTGTTCTCCGGCTGTGCCTCCGTGAGCCCCAGGGAGTTGACCTGCACGCCGTAACGGAAGCGCCGCTGGCGGGCGTCGTGCACGCCGTAACGCTCCCGCCCCAGCTCGTCCCAGAGCGCCGCCATGGCCCGCAGCTTGGCGTGCTCCTCAATGAACCTCACGCCCGCGTTGACAAAGAACGAGACCCTGCCAAAGACCTCACCCATCAGCGCCTCTGCATCCTCACCCAGCCGCTGCCTGACCGTGTCCAGCACCGCCATCGCGTTGCTCAGCGCGTAGGCGATCTCCTGGGCCGGTGTGGCTCCCGCCTCCTGCAGGTGGTATGAGCAGATGTTGATCGGGTTCCAGTGCGGGACATGCATCACCGTGTACGCGATCGTGTCCGCGATCAGGCGCATGCTGGGAGCGGGCGGGAAGGCGTAGGTGCCGCGGCTGAGGTACTCCTTGAGGATGTCGTTCTGGGTGGTGCCCTGAAGCTGTGACTGCTCGACCCCCTGTGACTCCGCGGTGACGATGTACAGCGCCAGCAGCCAGGCCGCGGTGGCGTTGATCGTCATCGACGTGTTCATGCTCTGCAGCGGGATCCCGTCGAGCAGCGTCGCCATGTCACCACGGTGTGCGATTGACACGCCGACCTTGCCCACCTCACCACGTGCCAGCTCGTGGTCCGGGTCATAGCCTGTCTGGGTGGGCAGGTCGAAGGCGACCGAGAGCCCGGTCTGGCCCCGCTGGAGGTTGGCCCGGTAGAGCTCGTTGGAGCGCCGCGCATCCGAATGCCCCGCATAGGTGCGCATCAGCCAGGGCCGGTCAGCCTCCGGCAGTCGCCACGAGCCCGGCGCTGTCATAGTGCGATTGTATGGCTGTGATCACGCTTGCCTATAGGCTGGTTGTGTGATTTCCGTCGCAGTTGTCGGCGGTGGGTTCGGTGGTGTCGGCGCGGCGGCGCTGCTGCGACGCGCCGGTTACACGGACGTCACGGTGTTTGAGCGCTCAGCACGTGTCGGGGGCGTCTGGCAGGACAACGTCTACCCGGGCGCGGCATGTGACATTCCCTCGCACTTCTACGAGTTCTCGTTTGCGCCCAACCACGATTGGAGCCGGCGCTACGCACCGGCTGCGGAGATCCGGGAGTACATCGAGCGCGTGGCCAGGCAGGAGGGTGTGCACGCGCAGATCCGCACCGGGGTCGAGGTGCGTGAGGCGCGCTGGCTGGCCTCGCAGCGGCTCTGGGAGCTGCAGACCAGCGCGGGGCCGGCGCGCGCACAGGTGCTGATCACCGCCTGCGGGCAGCTCTCGATTCCACGCCTGCCGGAGATCCCCGGGCGCGAGAGCTTCGCCGGTCAGGCCTTCCACACCGCCCGCTGGCAGCCGGACGTCGAGCTGCGCGGGCGGCGTGTGGCGGTGATCGGCACCGGCGCCAGCGCGATCCAGGTGGTCCCGGCGATCGCCCCCCAGGTGGCGGCGCTCGACGTTTACCAGCGCTCTCCCGGCTGGACGCTGCCGCGCTATGACCACGGCTACCCGCAGCCGCTGCGGCGTGCGTTCGCGCTCTGGCCGTCACTGCAGCGCCTTGACCGCGCGATGACCTTCGCCGGCCTCGAGCTGATGACGCTGGCGCTCACCGGCCAGCCGTGGCTGCGACCGGCCTTCAGGCGCGTCGGGCTGCGCCAGATCGAACGCGCGGTCCGCGATCCCCAGCTGCGCGCCAAGGTGACTCCGCGCGACGAGATCTTCTGCAAGCGGATCATGCTGACCGACAACTGGTACTCGACGCTCGTGCGGGAGAACGTCACGCTGATCACCGAGCCGATCAGCCAGATCACGCCAGCGGGCGTGATCTGTGAGCAGGGGGTGGAGCGGCCCGCTGACGTGCTGGTCTTCGCCACCGGCTTTCGCTCACACGCCTTCCTCGAGCCGATGCGGGTGATCGGCGCCGCGGGTGGGACGCTTCAGGACGCCTGGGCCGGCCTGCCACACGCGTACTACGGGCTCAGCGTCCCCGGCTTCCCCAACATGTTCATGCTCTACGGGCCGAACACCAACAGCGGTAGCGGCTCGGTCGTCTTCACCCTGGAATGCGGGATCAGGCACGTGATCTGTGCGCTGTCGCAGCTGAGCCGGCGGGGGGCGAGCACGATCGAGGTTCAGCCGGCGGCGGAGGCTGCGTTCAACGCCCGGCTGCGGGCGGCGCTGGCACGATCTGTGTGGCACACGGGGTGCCGCAGCTGGTATCTGGATGAGTCGGGAAACGACCCAAGCCAGTGGCCTTGGCTGTGGAGCAGATACCGTCGTAGCACATCACGTCTCATTCCGGGGGATTACCGGATAGCCTAAGCCCATGAGCGAAGAGCTGACGAGGAGCGGAGAGGCGCTGTTCAGCCCCGCGCGCCGTGGTTATGACCGTGCTCAGGTCGATAGCTACGTCGCGCAGCTGCACAGCCAGATCCACGAGTTGCAGGGCCAGCTGTCCAGCCCCGATGTCGCGGTCCGCAACGCGCTGGAGCGGGTCGGTGAGGAGGTAACCGGGATCCTGCAGCGCGCGCATGAGGCTGCTGCTCAGATCGTGAGCGAGGCGGAGCGCGAGGCCAATGAGTACCGCCAGGCGGCTGAGCGGCGGGCTGTCGAGGTGACCACGGCTGCGGAGCAGCGCGTGCATGAGCTGGACATGGACACCGACCGGATCTGGGCCGAGCGCGAGCGCATGGTCGCCGACGCTCGTGACCTGGCGCGCCAGTTGGACGCGGTGGCGGACCTCGCTGCGGAGCGTTTCCCGCAGGATCCGCTCGGCGCCGAGCAGTCGGCCGGCGCGGGGCGCGGGCTCGGCTTCGCGGGTCAGCCGGCTGCCGGGTTCGACGAGCTGCATGCGAGCAATTGACACCCTCTTTCGCGGGCGCCATCACGCCGTCTGCTGCTGGCAGGTGGGTGAGGTGCTGGTCGACCCAGGGCCGGGCTCAACGCTCGACAACGTGCTGGAGGCGCTGGGCGACTGGCGCCCACGCGCGATCCTGCTGACGCACATCCACTTCGATCACGCGGGTGCCACCGGCACGCTCGCGCGCCTGTGGCCTGAGGTGCAGGTCTACGTGCATGAGCGCGGCGCGCCGCACATGCTCAACCCGGAGCGTCTCTGGGCGAGCGCGGCGCGGCTCTACGGGGAGCAGAACATGCTCCCGCTCTGGGGCCGCTTCGAGCCGGTGCCGACGCAGCAGCTGAACGTGCTCAGCGGCGGTGAGCAGCTGCGGATCGGCGAGGGCCGCTTCGAGGTCGCCTACACGCCGGGGCACGCCCAGCATCACGTCTGCTACCTGCACGAGGGCACGGCGTTCGTGGGGGATGTCGCCGGGGTGCGGATTGAGCCGGGGGCGCCGACGCTGCCGCCGACGCCACCCCCGGACATTGACATCGAGGCCTGGCACCGCTCGATCCGGCGGGTGCGCGAGTGGCGCCCGCAGCGGCTGGCGATCACCCACTTCGGCCTCAGTGAGGCCCCGGAGGCGCAGCTCGATGAGGTGGGGGCGAGGCTCGACGTCTGGGCGCGCTCCGCGCACCATCAGGACCAGGCCGGCTGGGTCACGGACGTGATGGCGGAGCTGCGTGCCAGCACCACGCCTGAGACGTTTGAGACGTTCATGCAGGCAATCCCGGTTGAGCAGTCATATGCCGGGCTGCGTCGCTACTGGGACAAGCGTGACGCCGAAGCTGGCGCCTGACCACGGCCCCGCGCCGTTATCCTGCAGGCGAGATGTCGCTGACAGTTGAGCTTCCCCGCCTGGCGGGTTCGGGCAGCGGACTCGGCGGGATGTGGAACGTCGTGGTGTTGAACGACAGCCACAACACATTCGACCACGTGGCCGAGACGCTGGCCGCGTACATTCCCGCGGTCACGCTCGCCGACGGCTACCGGCTGGCCAACCAGATTCATCACAGCGGCTGCGCGATCGTCTGGAGCGGTGCCCGTGAAGACGCTGAGCTGCACTGGGGCAACCTCGACAGCGCCGGTCTGACGATGGCTCCGCTGGAAGGCGCCTGAGCCCGAAGCGGCCGCGACGCCGGCGCTCAGAGGCCGGGGCTGGGCGCTGCGCAGCGTGACTCGCCGGTGCTCAGAGGCCCGGGCTGGGCGCTGCGGAGCGTGACTCGCCGGTGCTCAGAGGCCGGGGCTGGGCGCTGCGGAGCGTGACTCGCCGGCGCTCGGCATCCCGCCGGACACAGCTCCGCTGACCGCTGAGCTGAGCTTCGCCGCCTGGCGCTCGGGGCTGATCCGCACAACGTTCCAGACGAGCCCGAGCTTCTCCAGCAGCGAGATCAGCAGTCCGGTGGGGTCCGCCAGGCGCTCCCACAGGCGCAGGCCGTGAAAGGCGGAGGTGGGGAACGCGTGATGGTTGTGATGCCACGCCTCCCCGAATGAGAACGGCGCCAGCCAGAAGACGTTGGTCGACTGGTCCTCGATGTCAAAGCGCTTGCGCCCGAAGAAGTGGCAAACCGAGTTGATCGACCAGGTCACGTGATGCAGCAGGAAGACGCGCACCAGGCCGGCCCACAGCAGCGTCGTGAGCGCTGCCCCGGGCGTGCCGCCGATCGCCCAGCCGAGCCCGAACGGGAGCGCCAGGCCCAGCGCCACCCAGAGGAAGAAGAGTCGGTCGATCGCCCGCAGCGTGCGGTCCCTGACCAGGTCCGGCGCGAAGCGTTCGCGCTCAGCCTGGCCGACGCTCTCAAACAGCCAGCCGACGTGCGCGTGCCACAGCCCACGGATCGCGCCGAGCAACCCCGGCCCGCTGAGATGTGGGGAGTGGGGGTCGCCCTCGATGTCGGTGAAGGTGTGGTGCTTGCGATGGTCGGCCACCCACGTGATCACCGAGCCCTCAACGGCCATCGAGCCGAGCACCGCGAGGATCGCGCGGGCCGCGCGCGAGGTCTCGAACGAACGATGCGTGAACAGACGGTGGAAGCCGAGCGTTACCCCCAGCCCGCTGAGCACGTAGAAGGCGAGCATCAGCGAGAGCTCCAGCGGGCCGATCGCGCGATCCCAGAGCAGCACGATCGCGACCAGCAGCCCGACCGGCGGCACCGTCACCCCCAGCAGGTTCACGGCTTTGTGGAGGCGGCTCACGGCGTCGATGCTACGTCCCGCCATAATGAAATTCTTGACGCTTGCGCATGAGTGCCGGCCGAGAATTTGTAATCGAGATATGAATAATGGCCGATCAACCCTGGCATGAGCTGCCCGCGAGCGTGGCCACCGTGCTGCTGCCGCTGCTCCCGGACCTCTCCGCCGAGATCATCGAGGCGGTCGGCAGCGTGCCCGCCTACTCACGGCCGATCGAGGGTGAGTTCGGGGTCGGCGTGCGGGCCGGCGTGGAGGAGGCGCTCGCGCACCTGGTGCGAGAGATCGAGGCCGGTGGGCCGGTGCCACGCGCCGACGTCTACCGGCGGCTGGGGCGTGGCGAGATGCGCGCGGGCCGCAGCCTCGAGTCGTTGCTCAGCGCCTACCGGATCGGCGCGCGGGTGGCCTGGCGGCGCGCCGCCGCCGCCGGTGAGGCCGCGGGCCTCGAGCCCTCGACGCTCTACATGCTGGCGGAGGCGATCTTCGCCTACATAGACGTGCTCTCGGCCGAGTCCGCGGAGGGCTATGCACTCGAGCAGACCGCCACCGCCGGCGCCGTTGAGCTCGCGCGCCGGCGCTTGGTGCGCCTGCTCGTCCGCGAGCCGGCGGCGGAGAGTGAGCTCGTGGCGATCGCTGCGCGTGAGGCCGGCTGGGAGCTGCCACGCACGCTCGCCGCGGTCGCGCTTGACACCGGGGAGGGGCAGGCGGCGCCTGCGGCGCTGCGCCTGCCGATGGGCTGCGTGGCTGACCAGATTGGCGAGCTGATCTGCGTGATCGTGCCCGACCCGGACGCGCCGGGCCGTCGCGCTGAGCTGGAGCGCGCGGTGCAGGCGGCGGAGGTCCATGGCGCGCTGGGCACGACCGTCAGCTGGCCCGACGCCGCACGCAGCTTCGCGCGCGCCCGTGCGGCGCTCGCGCTGGGCACAGGGGAGCGGCCGCTGATCGCCGCCCGCGACCGTTCCGGTGAGCTGCTGCTCAACGCCGACCCGGCGCTGGCGCGGGAGTTTGCGGCTGACCGGCTGGCGGCGCTCCAGGGACTGTCGCAGGGGGCGCGCACGCGCATGCGCGAGACGCTGGCCGCGTGGCTTGCGGAGCAGGGGCGCCTGCAGGCGGTGGCGCAGCGCCTGGGGATCCACCCGCAGACCGCGCGCTACCGGCTGGCGCGCCTGCGCGAGCTGTTCGGCGAGCGCCTCGATGACACCGAGGAGCGCTTCTGGCTCGAGCTGGCGCTGCGGGTGAGCGATTGAGCCCCGGCGACACGAAGCGCAGGCTGCTGGTGGTGCTCAGCGCCGCCGTCTTCATCGAGACGACGTTCTACGCGGTGACCTCGCCGCTTCTGCCGGCGCTGACCCATCAGCTGCACCTCTCCAAGTTCTCCGCGGGCGTGCTGACCGGCTCATACGCCGCGGGCACGCTCCTGGGTGCGCTGCCCGGGGGCGCGCTGGCCGTGCGTCGCGGGCCGCGCTTCACGCTCCTCTCCGGGCTGCTGATGCTCGTGGTCTCGACCGTCGGCTTCGGGCTGTTGCGCTCCGCCTGGGCGCTCGACGCCTCGCGCTTCCTCGAGGGCTTCGGCGGCTCCTGCTCGTGGGCCGGCGCGATTGCCTGGATCGTCGCCGCCAGCTCCGCGCAGCAGCGCGGGCAGGTGCTGGGCAGGACCATCGCCTGGGCCACCGCCGGTTCGCTGCTGGGGCCGGTGATCGGCGCGCTGGCCAGCGCCACCGGGCGCGCGGTGCTGTTCTGCGCCCTGGCCGGGCTGTGCGTGCTGATGGTCGCGGCGGTCGCCGCGATCGACGACCACACCGAATCCTCGGAGCAGGGGGTGGTGGAGGCACTGGGCGTGCTGCGGCGTCGCGACATGCTCGTCGCCATGTGGCTGATGGTCATCCCGGCGCTGGTCTCAGGCGTGCTCGAGGTGCTGGCACCGCTGCAGCTGCACCGCTTCGGCGCCGGCGCCGGGGTGATCGGCCTGATCTTCCTGATCGCGGCTGGGATTGAGACGGTGATCGCAACCCCCGTCGGTCGCATCTCCGACCGTCACGGCCGGCTGCTGCCGCTGCGCACCGGGCTGATCGGCACGGCGGTGACGATGGCGCTCTTCACGGTCCCGGGGAGCGCGCTGACGCTCGGGCTGCTCGTGATCCTGACGTTCGTGGTGCTCGGCATCTTCTGGGCCCCGGCGATGGCGCTGCTGGCCGACGTCTCAGAGCGCTACGGCGTCGACCAGGCGCACGGCGCGGGGCTGATGAACCTCGCCTGGGCGATCGGCCAGATCGTCGGCGCCACCGCAGGCGGGGGCGCGGCCGACGCGCTGGGTGACGGGATCCCGGTGCTCCTCACCGCGGGGATCTGCGTGGTGACGTTCCTCGCTGTCTCCGGCAGCGCCGGCTCGGGCCGGCACCCGCTGCCGGTCGACGGGGAACGGCCGCTGCCGGCCGACGGCGAGCAGCCGCCGATCGTGGCGGGCCGGCGACCGCTGCCGGTGGACGGCCGGCGGCCGCCGGCCGGCGAGCGCCGCGAGGGACGCTAGGCGGCGCCGGAGGGCTCGGGCTCCAGGTCAGCGGGAGGCAGCGTCTGCACGGGCGCGCCGCCGGCGGCGTACTCCTCATGCCAGACGTAGGTGATCGGGATCTGGTACTTGCCGGAGTAACGGGCGCGGAACTCCTTCATCTCCTCGCCCTCCCAGTAGCGGTACCAGTCGTCCTTGCCCTCGAACCAGACCTGCTGCAGGATCTTGTACTCGTCGTCCAGCGAGCGCTGAACGGTGTAGCGCGTGGCCCCGTACTGCAGCGAAACCGGCCCTGCCCACTCGGCGACTGCGTCCGCAAACAGGTCGCCGCGGAACAGCGTCGCATACCACTGGATGTGCACTACGCCTCTGGCCACTTGATCAGGCTCCCACTTCTGCTCGGATTGCTCCTGGGCCATCGGCACGCTTGCCCTGACCCTCGGCGCTCGCGCCGACAAGAACCGCGATCTTACCCAGATGCCGGTTGTCTCGCAGCAGCTGGTGGGCCTCCGCCACCTCGCCAAAGGCCATCGTCCGCCACAGCACAGGCCTGATCTTGGACTCCTCGATCAGCTCGTTGGCCTTGGTCGCCTCCCAGGCGTTGGCGAAGTGCGACCCGAGGATCTCCTTCTGGCGCATCCACAGGTAGCGAGCGTCGAAGTCGAGCTGGTAACCGGTGGTGGCGCCGCAGATCACCACCTTGCCAAACGGCTTGACGGCCAGCACGGAGGTCGGGAACGTCGCCCTGCCGACATGCTCAAAGACGATGTCCGGGGCACCGCCGAGCAGCTCCTCGACACGTTCGACGAAGCGCCGCGACTCCTTGAAGCGGGCCTTCTCCTGTTCCGCGCTCTCACCGCCGCGACGGACCATGCCCAGGAACTCATTGCGGTCGATGTGGGCGACCGCCCCGAGCTGATCGATCAGCTGGCCCTTCTCCTCGCTGGAGACCACGCCCACCGCGTCCGCGCCGGTCAGCGCGCACAGCTGCACGGCAAACACCCCGAGTCCGCCGGCCGCGCCCCAGACCAGCACGCGATGCCCGGCCTGCAGCTGCGCGCGGTCGATCAGCATCCGGTAGGCGGTGAAGTAGGTGAGCCCGTAGGAGGCCGAGTCCTCCCAGCTCAGGTGCCGGGGCTTGTGCAACAGCTGCTGAGCCTGGACCTTGCAGAACTGCGCGAACGATCCCCAGGTGGTCTCATACCCCCAGATCCGCTGGCTGGGCGCCGCCAGCGGGTTGAGCCCGTGGACCTCCGGGTCCTCGTAGGAGGCCTGGTTGCAGTGCACCACCACCTCATCCCCGGGCTTCCAGCGGGTGACCCCCTCGCCGACCTTCCAGACGATCCCCGAGGCGTCAGATCCGCCGATGTGATGGCCCCACTGCGGATGGTCGCCGTAGCGGAAGACCGACACCGGCTCACCGAGCGCGGCCCACACGTTGTTGAAGTTGACCCCGGCAGCCATCACCCGCACCACCACCTCGAAGGCGCCCGGCTGCGGCACGTCAACCTGCTCGAGCTGGATCGCGTCGCGCGGCTCACCGAAGCGCCCGTCGCGGATCACCCACGCGGGCATGCTCTGCGGCAGCTCACCGGGCTCGGTTGTGACCTGCGTGACCTGGCTCAGATCGACGCCCACGGCTGCTCCCCTCTCTCGCTCGTGAAGTCCGGCCATGCTATGCGCTGCCGCGGGGGCATATTGTGCGTTTTGACACTCTCATGCCGGCCCTTGCGGGCGGCCCTGCGTCGCTGGGCGGAGCGCCGAGCCGCTCTCCCCGGCGCCGAGTCGCTTTCCCGCGTGAGCCTGCCGCCGACGCGGTACCGCGTCCCGGCCGCGGCCCACCGGTGACGGCAGCTGCTGTCAGCGCACCCGTGATGCCGGACGCTGGTGGTCGCTCGCCGCCCGTCACGGGACGGGACGGATCCGCTCAGATCTCGGCCACCAGCGGTTCAGCAGCCCCCTCGCCAGCGGGCGAGGGGGCGTGTGGCGTCGCGCGCCTGCTCTGGATCAGCAGCCAGGCGATCACGGCGCCCACGAGCGTGGCTATCGCGCCTACCAGCAGGCCCGTGCCGACGGCGGAGACGAACGCCTCGCGCACAGCCGCGAGCACGCCCGGGGCGACGTGGCCCGATGGGGCGGAGCCGCTGCCCAACGCGCTGGCGATGGCCGCCCGCGCGTGGGCCGGCAGCTGCGGCAGGCTGCGGTCGAGCTTGGAGCGGCCGATGGTCGTCACGATCGCGCCCATCACCGCCACGCCGAAGGTGCTGCCCACCATGCGGCTCATCGACAGCACGCCCGACGCGGCCCCCGCCTTGCTGCGGTCCACGGCGTTCATCGCCGCGGTGCTCATCGGCGACATCACCGTGCCCATGCCGAGCCCCATCACGATGAAGCCCGGCAGCAGCAGCCCCAGGTAGTCGCTGTGCACCGTGATGTGGCTGTCGATGTAGATCGCGATTGCCACCAGGATCAGCCCGGTGACCATCAGCGGCCGTGGTCCGATGCGGTCTGTCAGCCGCCCGGCGACCGGGCCGAGCACGACCAGCACCAGCGTTGAGGGCAGGAACCGCACACCGGTCGCCAGCGGCGAGAGGTTCATCACGTTCTGCATGTAGAGCGTCATGAAGAAGAACTGAGCGAACATCGCGAAACTGACGATGAACGCCACCATGTTCACGCCGGCTGAGGTGCGGTTGCGGAAGAAACTGAAGTCGAGCATCGGGTGCGGCACCTGCAGCTCCGTGCCGACGAACGCCGTCAGCACCAGCGCCGAGCCGACCAGCAGCGCGATCGTGCGGCTCGACCCCCAGCCCCAGCTGTTGGCCTCGATCAGCGCCAGTACGAGCGCCGTCAGCCCGATCGTCACGAGCGCGAAGCCGCGGTAGTCGAGCTTGCGCCCGACGCTCTCATCGCGACTCTCGTGCGCCGCGAACAGGCACACCAGCACCGCCACCACCGCGATCGGCGGGTTGATGAAGAAGATCGCGCGCCAGCTCACGTCCTGGGTGAGGAAGCCGCCCACCACCGGCCCGATCGCGAGCGCCAGCGCGCTCACCCCGGCCCAGGTGCCGATCGCGGTGCCGCGCTCATGCGGCGGGAACGCCTGGGTGATGATCGCCAGGCTGGCGGGCATCATGCAGGCCGCGCCGATCCCCTGCACAGCGCGGAACACGACCAGAACCGTGTCGTTGGGGGAGAAGCCGATCACCAGGCTCGAGAGCCCGAACACCACCACGCCGGTCAAGAACAGCAGCCGCCGCCCGAAGATGTCGCCGAGCCGCCCGCCCGTGATCAGCATCACGGCGAGCGTCAGCGTGTAGGCGTTCACTGTCCACTCGAGCGCCGAGAGCGAGGCGTGCAGGTCACGCTGGATCGACGGCAGCGCGACGTTCACGACCGTGTTGTCGAGCATCATCATGAACAGCGCGAAACACATCGCGCCGAGCGTCCACCAGCGGCTGTTCTCCTCGGTGATCAGGCGATGGCGATGGCGGCCGATGCTCACCTACCGGGTTTTAGCACCGTGGCACGTCGGCCACGGCCGGTTGCCCGGTCAGCCGGCCAGCGTCTGCGGCGCGCTGCCACTGAGGATCAGCCGCCGATGCTCGATGTCCTGCAGCTCATCCTGCAGCAGCTCCCAGGCCTCGGGCTCGGCGTCCTCATACTCCTGGCCGGTGAGATCGCGCAGGTACTCGTGGTACTCCTGCCAGGCACGCTGGACGTCAGCGTCGATCTCACGCAGCTTCTCTGTCACGGCGGCGATGGTGCTCATGAGACGGCTCCTTCCCCCAGCAGGGATCGCATGATGCTGATGCATCGTACGCGCCCGGACGGCGTCGGCTGTTAGGGCCTTGC
Organism: Actinomycetes bacterium; assembly: GCA_021851525.1. GTDB lineage: Bacteria > Actinomycetota > Thermoleophilia > Solirubrobacterales > Solirubrobacteraceae > Palsa-465. The sequence goes on along the minus strand of JAJZDA010000042.1, from coordinate 6,613 downwards.
GAAGCCCTGTTAGCAACAGGCGTTCGCGAGGTTGGTCGATCCCGCGCCGGGCCGGATGGCGCAGGCCCACCGCCGCCCGCCGGCGCCGACGTGCTCCCGTCGGCGGGCGCGGATCTGTTGCCGCCCGCCGGCGCGGACTCGCTCCCGTCAGCGGGCGCGTGCCGCTCAGCGCAACGGCAGTTCCACCACTGTCGCCTGCGCGTCACCGGCCGCAACCAGCGAGCCGACCGGAGCCTCGCGGCGCACCAGCGCCAGGGCGATCGGCCCGAGCCTGGGGCAGACGCTGCTGCTGGTGACCGTGCCGACCTCTCGCTCCGCGTAGCGCAGCGTCGTGCCCGGCGCCAGTTGCGTGTCGCTGCGCAGGCCGCGCAGCTCACGGTTTGGCTTGCCCTTGTAGAAGAGCCGCGCCACCGTCTCCTGGCCGACGTAGCAGCCCTTGGTGAAGGACACCGCGCGCGCGTTCAGGCCGGCCTCCTGCGGGATCACGCTGTCATCCAGGTCGACGCCGTAGCGCGGGCGTCCGTGCTCGATGCGCAGGCACTCAGCGGCCTGCTCACCCACCTCCGGCGCCCCGGCCTCGAGCAGCGCGCCACGCACGTCGGCGAGCCGCTCGGAGTCGAGCAACAGGTCGATCCCGAGGTCCGTGCGGATCGCACGGACCTCGGCGCCGGCGATGGTGACCGCCACATGCTCATGCTCAGAGGCTCCCGGCAACGCCCCGAATCCGGTCAGCAGCGCATCGCTGCGCGGACCGATCAGAGAGAGCAGCGCGCACTCCAGGGTGCGCTTGTGCAGTTGCACATCGTGCCCCAGGGAGAAGTTGCGGATCATGTTGAAGAGCGCCTGCAAGGCCACCCGCTCGGTGTCCAGCAGCAGCTCATCGCCGCTGTCCAGGACGCGCAGGTCCCCCTGCATCTTGCCCTTCTGGGTGAGGAACGCTGCGTAGAGGCCGTGTCCCGGTGTGAGCGCGTTGACGTCGTTAGTGACCTGCCCCTGCAGGAACTCCTTGGCCCCGGCTCCGCTCAGTGCGAGCTTGCCCCGCTGCGAGCGGTCAAGCAGTCCGCACCCCTCGGTCAGCGTCGCGTGGTCGCCTGTGAACGTCGAGGTTGCCGTCATCCATCTAGCTTGACAGACCGGTGCCGGCCGTCAGCCCGCTCGCGGGCGCCGCCCGAGGGCACGCCCGCCGCCCGGTTGGGGAGCGCCCTCGAGCCGGCCCGGGGTGGCGCTCAGTTGCTCCCTCGGGGCCGTCCGGGGGGCTTGCTCGCTACTGTTCGCAGGCGATGAACCTGGCTGAGACGTTCACGACGATCGTTGACTCGCTGCCCGACGACTGGAGCGACCTCGAGTTTGATCTGAGGATCTTCGAGGAGCGCCGCTACATCGAGGCGGCCACCCTGCTGGTGACCTGCAACGCGCAGCCGTACTCGCGCAGTGACTGGCACTGGCGCGTGATAGTCGCCCACCGCTTTGGGCATGCGGCCTCGGTGCCGGCCGTGCATGCGGCGCTGAAGCTGCTTGATGACGCCGGCATCAGCGGTGAGATCGCGGTGCGTGAGACGCGCAGCGGTCGCCACGAGGTCGTGCAGATGTGGGGACGCCCGGAGTCAATCCGGGAAGAGTTCCGGCTGCTGCGCTACCAGTAGCACCGGCGGGGCAGACACCGTTGCGGGCCCTGACCGGGCGCGTCGGAGCGCCGCGAAAACGCCGCGACGTGGCACGCCTGCAACCGGCCTGACGGACTGCTGCGCGCGTCGCCGCGCGCCGGGTTCGCGCGGTGCTCAGCCGCGGGCGAGCTTCGCGTGACGCTCAGCGTGGCAGGAAAGCGGAGTCGAACATCGTCCGGATGTCCGGCGTGCGCTTGACGATCCCGAAGCGTCGCTCCCAGCCGGCCCAGGCGCGCAGCACCGACGGCTGAAGCGATCCGAAGCCGCCTCCGTCCCGGGGCAGGAAGGCGGGGAGCTCAGCGTGCAACTGCTCGGAGACGGCGGTGGCGGAGAGGCCGCTGACCTGCGACTCCAGTGCCCGCTCGCCGGCCACCGGGCTCCTCAGCACCGCCGCGTAGCCCTCACTGAGCGCGTGGACCAGCCCGCGCGCGAGGCTCGGATCGCGACGCAGCTCACTGCGGGTGGCGCACAGGACCAGCTCGGGGTAGGGCGGCGCGCCATAGTTCTCGACCCGGAAGACGTTGAAGCCACCGGGCTTGGCATGCGCCAGCTGGATGCCCTCGTCGTTCCAGAAGGCGGTGGCGGCCGCGACTCGTCCGTCGATCAGGTCCGGGACCGCGTCATAGCCGATCGTGATCGTCTTCAACTTGGCCGGGTCACCGCCGGCGCCCGCGACTATCGAGTGCAGGACCGCCAGATCGCTTGGCGCCCCGGTGACGCCGACCAGCGCCCCCGCCAGCTGCTTGGGAGTGTGGAAGCGCGCCTGGGCGATCACCGCCGCCAGCGGCCGCTCCACCACGGCCATGATGCCGACCAGCTGACGGCCCTGCGCATCGGCCAGCGCGAGGTCATGGATGTCCAGGATCGCGAAGTCCACGCGGCCGGCGGACAGCAGGTTCACCGCATCGGTGCTCGCGCCCGGGACGATCACGTGCAGCGCCACGCCGTTGCGCCTGTCGTAATGACGGGCCATCGCCAGATAGATCCCGCTGTGGATCGCGTTGGGCGTGAAGTCCAGCACCAGGGATGCCGGCTGCGTGTGGACGGCGGCGGCGCGCGCCAGAGTTTGGCTGCCGCGCGGGGGTGAGCCGTTGGGCCGGCTCGCAGCTCCGACGCCCAACACGATGGCGGCCACGAGGGCCGTGACTGCGCCTGTCATGGCCCGCCTCATCACTTTCCTTAACATTAGGGAGGAATGCGCCGCCGCGTCACCTTCAGCCGCAACCTCACGCTCTCGCTCTCGCGCACCTGCCGCTGCTACTGCAAGTACTGCGCCTTCGCCACCCATCAGGCGCACCTCCACGAGCCGGAGGAGGTGCTGGCGCTGCTTGACGGCGCGGTCAAGCGCCACCGCGTCAAGGAGCTGCTGGTGCTCACCGGAGAGCGCCCGGAGGTCAACGCCGGCGTGCGGGCGAAGCTCGAGCAACTCGGCTTCGAGGATTTCGTCGCCTACGTCGTCTGGGTCTGCGAGCAGGCGCTGCAGCGCGGGCTGTTGCCGCACACCAACCTCGGTGTGCTCGGCGAGGCTGACCTCGCGCGGCTGCGCGAGGTCAGCGCCTCCCAGGGGCTGATGCTGGAGTCCGTGAACCCCGATCTTGTTGCCCACCAGGGCTCACCGACCAAGCATCCCGAGGTCAGGCTGGAGACGATCCGCGCGGCAGGGCGGCTGAAGATCCCGTTCACAAGCGGAATCCTCGTCGGGATCGGGGAGAGCCATGCGGAGCGGATCGCGGCGCTCGAGGCGCTCGCCGAGCTGCACCGTGAGTACGGTCACCTGCAGGAGGTGATCATCCAGAACTTCGTGCCGCACCAGAGCTACTACGGGCGCGAGCCGGCACAGATCGCCACTGACGCGGCAGCCGAGTACTGGCGCACGGGCATCGGGCACGGGCCGGCGCTGGACGCCCCCGGATGGGCGACGCCGGTGACGATTGAGGACCTCAAGCAACTGATTGGCAGCGCGCGTGAGCTGCTGCCCGGAGTTGGCATCCAGGTGCCGCCCAACCTCTCAGACTGGTGGCCTGAGCTGGTCGCGGCGGGCGCCACGGACCTCGGCGGCCTCTCGGCCAATGGTGATCACATCAGCCCCGAACATCCCTTCCCGTCGCCGTCTCAGGTGCGCAAGCGTCTGGCGGCCGATGGCTACGCGCTCTCCGAGCGGCTCTGCGTCTACCCCGAGTTCATCACTCCCGAGTGGGTTTCGCAGGGCGTGATGGACCTGATCCGGACCGATTACTGGTCGTTCATCCCGCGCGGCGGCAGCGGCCGCCGCGGCGAGCTGAAGGTCGCGCCGGACGTGGCCGGTCGCGCGATCACGAGAGCCGCGGCGGGCCACGCGCTGAGCACGGATGAGCTGACCGCGCTCTTCGCCGAACAGCGTCCCGAGGTGATCGAGGAGCTGCGCTCCGCCGCGGATCAGCTGCGTGCAGAGCTCGCGGGGGAGACCGTCACGTTCGTCGTCAACCGCAACATCAACGTCTCCAACGTCTGCACGGTCGGCTGCGCGTTCTGCGGCTTCGGGCAGGGCAAGCGCTCCCCGGACGCCTACGAGCATTCCGAGGAGGACTTTGCGCGGCGTGTCGCGGAGGCGGTTGAGTTCGGCGCCACCGAGCTCTGCATCCAGTCGGGCATCCACCCGGATTGGGACCTCGACTCATATCTGCACTGGCTGCGCTTCGCCAAGCGTGAGGCTGCCAGCGCCGGCGTGGACATCCACCTGCACGCGTACTCGCCGATGGAGGTGGCGCACATGTGCGACATCTCAGGGCTGCCGCCTGAGGAGGTGTTCAAGCGCCTGCGTGACGCCGGGCTGGGCTCGACGCCCGGCACCGCGGCCGAGGTGCTGCACGACGGCGTGCGTGAGCGGATCTCACCCAACAAGCTGCCGGTCGCGCGCTGGGTGCAGATCATCGAGGCCTCACATCGGGTCGGTCTGCGCTCCACCGCGACGGTCATGTTCGGGCACATCGAGGAGCCCTGGGAGCTGGCTGAGCACATGCGCATCATCCGCGAGCTGCAGGAGCGCACGGGCGGCATCACGGAGTTCGTGCCGCTCTCCTTCATCCCCTTCCAGACGCTGCTGGGGCGCACGCACGGGATCGAGGAGATCTCCCCCGAGGAGAATCTCAAGCACACCGCCGTCTTCCGGCTCGCGCTGGGGCGTTCCATCACCAACCTGCAGGCCAGCTGGGTGAAGATGGGCCTGGAGGCCGCGACCGAGTCGCTGCGCTGGGGTGTGAATGACCTCGGCGGGACGCTGATGGAGGAGTCGATCAGCCGTCTGGCCGGGTCATACCACGGCGTCAAGCTCGACCCGCAGGACCTGATCGCCGCCGCGCACAGTGCCGGCCGGCCTGCGGCCGAGCGCACGACGCTCTACAAGATCCGCCGCCACCACCCGCTGGCGCAGCAGGCCGCAGCCTGAGCGCCGCGGCGTCTCGCCCGGGTAAAGGGGCGGCGCACGGGTCATGCCAGCCGCTCCCGGGCCGGCGGGCTGGGGCGTAGGATGCTCGCTCATGCGCAGGATGCATGCAACGCAGGAGACGGTGACGGGGCGACGTAATAAGATCTTTGTGGCAAGCCTCACAAAGTCGTTTCAGGTTGTCGATAACAGAGGCATCACGTAGTAAGGAGGCTCACCGTGAGTGTCTTTGATATCGCCCGTAGTACCGGCTCGCAGATCAAGCGCACCGGTGGTCAGCTGCGGACCACGGGAACGCATCTGCGGACCAGCGGCTCGCACCTGACTGTCGTCTCGACCCCGCGGCGCCGCAAGCCGTGCAGCGCGGACTTCTACTGCTCGCCGCTGGGCTCGGCGGCCCTGGCCAAGCTCGCTCCCGGCGAGCTGTTGCGAGCCGAGCCAATGGACGCCTACCTGATCCCCGGGGTCCGGTTGCGCGCCCGCGCGCAACGGATCCTCTACCGCTCCACCGGGGCGGTCGGCGAACCGACAGCGGTCTCCGGGACGCTGCTGCTGCCCGAAGGACGACGCCGGCGTGGTGCGACGCCGCTGGTCAGCTTCGCGGTCGGCACGCACGGCATCGGTGACCATGCCGCGCCCTCGAGGCTGCTGGCCAGCGGTCGGGAGTGGGAGGCCAGCCTGATGGGCCACGTGCTGGCCCGCGGCTTCGCCGTGGTGGTGACTGATTACCAGGGGCTCGGCACGCCCGGTGACCACGCCTACATGGTCGGCCGGGCGCTCGGCAACAACGTGCTGGACGCGCTGCGTGCGGCGATCAACGCCGCACCTGAGGAGCTCACGCGCGACGCCCCCTGCGGGATCGTCGGGTACTCCGAGGGTGGTGCCGCAGCCGGCTGGGCGGCTCAGCTGCATCCCCGCTACGCGCCTGAGCTGGCGCTCGTCGGTGTCGCGGCAGGCGCCGCCGCCGCCGACATGGAGCTGGCCGGGCCGGGGCTCGACGGCAGCTTCTTCTCGTTCTTCCTGGCATACGGAGCGATCGGCTACTCGGCCGCGTACCCGGAGCTGGACCTCGACTCCTATCTCAGCGAGCGGGCCCGTGAGCAGGTGGAGATGCTGCGTAACTCAAACGTCTTTCAGGCCGCCTGGCACGGGCCGCGGTTCGCACGCGTTGACCAGATGACCGATCCCAACGTGCTGGAGCTGCCGGCCTGGCGCGCCCGCCTGGCGGAGAACCGCCTCGGGACGATGGCTCCGCAGGCGCCGGTGCTGCTGCACCACGCGCGTTACGACCAGATCGTCGCGTTCGAGCACAGCGCGCGCCTGGTCGAGGACTGGCAGTCGCTCGGCGCGCAGGTCAAGCTGCACGTCACCCGGGGCGGGATCGACCACATCAGCGGCGGCGTGGCGGGGGCTCCGGTGGCGCTGGAGTGGCTCGCCAAGCAGATCTCCAAGCGCCCCACGGCGCTGCCCGCCAACGTGGTCCCGCTGGGCCGCGCCAGCGCCCGCGCCGCGTGACGGCGCGCCACGG